>JAAYZX010000031.1 GCA_012514635.1 Actinomycetota bacterium
CCCACTGATTAAAATCCATCACAGTCTCCCTTCTTCTCTAGAGCCCATGGTCTATTGATCAGGGCGTTATTTCTGTTTCGTGAGCTCTTCTTGCAGTAAAGGTAAGACTTCGGTTAGGTCTGCCACTATGCCCATATCGCAGATGTTGAAGATCGCCGCATTTGGGTCCTTGTTGATGGCTAGAACCTTTTCTGCCTTCGTGATGCCTGATACGTAGTGATTGGCCCCTGATGTGCCCACTGTGATAAGCAGTTTGGGACCTATGGATTTGCCACTGGCCCCAATCAGACCGCTCTGCGGGATCCAGCCCTGGTCGACAACCGGACGTGTGCCGCCCACGGCTGCGCCCATAAGCCCGGCCAGGTCTTTGAGAGGCTCAACCCCGCCGGCCGCCTTCATACCTGCTCCGGCCACTAGTACCGTCTCGGCCTGTTCCACCGGAATACCTTCAGGTGGAGTTTCTTCCATGAAGACGGTGCGGCAGGCCAGGTCGCTCTCGCTTAGGGTTACGGGAACGTTGACAATGGTGCCTTCGGCCCGGGATCGACGTTGGGGCTTATCGGTCACTCCCAGACCAACTGTGACCATCTGGGGCGACGTGTTACAGACTATCTGGACACGGATTCCGCCGCCCCAGCCGGGGACGTCGGCAATCAGCTTAGGTCTGCCCTCTTTTTCTTTAAGTTCGAGTTCACAGCAATGCGCAGTAAGGCCGGTCTTCAGGCGGGCGGCTACGGCGGGAGCTACTTCCATGCCGATACTGGTAGAACCCATAAGGACGATCTCGGGGCCATGGTCTTCTATCAGTTCTGCCAAGATGCGCGGGTACGCTCCGGATTGATACAGCGCTAGGTCAGGATGGCTGACGGCATAGACGATGTCTGCGCCGTAGGCCACCAACTCTTTGGCCAAGTCTGCGACTTGGTCGCCGATCACGACGGCTGCCGTTGTACCATTGACGGTATCGGCCAGCTCCTGAGCTGCGCCTAGAACTTCCAGGGACACATCCATAAAATGACCGTTGCGTTGCTCGGCCCAGATCCATATTGCAGTTGGCGTTGCCATCTGGTTGGTATCCTTCCTTGACATAGCCTCACAGAGCTCTACAAGGCATCAGAGGAGTCCTTCGTTGCGCAGTGTCAAAACGGCCGCCCGGACCATCTCAGCAGGAGTGCCTTCCAGCATCAGGCTGGCACGAACGATTCTCTTCTCATAGCTACCCTCCACCCAGGTGGGTGACGCTTTGAGCCCTACCTGTTCAGCATTCACTCCCAAACCACCGGCGTCCCACGTGATGATTTCCTTGTCCATGGCGGAGATGAGGCCGTCGGCGGTCACCTGTCGTGGTTCGTTGATCTCCCCCAGAACGCCTACGAGCATGGGCGTCCTGCAGGTCATTTGGAGGTGTCCGTACTCGATACTACGGCGAATTGCCACGGACCCGTCGTTATCAAGATGCATGCTGGTGACGTACGTAGCGTGCGGGATGCCCAGGAGTTCAGCGATCTGCGGACCCACCTGCTGGGTAGCACCGTCGGCGGCTTCGTTACCGCAAAGGATTAGGTCTACGGTCCCCAGTTTTCGGATGGCTTCAGCCAGGGTGAAGGCGGTGGCGAGACTGTCGGCTCCGGCGAACGCCCGGTCGCAGAGCAACACCGCTTGGTCGGAGCCCAGAGCCAATGCCCACTGCAGGATCTCTTCGGCCTGTGGCGGACCCATACTGATGGCGGTAATTGTAGTGTCTTCAAAGCCATCCTTGACGCGAAGGGCCTCTTCCAAGGCATTTTCGTCTACTGGATTCAGGATGGAAGGGACATTGTCACGTATGATGCTGCCGGTTTCGGGATCGAGTGTCAGTCCCTCGAAGTAGTCAGGGTTGATGACCTGCTTGATGCATACCACGATATTGAGTGTCATGACGTCTTTCCTGCATCAGGGTTTAGAAGTTGTGGCCACAGCTTCTAGAAAGGATTCCAAGCGGAACGATTCAAATCCCAACTTCGATATGTGCAGACCGTTATTTGTGCCGGCGGCTAGGTCATTTGGTACCGGATGGCGGTTCATTACAAAGGTTCCCATAGTGGGTTTGAGGGCCGTGTGCCACAGTCGGACCTTGCGCAGATACTCTGCAGCCGACTCGTCCGCCCAGTCCTGGATATGCGTGACGTCCACCAACGCGTCGGGTCGACACAGTTTCTCAGAGTCTGCAACCAGCGCCAGATCATCCACGTTGTCGTCGATGTAGAGAAGCGCTGAGGGATTTAGTTCTACCAGGCCGAATTCTCCCACCAAATCCGCCAGATCGAGCCACTCGCGCCTGTCGCTGTGGTTGCCCGCTTTCCATATAGCCTTACCTACCGCCGTGATGATGCCGACATGGCGTCCCAATAGTTGGCTTCGTACAATGAAATCCGGCACCAACGCAGGGGCGCGACGTATCACATCGAATACCAAGCGGTCCGAAGGCTCCGGTGGAGGAATCGAGTGCACGGTGTCCGGGCGGTGCTTGATGAACTGTTTGGAGGTCGGTGTCGCCAGAGGTACTTCAAAAACCCGATCCGCGTGCAAACTCTGAATAAGACTGAGTTGCACCCACTTCTCGTAGCCGAGCACGTACAGCCGGTCGAAGGCGTCTTCCAGTGCCTCCTTGGCTGGGGCTTCGAATTCCTCAGGCGACTCCAACGTGCCCTTGAGCAGTTCAAAGAGTGGGTCCCATAGTTCCCGCAGTAACTGTTTGAAAGGATCGCGCAGATATCGGCTCAGATCACTGCTCATCACCATCTCTCTGAGCCCCAGTGACTTCATCACCTCGTTTTCCAACCGCTCGTGATGGCGCGATAAATCGAGGGCGGCGTCGAGTTTCTCACCCACGCACTCGGCTAGGAATGCCGCCCGCACGCCGTCGAACAGCTGGTAGAAGCGGGTGCGAACCGCAGCATCGATACTCACCGAATCCTTGCGGATATCGATACCCGGCTCTAACGAGATGAAGTTGCACAATTCCTCATACGCCTGAACCCATGCGGCGGTCTCTTCCATCAAACATCTCCTTGCCGGGCGTATCTACGGGACTTCGTACATATCGCTCTCTTTACAGGTGGGGGGGCCGGGTGGCCCCCCCTGCTATTGCTACATTGTGTGTGTTCCTATCCGGCCTCGCGGCAGGCAATTAGGATTTTTTTCACTAGGCCCTTGGCCATAGTGATCTTGTAGGAATTCATGGGTAGCGGTTTGGCGCCCCATACAGCGGCTTCACCGGCCGTTGCCGCCTGCTCGTCGGTCAAGGGTTCACCTTCAAGTAAAGCTTCAGCGCGTTCCGGCACATACGGCTTGTAATGTACGGCGTTGAGGCAGATGTGGCAGTCCTTGACCACATCGCCTTCGAAATCCACTACCGCAGCACAGTTGACTATGGGGAAGTCGATAGACTTGCGGATGGCCACCTTGTGGTAGGCGCTGCGGCTCGAGGCCTGCGGCTCGGGGATCTCCACTTCAATGACGATCTCATCGCTGTCGATGATGGTCATCTTGGTAGGCTCGTCGGATGGAGGGAAGATGTCCTTAACCGCTATGGAGCGCTTGGTGGTCTTGAGTGTGGCTCCAAGGGCTATCAACGCCGGGATGGTATCGCTGGGGTTGACGGCCAGGCAGTCCTTCACATCCCCAAATATGGAGTGGTAGCGGTTGTCCCCGTCGCTGGCAAAGCACTCAAGGGATTGGCCTGGTGCGGCGTGACCCTTGCGCACACAATGGAAGCGGTTGTGAGCGCAGCGGTAGTACCAGCAACGCGTATTCTGACAGATGTTTCCGGCGATGGTGCCCATCTCGCGAATGTGGGGAGTGGCCACCACACGCGCAGCTTGGGCCAACGCCGCGTATTTGGTTTGCACCGTCTCGTTGTGGGCTATATCTTCCAGTCGCGTAAGCGCTCCAATCTTCAGAACGCCTGCGCCATTCCGGATTCCCTCCAATCCGGGGATGGTCTTGATGTTTACCAGTGCCTCGTAAGGTTCCGGCAGCACACTGTCTTTGAGGGTCCCGACGATGTCGGTGCCGCCCGCGATTACCTTTGCCCGGCCTTCAAAGCGTGCCAGTAAGGAAACCGCCTCATCCAACGAGGAAGCATCAAAGTGCTTGAAGCGTCTCATCTCAGAGGATCCCCTTCTCTCTCGCCTTGTCTATGGCCGCCAGAACCCTAGCTGGGGTGACCGGGTGCTCGTCGACCCACTCACCTATGGCGTTATGCAGGGCGTTGCCTACTACACCGGGGGCCACCGTAGCGATATCTTCGCCGATACCAACCAGGCCGTAGGCTCCCCAACCCATCCCACTCTCGTGGAGGATGTTCACGGTTTTGCCTATGTCGCGGATGGTGAATACTTTGTAATCAATGTAATCACCGGTCAGTTTGACACCTGTCTTGGGGTCGAAGACTACTTCTTCGCCCAGGCAGCGGCCCACACCCATGTAGGCACCGCCGTACTGCTGGCCCTCACAGCTTTCGGGACTAACGGCGAGGCCCACGTCGTTGACGCTGACAAACTTCGTCACCTCTACTTCACCGGTGTCGGGATCTACCTCCACCTCTGCGAAATAGCATTGCCGGCATAGGCGGTGTCGACCTTCCTGCACACCGTAGCGGCCCTGACGGTGCCACGCCCAGTCGAACACGGGGGCTCTGGTTCCTGCCTGTTCTACGGTTGCCCTCTTCACAACTTCGCTCAAGGGGCACTGAACACTCGGATCGGCTTTGACGCGCACGATACCGTCCACGATCTCCAGATCCTCGACCTTGTAGCCTGGGAACTCTGCCGGGTACTCGATATCGATCAACGTGGTGGGGGTCACCGCGTACTCCAGGATCTTCCGGCGGACTTTGCGGGCTGCGGCAATGCTCGCGTATGCGTCGACACAGAGGTTACAGGAGCCGTCTGGTGTCATCATCTGGAAACCGCACTCTTCGAAGTGCCGCCAGTTCACGTGCTCGATGGGGAGACCGATTTCTTCGGCCACGATGCGGCAGTGAGTGGTCATGTAGTCGCAGCCCACGTCGGACTTCTGGGCCAGAATGTCCACCGTACCGTCCACGTTGACCATGAGGCCGACGCAGCTCACGCCGCGGATGTCGTCCCATTCATGGTCCCATGTGAAGCCTATGCCGTGCAGCCTGCCGTTGGGAAGAACTTTCTTGCCCGGCGCATGCCACTTGGCATCCCAATCGACGGCGGTCTTTCCCTTCTCTACGATTTCGGCCAGACTGTCGCGTACCTGGAAGCCGTGGTCCTTCTTGAAGGCGGCCAAGTACGCCATGTCCCTGCCTTCGACACCATCGTTCTTGAGGGCGACTTCAACGGGGTCCATTTCCAGAGCGTCTGCTACGTGGTCGAAGACGGCCGACAGGCAGAAGGCGTTGTGGTTCTGCTCGCACCGCATCCACCAGGCAGGTGGGATGTTGCATTGAGCCTCGAGATAGTTGAGGAGCAGGTTGGGGATACGGGTGTTGTCCATAAAATGGTCGATACCGTACTGCCCCATCTTCGCCACGATGGTGTCCAGTTTGACGGCGGTGATGGTTCCGTCTTTGTTGAAGCCCACTTTGAACTTGGTGTTGGCTTCGGCATCCTGTGATAAACCGTAGAAAGTATCCCGGCGGTCGTAGAGTGTCTTGACGGGGCGGCCCGTGCGCTTGGATAAAATGGCGCTGATCACGTGAAGTCCATGGGTGTGATGCATCATGGGGTTACCGCCGTGACCGAACTGGCTCCCCTGGTGGGGGATGTGCAGCTTGACATAGTTCAGCGGGATGCCCATCTTGGCACAGAACAGCATCTTGCCGTCATATGCCTGCTGCTGGTGGGCCCAAATCTCGACGTTGTCGCCACGCCAAAGGACCACATTGCTCATGGGTTCGGGCTCGGCCGCCGTGTACGGTTCACGTTTGATACTGAACTCTATGACCTGGTCGGATTCCTTGAATGCTTTCTCGACGTCGCCTTCTTCGATCTTGACCTTACGGATGATGTTGTTCTTTTTGTTGATCTCTTCAATGGCCGGTGGCGCACCCGGTTTCAGAGACTCGATGGGATCGAGTACGTGGGGGAGGATTTCCCACTCCACCTCCACCAGTGCCAGGGCGTCTTCGGCCTGACGGATGGTGTCGGCAGCGATGGCGACGCCGCACTGCTCGCCTTCCCACCAGGCGAATCCGTCGAGGACACGCCCACCACCCTGCATCCACTGCTCCTGAGTTACTGCCAGTTCGAACTTACCGTGGAGGAATGCCTGTCCGTCACTGGCGATGTGGCCGGCGTTGAATTTGGTCTCCAGCCCTTCTAGAGCTTTGCCTTCGAGTTCGGGATCGTCGTAGCGCAGGATTGCCCGCACCCCGGGGGCCTTCTCTGCTTTGCTCGTATCCAGTTTGACGATACGTGCGTGGGCGTGCGGTGAGGCCAGGAGGCGGCAGTAGAGCATGCCGGGTAGCGCCACGTCGCGCGTATACAGGGCCTTGCCCCCGGCCTTCTCTTTTCCGTCCCTTCTCTGGACACCTCGTTTACCGACGAGCTTGAACTCCTTGGGCACATACCGGTCGCGAACCAGAGGCTCGCTCTCCATGATGTTGAGTTCGTCGGACATCTACTAAGCCTCCCTCGTCTTTAGCCGGTTCGCCGCAGCTTGGATTGCCCAAATGTGCGCAGGATAGGTACCGCAGCGGCAGATGTTGCCTTCGAGTGCGCTTTTGATTGCCTCCTCATCGGGGTCCGGGTTCCTATCCAGCAAGGCCTTCGCTGTAACAACGAAGCCGGGAGTGCAGTAGCCACATTGCATCGCGTTGTGGTCCGCATAGGTTTCTATCAAGGGGTGTTGCTTGCGCTCGATGTCTTCGACGGTCTCGATGTCATGGCCTCCGGCTTCCACAGCCAGCATCATGCAGGAGACGACCGGGCGGCCGTCCATGATCACAGTGCAGGAACCACAGGCGCCTCTGTCGCACATCTCTTTTGTGCCCGTAAATCCTAACCTGTCATGGAGTACCTCGCGTAGGTTCTCCCGAGGTTCGACCAGGATACGGAAATCGTCGCCGTTGATTTTGAGGGTGACCTCTCTCGCCCCTCCTTCTTCAAAATCAGGCATGATATGCACCTTCCTTCAGTTGTTCAGGGTTCCCCACCAGAATTGGTGACCGCAACACGAAGACCCGCCCGGCCGCGCTTCCAGTCGGGTCCATCGTTTGCCTCCTAACTACACCACTAGTCTGAGATCCGGTCCATCACCCAAAGGAACTAGCCCGCATCCCTCTTGAGGGGGAAATTGAGCAGTGGACGAGGAGGCCTGAAGTGCCGTGAATCAGGAGCCCGAGCAACGTGGTCGGCCGGAAGCCAACGCTATTGCTTCTGCTCGGTTACGTACCTGCAGTTTGTTGAGGATGTTGTGTACGTGGGTCTTGACGGTCTCCACGCTCACACGCAGGATGCGGGCGATATCCTTGTTGGACTTCCCGGCAAGCATAAGTTCGAGTACTTCGTGCTCACGAGGTGAGAGATGGGATGGTAGAGAAGGGGCGCATTCGGGGCCGTCCCCATCCAAGAGGGGGTCGGTGTTGTCGGTAGGGACCTGGATCATTAGGTTGATAAGGTAGGGCGATACAACCCGACGCCCTTCCGCGAAACCGTGGATGACTTCGGCCAGATGTTCTGCACTGATGTTCTTGAGTAGGTAACCGTTGGCTCCCGCTTCCATAGCTCCCACCACGTATGCGGCATTGCGGTGGCCGGAGAGCACTATCATGATCATATCTGGGTACGACTGGCGCAAGAGCCCGATCATGGATACGCCGGAGAGTATCGGCATCTCCATGTCGACCAGGAGTACGTCGGGGGGGTGTGCATGAATTGCTTCAACAGCTTCAAACGCATCTCCCGATTCGCCAATCACTTTGATCTGCGATTCTTGCACCAGGCTCATCTTCAGCCCTGTGCGAAAGAGTGGATGGTCATCTACGATAAAAACTGAGATCGGTTGTTCTCGCATCTGATCTCCGTTGGGTCCTCGTGGATGTGTGATCGTTTGGATCTTAGGAATCATCGGTTGGTTGGGGGATGGCGAAAGTGAAGCGGCAACCGTATGGCCCATTCACCCCCGTTGCGCTGATGGGAGATTCCACCCAAACCGATCCGCCATGAGCCTCCACTACTAGGCGGCAGAAACTCAGCCCCAGACCGATACCTCTTCTACCCGATTTCAGATTGGTATCCAAGCGGAAGAATTTCTCGAATACCAGCTCTTGGAACTGCTTTGGAATCCCCGGCCCCTCGTCGGTCACGCTGAAGGCTATGCGTTGGGAGTTGTTGGTGAGGATCCTGGATGCGTCCACCTGGACCGTGCTTTCGGGAGGACTGTATTTGATGGCATTGGTAAGGAGGTTGAGGCAGACTCGGTAGAGACGTTGACGGTCACCGTGAACCACACAGTCTCCTTCCCAGGCATTGCGCTTCATGGTGATATTCTTATCTTCGGCCATCAACATCATGCCGAACACAGCCTCATCGACGAGTTCATCAAAGTCGAAGCGTACCTTGTCGATAGTGAAACGCTCATACTCATCGAGGTGAATACTCATGAAATCTCCCACCATCCCTTGTATCTCTCGGGATGTCGCCAAGGCCATGCGTACTATCTCAGCTTGATCGGAGTTCAAAGGTCCAAGATTGCCACCGGCCAGCAGCCCCATGGCCTTCTGTACGGAGATTACAGGAGTGAACATATCGTGAGTGACCATGTTGACCAGATCTCTTCGTAGATCCTGGAGGCGCTTTTCTTGGGAGATATCTCTTAAAACTGCCACTATGCTGGAGTCCGACCGATTCTCGTCACGGAAGCGGGAGACGGCCGCCTGGACGGGGATGGACCGGTTGCGGGCTGAGCAGGAGAGGTTCAGTTCTAGATGGCAGGGATAGCAGTTGTCCTCTGAGATACGCTTTTGGAGTGCTTCTCGATCCAAGTCGGTTTCGAGAAGACTCTCTACAGGAGAGCCGACGATGGCTTCTCGCGGCCGACCTATCAGTTTTGCGCAGCTTTCGTTGGCCATGGAGATGTGGCCATCTGCTTCAATGGTGAGGATGCAGTCGGACACACTGCTGAAAAGCTTGTCCAGATGGCGGCGGGAATTGTGTGCAGATAAGTACCGCGCCCACGCCAGCTCGCTGAGCGTCTGAGTAACGACGCGCATGAAGCCGACTACTGTGTCCAGTCTGGCTCTGCTCATGATGGGGACGTCGGCGCGGGCGGCCAGGTAACCGTCGATATCGGTGATCCCTATGATGCGGGCTCTGCGCACGGCGTCTTCTACGTCGACAGCCCGATCTGAGACCTGACCACACATCAATGTTGCTACATGGTACCGACCGACGATGATAGGAGCGACGCAGTCCAGAATGCCCGCGTTCAGACATCTATAGACCACGTGATGTTGAAGCCGTGCGGCCTGCGCACCGCCCTCTTTGTCGCTCTGCACGCAGAGCGACAACCCTGCAGGTGTCGAGCGGCAGTAGTCACGACAAATAGAAGTCCATCCGTGCGGTTCGCTCAAAGGGCGCCCTTCTGGGTCAACCAGAAACGTAGCAATACCGCACACGCGACTGAACCCTTCGAGTATATTCTCGAGCGTCGATTGTTCTATGACATCGCGCAGAGCTAGACCCACATTAGGCCTCCGAGCCGGGGTCGATAGCTTATATCACAAGTATAGCTTTGATTACGGTTGCAATCTGCATCGTTCTGCAGAAGCGGAGAAAGTGGCGCAGGACGGCGTGCGACGAATTGCGCCTCGTGGGCGTAGGTCCTCGTCTATGTGGCGGGCTCCTTCACCGTATCACCAGACGGGATGACCGCAGGGGTGTGCGGTTCCATGACGGACGCAACGCGGCACTCTTCTCGTCTGGTCTTCAATACAGACACGATAATGGAGACCGTCAGAGCTACGGCGATGAAAGCGAGGGCCGCGGCCGTGGGTACGTGGTACCACTCGGCTACGATCATCTTCATCCCTACAACGCCCAGAATGGCTGCCAAGCCGTAATGCAGGTAGGCGAAACGGTTCATGCAACCGGCCAGCGCGAAGTACAGCGACCGCAGCCCCAGGATGGCGAACACGTTGGAACTGAAGGCGATGAAGGGGTGGCGGCTGATGGCGAGTACCGCCGGGACCGAGTCCACGGCGAACACGATGTCGGCCGATTCGATGGCGAGCAGAGCCAAAACCAAGGGCGTAAAGAGGAGTTTTCCGTTGACTTTGGTGACAAATGAGTGGCCTTTGTAGGTAGGGTCGAAAGCGAGACGCCGCTCCGTGAACCTGACCACGGGGTTCTTCTGGAGATCGATAGTGGCCTCCTGTGAGCGCCACATACGCGCGGCGGTGAGGATGAGCAGTGCTCCGAACACATACATGGTCCAGGAGAAGTGATCGAGCAGGGTCAAGCCGCCGATGATGAACAGCAGTCGCAGCACGATGGCCCCGAAGATGCCGAGGAAGAGGACCTTGTGTTGGTGTCCCGGCCCGATCCCCAGTGCCGTGAACACCAGCAGGAAGACGAAGATGTTGTCGACGCTCAGCGACTTCTCCACCAAGTAGGCGGCGACAAACTCCTTGGCCATGACGCCACCCTGCCACCACCACACGAAACCTGCAAAGAGGAAGGCCAGCGCGATCCAGAACGCACTCCATTGCAACGCCTGCCTGACGGTGAGCACTTTTTCCCCGCGGTTGATCACGAAGAGGTCGAGTGCCAAGAGGAGGGCTACGCCCACGCCGAATGCGACCCAGGGGAGAGTGCCGGTCATCTACAGTTCCCCGCCTTCCGTTGGTTTGCGCTTCACGCTCGGAGGCCAATAAAAAAGACCTCCGGCATCAATCACCGAAGGTCTTGCCACTGAGGTGGGCCCGGGGAATCGGCTTCGCCGGATTCCCGTCCTGACGAGCACACCACCGGCCCGCGCCGCTTACGCGGCTGAGGCCGGCCGGCTACTCCCCTTCATGTCTTCAAGATACCACACGCATCGTGTGCCGAGAACCTACTGTTGACGGTTGCCTATTGAGTGAATGTTGCTTGCATGTCCTCAGTTCATAGATGTAATATGCATATAGATGAACGAAAGGAGGGCGTTATGCCCGGTGGTGATAGGACCGGTCCGGAAGGAAAGGGACCGATGACAGGTTGGGGTGGCGGTTACTGCGCGGGCGACTCAGGATCGGTGCGTTCCGGCATGAGGGGCGGCAGAGTTCTGAGTGGAGGATCCGGAGCCGGCCGGTCTGCAGGATGGCGTTTTGCCATGGGCGCGGGCAGATTCGTTGGCCGTTGCCTGGCCGGTGGATTGAGTCGTGGACGACGCAATCGTTTTCTTGCTACGGGAATCCCGGGACGGACTTGGAGGCGGCAGCCGGGGCGATCGCGTGCTGATACCGGCTTCGATAACAAGTCGGCAACCGAATGAGTACTACTCCTCCGTGTTTCCCGGGGGCGCCTGACGGCGCCCCCGGGAGTGCTTCGAGACGGCTGCCCATGAGGTCTACTGACAGGATCCTGCAGGCACTTCCCGGGGTCGCAGCCATGCTCGCGGTCGACACGGAACAGATTGTGACCGACGTGGTTGTAGGTCGGAAATACACGGGCGTGCGCCTGGCGGATGGAAGTGTGGGGGTCGCCCTGACACAACATCCGGAATGGTCGGAGGGGTGTTGCGGGCAGCGACCGCGAGGTTCGATGGCGCCGGCGCCGTCTGAGGTTGACGCTTTGGCAGAGTCCTCTGCGGGGCAACCACTTGCACAACTTATCGAGCATATTGGTTCGAGAGATCCCGTGATTGCCGCCGTGGCGCTTGCCGGGGTAAACGCCCTCATCAATCGCGCCGAGCTCCCTCTGATGCCGGGCGACCTCCTGCAGCACTTGGGGGTCCAATCATCGGACATCGTTGGCATGGTCGGTTTTTTCGGACCGCTCGTGGGGCCGCTGGAGAGAGATTGCCGACAGCTTCACATCTTTGAGCGTCGGGAAGCAGATGGCTGCCTTGAGGCCGAAGAGGCGCTCAAACTCCTGCCTTCCTGCGATATCGCCGTCATTACCGCCGGAACCATTAGCAATGGTTCGTTGGATGTCCTTCTCGCGGCGGCTGCGACGTGTCGGGAAGTGGCAATAGTCGGCGCCTCCACTCCGATGTTGCCTGCCGCCTTCCAGGGCACAACAGTGACGTGGCTGTCGGGGTCGGTGGTTGCCGATGCTGAGGCCGTGCTGGAAGTGGTGGGCGGAGGTGGCGGTCGACGCGATTTCAATCGTTTCCTGATCAAGGGTAATCTGGCTGTGCGGTGAGATCCGGGTCTGTTCAGCACGTGTCCTGGTTGTTCCTTGTACGTCGACCTGTTCTCCTGAAAATCTGCAACTGGAATATCGACTGGATCACGTTGGTCGGGTCGGGCGGTAACCGCTACGCGGGAATACCGCCCGACCAACTCTCTGACGTTCTCTAGGCCCGAGAATTAGATCCGCGCCGGGCGTGTCTGTACGCCCTCTCGATGGGAGTCATCGCCTCGACAATCCTCTTGACACCAGGCTGCACCTGGTCCACTCTTGCCTGCAACCTTCTCACCACCGGCACATCGTCTCCTGGAGGGACTATGGCGACCGGTCTTGAACGACGTGGGGAACGACCATGGAGCTACGACCCAGAAGCAACGAGATTATCGTTGAACTGATCCGCAGAGGGGTGCAGATACCCAACCCTCTTACGCTTGACATAGGGCCGGAGGTGGACCCGGATCGGATATCGGGGGATGACGTAGTCTTGTACCCGGGTTGCCGCATTTATGGAGCAAAGACGGTCATATCCGCCGGAGTTAGGCTGGGAGCTGAAGCGCCGGTCACAGTAGAGGACTGTCGTTTGGGGCCAAAGGTGGAACTCAAAGGCGGCTACTTCAGGAAAGCCGTCTTCTTGGAGAAATCCAGCATGGGTTCGGGCGCTCACGTGCGCGAGGGAAGTATCTTGGAAGAAGAGGCCGACGGGGCCCACTGTGTGGGGCTGAAGCAAACTATTCTCTTCCCGTTTGTCACGTTGGGGAGCCTGATCAACTTTTGCGACTGTTTGATGGCCGGTGGGACCAGCCGTAAAAACCACAGTGAAGTTGGGAGTTCATACGTGCACTTCAATTTCACGCCGGACGGCGATAAGACCACGGCCTCTCTTTTTGGCGATGTACCGCGCGGAGTGATGCTGAATCAGCGCCCCATTTTTCTGGGTGGCCAGGGTGGCGCGGTGGGTCCGGTGCGCGTGGGTTACGGGGTGGTTACGGTCGCCGGTTCTATACTGAGGGACAATATCGGGGCGGAGGATCGCCTCGTAATCCCGGCTCCGCACCCCGGCGCGGAGAAGGATGTGACTCCGTTTGCCTACAAGAATCTGCGCCGTGTGGTTGCCAACAACGTAGTATATATGGCGAACTTGGTTGCGCTGGAAGAATGGTATAGGTACGTGCGCCGGCCGTTTTTCGCAGCACAAGATCTAGGCCTTCTGGTATACGAGGGGGCTCTGGAGATGCTCGCCTTGGCCAAAGAAGAGCGTACTAAACGTCTGCAGATTATGGTGGATAAGATCGTTCCCAGCGACGCGGCGCGGGTGGAATTGAAGGCTCGTGTGGCAGAGATTTGCGGTCTGTTTGGCGCGGAGCCATCGTCGGTGGGTCGCGCTGAGTTCCTGGCGGCCTTTGAGGGAACCATAGGCTCGGGAGCCGCATCTGCAGGTTATACGCAGACTATTCAAGGGTTGCCCGCCGCCGTGACGGCTGCGGGCGTGGCCTGGTTGCAGAGTGTGGTGGATGATTTGTGCCGGCGGGTAGAGGCACTTGTGCCGGAGATGGATCTGTTTGAAGATTGAATTTGGAAGGAGATACATTGGGTAAGCTGTTCGGAACCGACGGCATTAGAGGCGAAGCCAACCGTTATCCTATGGACGCCGCTATGGCCTTCGCGATAGGACAGGCTGTCACATATGCCCTGAAGAAGGAACATCACCCCACACGAGTCGTTATTGGAAAAGACACCCGTATCTCTGGATACATGCTGGAGAGCGCGCTGGAGTCCGGTGTCACGTCCATGGGGGGCGAACCTTATTTGGTAGGAGTGCTGCCCACTCCCGGCATTGCGTTCATGACGGAGAGCATGCGTGCCGATGCGGGCATGGTCATCTCTGCCTCGCACAACCCGTATCAGGACAATGGGATCAAAATCTTCTCGGGTAGCGGTTTCAAGCTGTCCGACGCCCAGGAGGAGAAGATCGAGCAGCTGATCTTCAACGGGAAGCTGCCGGATATGGTTCCACCCCCTCGTGGTATGGGTAGAGCCTACCGGCTGCACGACGCTCCCGGTCGCTATATCGTCTTTCTGAAGAACTCCTTCCCGCGCAAGTTGTCGTTGGAAGGTATGAAGATTGCTGTGGATGCCGCCAACGGCGCCACCTACAGAGTTGCTCCGGACGCGTTGGCTGAATTGGGCGCCGATCTCACAGTGATCCATGATAGCCCTGACGGTCTCAACATTAACCATGACTGTGGTTCGCAGTACACCGCTGATTTGAGCAGGGCCGTCGTAGAGAACGGATGCGCTATTGGCCTGGCTTTTGACGGTGATGGAGACAGGCTTATTGCCGTCGATGAAAAAGGGCGTGAGGTCACCGGTGATCAGATCCTCATCATCTGCGCCAAGCTGATGAAGGACGAGGGTAGATTGGCCAATGACCTACTTGTCAGCACTGTAATGAGCAACCTGGGACTCTCTATTGCCTGCAGGCGTTATGGTTTAAGGCACCATGCTTCAAAAGTAGGAGACCGCTACGTACTGGAAGACATGCAGCGTTTGGGTGCGGTGCTCGGCGGAGAGAATTCGGGTCATATGATCTTCCTGGAACATCACTCCACGGGCGACGGGATCCTCACCGCCCTACAGCTGTTGGAGGCCATGTTGAAGATGGGCAAACCGCTCTCGGAGTTGGCTCAGTTCATGGATGTCTATCCACAGAGACTCGTCAACGTGGACGTGAAACATAAGCCGGACATCATCACGGTACCCGCCATAATGGAAGCTATAGGTGAAGTTGAGGCTGCGCTCAGCGATGGAGGCAGAGTTCTGGTGCGCTACTCGGGGACACAAAGCATGTGCCGTGTCATGGTGGAAGGCCCCACAGAGGAGATCACCCAGCATTACTGCACTCATATCGCTACCGTGGTGAAAGCCTCTATAGGTTGATACTCGTCCGGGGAGCCAACTCCATGACGTTCAGGATCTACGTAACACAGGACTTCGACCAGATGAGCGAGGTGGCCGCCGGTTTAGTGGAAGCCGACATTCGGGAGAAACAGGCAATGAAGGAGGAGTACGTGCTTGGCCTGGCAACGGGCAATTCTCCCACCGGTTTGTACAAACATCTCGCTAAGGCGTTCAACGAAGGACGGATCGATCCCAGCCGGGTGCGCAGCTTCAACTTGGATGAGTACGTGGGGCTACCGGGAGAGAATCCCCAGCAACGTGCCCTAAACTGTCAATCGTATAGCTACTTTATGGTAGCGGAATTATTTGGGCTATTGGAACACAAGTTCCGTGAGACCAATGTTCCGTGGGGCACACTTATAGACCAGGCTGCTCTGATAGGTGCCCTAGAGCGCAACCCAGAGCAATACGAATTATGGGGGGTACGTGGAGGTCGCGCTGTGCTGATCAAGGACACGGCAAATGGAATACTCCGAGACATTAAGACCAACATCCTTGATGGCTACCAGAAGAAGATCCGCGATTGCGGCGGAATCGATCTTCAAGTGATAGGAGTGGGCAGTGGCGGGCACGTGGCCTTCCACGAGTGCGGTATCCCTTTTGGGAGCAACTGTGTTCTTCTTGTGAGATTGGACGACACTACCGTGGAAAACGCTGTGTCCGACGGGCATTTCCGCTGCATGGAGGATTGTCCGCAGTACGCCATCACTATGGCGGCGGAGTTCGTGTATCAGGCGCCCACTGTATTGATGGTAGCCAACGGCCCGCGGAAAACGCGGCCGGTGGCCGAGTCGGTTCTGGGGGAGGTAACCTGCGAAGTCCCCATCAGTTACGCGCAGAGACTCGCGGCGGCGGGCGGGACTGTGCTCTACGTGCTGGATGAGGCCGCCGCTACCGAACTGCTCGCCTGGCGTGGTGAGGTGGAGGCCAAAGGGTACGAGTTGATCGATCTGCGAGGGAAGTCTTACGTACCCGTATCGAGCCTGTCGTTCAGCCGGGATCCGCATGGCGGTTGCCTGAAGTAGCGACACGAAGCCCTGTGACAGAGGTCAGTGACGGAGGTCTGCGGCTGCTCTGCGTCGTCTCAGGCTCCGCCTGAGGTAGAAGATGTCTCAGCAGAAGTCGTTTTCTTGATTAGCCGAGGCGTTTCCATCAGTACGGTGGTGTCGGGGGGTACCGACTCCGTGAGCCATACGCAACCTCCTATCACCGAGCGGGCGCCTATGACCGTCTCTCCACCAAGGATGGTAGCTCCGGCGTAGATGATGACGTGATTTTCCACGGTGGGGTGGCGTTTCTTGCCACGGAAGCGATCCCCGGCGTCATGGGGGAGGGAGAGTGCGCCCAGCGTGACTCCCTGGTAGATCCGGACATTTTTGCCTATTGTGGTGGTCTCACCAATGACCACGCCGGTGCCGTGATCGATCACGAAGCCTTCGTCGATCTCCGCGCCGGGGTGGATGTCGATACCGGTGATGGTATGCGCGTACTCAGTCATCATCCGCGGAAGCATAGGCACACCGAGCTCGTGCAGACGGTGCGCCACGCGGTACACGGCGGTGGCCTGAATGCCCGGATAGCTGAAAACGATCTCATCCGTGTCGCGTGCGGCAGGGTCGCCCTCGAAAGTGGCGCGGATGTCGGTGGCTAGGAGTCGACGAATCTCGGGAATGGACTCCAACAGATCAAGTGCAAGTTGGAAGCCGCGATGCTCACAGTCGGTGCAGGCGCGCTCGTACCGGAAGCAGTCATGCCGTATGCTCCGCGTGATTTGATCGGAGAGAAGGTCGAAGAGCGAGGCGGTAGTCTGCCCGAGGCTGTAGCGGAAGGTGACGGGGTCGATCCGACCTCGGCTGAAGAACCCCGGAAACAGCAGTTCTCGCATCAAGCCGATCGCCTCCACCAAAGATTGTCGTGAGGGGATCGGTTCGAAGCCCAGGTGCGTATGGCATTCATCGCCTGTGCAGCTCGCAATGACCGCCTGAGTTACTTCTCCCAGGCGGGCGCGGTAACCCAAAGCGCTTTCTGCAGCCACTCTGCAGCCTTGACGGTGAGCGGGGTCATCAGACTGTAGCGTGTGCTCGGCAGATGGCGCGTCGTGCTCCACGGATGTCTCGTCTCCGTAAAACTCCATGTCGTCCGCCCACATGGCTTCACCGCGACGGGCGGGGCCCAGAGGGTGCGAACTACCGGCGCTTGCGCGCGGAGCATCATCTCCGGTTCCATCTATCGCTCTTCCGCTCATCCTGGCGTTCATCTCCTTGGTTTTTTGGAACGCGACTCCACGAGGCGCGGCTAACGCTATACGGCGCTTCAGACTTTTATTGGTTCCGGTGGACATCTGGGTAGGTTCGGCGCGCGTCTACCTGTTTAGAGTCTAGCAGCAGATGATAGCTACGGCCTCTTATGCCGGCGTCAAACGGTGGTACGGAGATGTTGCCTCTCTTTAGGATAGACTATCTCAGTCATGATCGAACTTATGGATCTGCTGAAACAAGAGGATCCGGTCGTCCTCCACAGTTGGTTGGAAGATGCGCCGGCTAATGAGATCGCCGACCAGTTGGCCCGCCTGGAACCGTTTCGGCGTGCGATCCCTTTCCGTCTACTCCACAAAGATAAGGCCGTTGTCGTTTTTGAGGAGTTTGATCCGCCTCTTCAGACTGAGCTGATCGAGGCACTCAAAGACGATTCGGTTCGCCAACTGATGGAAGAGATCCATCCGGACGATCGCGCCCGTCTCCTTGACGAGGTGCCTGCCATGGTGGCCAAGCGACTTATGGCCGGACTGAGCCCGGCGGAGCGGGCCCTCACCGCAAGCCTCCTGGGTTATCCGGAGAGGTCGGCGGGTCGCATCATGACGCCCGAGTATGTCAGCCTCCGTGCGTCCATGACCGTGCAGGAGGCCATGGTCAAGGTGAGTACGCAGGGTCGAGGGGCAGAGACCATTTATACGCTCCCTATCACCGACGACCGCCGCACGCTCGTAGGGATGACTTCCTTGCGTACCTTGGTGTTGGCCTCCATGGATGAGCTGGTAGGCGATCTCATGGAGAAGCAGGTGGTCTTTGTCGAGGCCACTACGGATCAGGAATCCGCCGCCCGCCTGGTGCAGGAGGCGAACCTACTGGCGATTCCCGTGGTGGACAGCGAGTGTCGGCTGGTGGGTTTGATCACCGTGGATGACGCCATGGAGGTCATCGAAGAGGAAGAGTCGGAAGACCTGGCACGTACCGGGGCCGCTGAACCACTTGGCCGGCCCTACCTGAGCTCTTCAGTTATCCGTATGGCGCGGACACGTATACTGTGGTTGCTGGCCCTGGTGCTGGCCGCGACGCTGACTGTGAATGTCCTACACGTCTTCCAGGGGACGCTCGAGAAGGTGGCCACCCTGGCCCTTTTCATCCCGCTTCTCATTGACACCGGCGGCAACATAGGTTCGCAGTCGGCCACCACAGTGGTGCGGGCTATGGCGCTGGGGGAGGTCAGGTTTCGGGATCTTCCCACGGTGGTTTTCCGTGAGGCTCGGGTGGGACTTATGCTGGGCGCCATGCTGGGAGTGTTTGCCCTGCTCCCGGTGTCGGTGTTCGTGGGGCGTCAGATTGCCCTAGTGGTGGCCATCACTCTGCTCGTTATTTGTTTGTTCGCCGCCGCAGCAGGCGCGATGTTGCCTATGTTGGCTCGTCGCGTGGGTATCGATCCCGCCATTGTAAGCGCGCCGCTCATAACAACCCTGGTAGATGCCGCCGGGCTTGTGGTGTACTTTTTGGCGGCGCACTTGATACTGGGTTTGTAGTGTTGGATTTGTGGGAGAGAGACGGCTTCTTGAGCCGGCAGTCGTCGTGCCGCTCTGCGTAGCGGCAGGATGGGCAGATACCATGAAGCTGTACTTTAGCTTCAGTTATAGTCCAGGCGTCGGCCGGCGCTCCCTCTGCGGCCGTAAGCGACGGAACCTTCAACATGTCGATTATCTCTTTCGGGATCAGCGTGTCCACTATCACTCCGCATTCCGTACAGCGCAGGTGATGATGTGGCTTGGGGTTGACGTCGAAGCGAAGAAGGCCCTCGTTGTCCACAAAGCTGGAAAGCAGATGAATCTGCACCATTCGATCCAGACATTGATAGGTAGTGGGAAGACGCACGGCCTCCCCCGCGGCGCTCAGGCGTGCAGCAATCTGAGCCACTGTGGGGTGATCTCTGCTTTTCTGCAACAGGCTTAGGATGAGACAACGTGTTCGTGTGGGGCGGAGGCCTCGTTCGCGAAGCGCCGCCGCCGCGGTTGCGTGCGCGTCTGTCTTGTTATCGTGGTCCATGATGTGGATCCTGTGTTTAGATGCTTGGTATTGAAACTATACCCAGGGCCGACGGGCCTCAAGCGAAGTAAGTGTTCGGCCTGCTCACTCCTCCGTCTTTGCGGGAGGCGGCAGCATTCCGGTGTCCGTGTCTCGTAGGAGCTGTTCGGCTTTGACGGCCTGCTCGCACGCGCGGCGCAAGGCGCTGAAGTAGCGTAATCGGGCATCCATGACGACCAGTTGCAGTTCGCCGCGGGCTCCGGCTGCGAGGTGGGAGGCTTTGAGCGTCTGGTAGGCGTTTGTCATATTATCCAACGCTCGACTCACAGCCGTGTCGTCCAGAGGCACGCGATCCGGGATCACGAATTCCAGGAGCTCCATGGCTGCGGATCGGAAGAGGTCGTCGCCGTATTTTGCCTGGGCAGGGTCTTGCAGGTCCGTAGCCGTTTGCCACTCTGTTTCAGCAGCCGCCGCGTCGACCATGAGGTCGGTTACGGTGTCGTAGTATCGAACAACGCGCAGGATATCCGGGAGACGCGACGCGGTCTCGGGCGCCATGCGAGAACTGTGCAGATGGGTGACGAAGTCGCCTATTGTGTTGTTTAAGTGCTCGAGCGATTGCAGAGCTGCAAACGAGGGTGTCTCGCTGTGTTGTAGCATGCGTTCGAACAGTTTGATTGTTCGGGTGCCCGAACGTCGTACCTCTTGGTGGAGGGCGTCCAGTGCCAGAGCGGGTACGGCCAGCACCGTAGCGTCCAGATAACGAGGTTCAGCTGCGTCTTCTCCCTTGGAACGGAAGCGCTTTTGTAGGAATCGGATCAATCGACGCGACAGTGGCCACATAATAATGACTCCGACGACACTGAGCAGAGTGTGGAACAAAGCCACCTGTGGAGCGGGGGAAGCACCCAGACCGAGCGATTCCCAGGTGGCGGATATGGTAGGGACCAGCCAGGGCAGAAGTACGATGCCCATGGCTCCTGTGGCCAGGTTGAACAACACATGGCCCGCGGCTGCTCGCTTGGCATTGGGTGTAGCGCCGATTCCTACAAGGATGGCTTTTGCGCTGGTGCCGATATGGGCCCCTATCACCACGGCAGCCGCACCCAGGAGAGAGATCAACCCGCCCTGAGCCGCCGTCAGCGTAATCACCATGGCTGCGTTGGACGACTGCATGAGCACGGTCATCACAACTCCTATTGCCACCTGGGCCCCTATGGTGAAGAGGCTGTCACCTTGGGGCAAAGTCACGCTTGTTGCCAGAGTGGAGAAGGAATCGCGCAGAACTCCTATGCCGACAAACAGTGCGCCGAGTCCGGCCAGCGCCACTCCAATGGAACCGCGGCGGCCGTGTTCATCGGTCAGGCGCAGAATCATGCCTATTCCGATGAGAGGTAGTGTCAAGATCTCAATCTTGAATTGCATACCAACCACAGCCACCAACCAACCGGTGACGGTGGTCCCGACATTGGCTCCGAAGAGGACCCAGAGAGCTTGGGTGAGGGTGAGTATGCCGGCATTCACGAAGCCTATAGCGGCTACGACTACCGCGCTCGATGACTGTACGACAGACGTTACCAGCAGACCGGAGATTAGTGCGCGCAGGCGCGTTCTGGTGTAGCGGTCTAGGATGGTACTCATGGCCGGTCCTGCCGCGTGTCTCAGCCCGTCGGTCATCAGGCGTATCCCTAATAAAAAGAGACCGATTCCGCCGAGTAGGCCGGCCATGAGATTCCACCAAGTCATCAAGTACCCTCCGATTGCCGAATAGTTAGCTTACCTTTCTTTTGGTAGCCGGAAGAGGAGCGGCGCTGAGGCTTGTGGTCATTCTGTCGCGGTTGCGTAGAGAGAAAACGATGGCAGTGACGACGCTCACGGCGCAGACATCCGCTGTTTCCACCACCATCGCCTGCACTCTTGTCCATTGTGCCGGCCATCCTGCCCCAATATCCGGCGGGGAGACCGTCCATGAGTACGCTGATGGTGGGATGTTCGTAGGAGCCTTCGCGCAGAGATGGTTGTCGCAGTAGTGCCGCCAGCTCCCATAGGGCCCCTGCGCAGAACAACACCACCCAGGCTATCGGTCCGGCACGTGAATGGTGTTTGTCGGACGGACGGCGTCCGCCAGTAGTGGTGTGCGCGCCTTCCCAGGTCCGCGTCACGGCGAAGGTGGCTATGGCCATTACGGAGATGGTTGCCGGCCAGGAGAATCTGGGAAACGCCGCCACCACGAGGGCGAACACCAAGCCCGCCACCGTCATAAGGACTCCGTGATACGTCTGACGCGCCTGCTCCGATTCTCGTTTGTCTTCCGTATCGTAGACCACCAAGGTGGCCGTGTCAGTGATGGTGGCCAGACCGGAGGACGAGCCGGAAGATGCCTGAAGTACACGTTGCTCCCTAGGCAAGGATTCATCACAGTCTAAGATGGAGTTGGGTTCTTGTTGACGGTTCTGCTTGGAGATTGATGCGGTGCGCAGTGTTGTCCACGCTAGAACCAAACCAATCGTTCCCAAAAACAATGCGTGCACCGGCTTGCCCGTGAGCCAGACGAACACTGCAGTGACCAGTAATACCAAAGCGATGGGATCGCAACAGGCCATCATCCGACGGAGTTTGCCGCGGCGCGGGGTTTTGTTTTGGCTCCTTTTCTCGATGGCAGGTGGTGGTCGGCGTGGCATGACGGTGACCCCCTGGAACCCCTTTTTGGTAACTGAATTTTAACGCGTTACGAGCGGAGCATGGAGGTCATATAGAAGGTGCCTGCCGGCACCGTTGCGAATCCTAGTTTCCGCAAGGACATACGTGGGCGAGATTCAGCAGTCGCGCAGCACCGCCGATGGTCACTCCATAGAACAATGTGGGCAGCCCGCTTTGAGCTCGTTCCACAAAAGGAGCGATGGTACCGTTGGCCAGGGTGGTGCCGGTGACTAGAGCCAGGTTGCACCACTCAAGAAGCTCTGGTGTTTTCTCTGCATTGTAAACGGTGGCACCGAAGCGTTTCTGCCCAACGTTGGTCGAGTCCAGGTCGGTGACACGCACGTCGTAGGAAGCGGCCATCCGTTCGATCAGGCGTGGCTGGAACCCCACAACCAGGATGCGCAGATTATCGTCACTACCGAAGTTATTGGTTATATATTGAAAGACGTCCTCCGCGCAGCGTCTGGGGGCGGTGTCCCTGCAGTGACGCGACACTTCCAGCAGTCCCGCATAACGGCACACAGCGTTGAGAGTGGCGACGAAGATCGCCCGCCTAAAGTTGTTGGCCAATGGCATGGTTGCAATGTCGCGGACGGGAGCCGAAAAATTGCCTGCCATGTCGGTGAATGCCTGACCTGCAGCGTCGCGCACCACCGCCTGCAGCATAGTCTCGCGACCGGTGATGATGGGATAATCGCGGTCCTCGGGATTGCCGATGGCCTCTGTCGCGGTAAGGGGTGTGGTAATCACCACCTCGTCGGCTCCCAGGCCTAACTCGTCAGTCAGCCTGAGCAGCTTCGTTCGCAGAGCATTGAAGATGTCGTCTATACCCATCGTCTTGCCAGGCTTATGCACATCCACTCCACTCCTCATGCTTTGCAGGTGTTCGATCCGATTTAACAGTGAATAGCCTCAGCATTGAACCACGGATACTCCATCTCTTCCTCAACGACGAGCCTTTTTGAGCGGGCCATACGTTATTTTGTGCGATCCGAAGCTACGCTACACGTCTAACTTGTGTTCGTTCTCGATCGGGCGATATACTTCTTCGCAAATAACGCGAGAATAGGAGAGATCGATGAAGGGTCGCGCGGTTGACGGGTTGCAGACCTGGGGGCTGGTTGTTGTGTTGCTCCTGGCGTTTGTTGTACTGGCAGGGTGCGGATCGGCCACTACCACGACGAGCAGCGAGTCGCCTTCCACTACGGCGTCGTCGGCGGCCACGACGAGTTCCTCCGGCGCGACGACCACTACCATCGCGACCACCAAGTGCAACGTCTTCGCGGCGGCTTCGTTGACTCAGGTGTTTCCTGAAGCGCAGGCCGCTTTTAAGCAGGCGTACCCGGAGTTTGCCGGCGTGGAGTTTGTGAACAACTTTCAAGGTACGGACACGCTTGTGGCCCAGATCAAAGAAGGCGCCCCCGCGGACGTATTCGTCAGCGCCAGCCTCAAGTACGGGAAACAACTCTTTGAGGAAGAGCTTATCGAAGAACCCATCAACTTCTGCCGCAACAAGCTGATTGTGGTTGTTCCCGCCGGGAATCCGGGCGGGATCGCGTCTCTGGACGATCTGGCGACGCCGGGCAAGAAGATCGCCATAGGCGCGGAGAGCGTGCCCGTAGGCACGTACACGCGCACGGTACTCGAGAAGATGAACGGCGGTCTCGGCTCCGACTTCTCGAGCAAGGTCATGAATAATGTGGTGACGGAGGCAAACAAGGTCACTGCCATCATCAGCAGCGTGAGCCTAGGCGAAGTCGATGCGGGCTTCGTCTATGTGACCGATGCCACCTCGGCCGGGGACAAAGTGGAGCGCATCGACATTCCCAATGAATATCAGAGCGATCCTCTGCCCACCTACCCCATCGCGATTGTCAAGACCAACAAGAGCGGCGAGGTGGCGCAGGGGTTCATCGACTTCCTCTTGAGCACCGAAGGCCAGAAAATACTTCAGAAGTACGATTTCCTTCCTGTATCGTAGATAGAGATGGAAGCGGGGACCCACTCAACGTCTCAGGAGCTTGTCCGCGGGCCGGCCGCGTCGCAGCCGGCCCGGCGGACCGTGGGTGGGACTCGTCGCTTCTGGGATGTGGTGGCGGCGGTGCTCACGGGTTTCGCCACTGCCGTGCTCATCGTGTTCATCGCTCTGCCGCTGTTCGCCATCTTCGGCAAGACGTCGCCCGCCGTCTTCTGGGAGCAACTTCGCTCCCCGGTGGCCCTCGATGCTCTGCGCGTTAGCCTGGCCACCAGCGTGGTGGCACTTGTCTGCATTGTGACGCTGGGCACGCCCGTATCGTATCTGCTGGGGACCAAGCGCTTCCCGGGCCGGCCCATCATCATCACCCTCTTCGAACTGCCGCTGGTCCTGCCGCCCGCCGTGGCCGGCATCGCGTTGTTTGCCGCCTTCGGGCGCTTCGGCATCCTGGGCTCCCAGCTCGGCACTCTCGGTATCCAGCTGCCTTTTACTTGGGTGGCGGTGGTTATGGCCCAGGCGTTCGTGGCCATGCCCTTCTTCGTGAGACAGGCCACCGCGGGATTCGCAAGCGTCGACCCACATCTGCTGGGCGTCTCACGCACGCTCGGCGCGGGTAGCGCCCGCACCTTCTTCCGCGTGGCGGCTCCGTTGGCCGGGCCCAGTCTGTCGGCGGGGGCGGCGCTGGCGTGGGCGCGTGCGCTGGGCGAGTTCGGCGCCACCACTCTGTTCGCCGGGAGTCTGCAGGGCACCACTCAGACCCTGCCCCTGGCCATCTACGGTGAGTTCTCGGCGGCCAACATGGAGGCGGCCTTGGCCATGGGAGCCCTCATGGTGGCTCTCAGTGGCGCCATCCTCGCGGCCGTGAAGATGCTGCGACGCACCACGTACTGGAAATGACCGATTCGAAGCCACGCGAGCTCACCGTACAGGTACGCCATCAGTTGGGGCGTATCCGGCTCGACGCGCATCTACACGTGGCCGGGGGAGTGTTGGCTCTGATCGGGCCCTCGGGTTCTGGGAAGACTTCTGTGCTGCGGGCCATCTCGGGATTGCTCAAACCCGACTGGGGTTACGTTGCCACTGATAAGAAGGTCCTGTTGGATACCGAGCAGTCGATCAACCTTCCGGCCGAGGAGCGTCGGGTGGGTATGCTCTTCCAGGATGCAGCGCTGTTCCCCCATATGACGGTGGCCGGAAATATCGAGTACGGTCTCTATCCACGTCCCAGAAGCCGGAGCGAGCGGGGTGATCAGGTAACCGCCGTGCTGGATCGATTTCGCATTGGGGAGCTGGCGTCGGCCAAGCCGCGGCATATATCGGGAGGGGAGCGCCAGCGGGTGGCCTTGGCCCGCGCCGTGGCGACGTCGCCTGAATTGCTGCTACTGGACGAGCCGCTGTCGGCACTCGACTCGGTCACCAAGGCTCACGTCTCGGCGGAGCTCTCGCAGTGGCTCCTGGAGCTCAATCTCCCCACCATCCTCGTTTCCCACGATTTCGCGGATGTAGTGGGGTTGGCAGATCACGTAGCCATCATAGAAGAAGGATCAATCGTGCAGTCGGGTACCAAGGATCAAGTGTTGCGTTCTCCGGCATCGGCGTTCGCCGCTGCATTCGCCGGGATCAATTTCTTCCCCGGTGAGGCGGTGCCTCGGGGTGGACTGACGGAGATACGCGGTCCCGGGAAGATGATGCTGTTGAGTACGGACACCCTGGTGGGCCCGGTGGGGGCGGTGGTCCATCCCTGGGACGTGTCCCTCTCCGAGCAGAGGTTGGAGAGCTCTGCCATGAACTGCCTCCGTGGTCCGGTCATCCAAGTGGCGAACATCGGCAACAGCACACGGGTGACCATCGGAAGCGTGCCGCCGATCGTAGCGGAAATCACAGGTGAGTCGGTCGATCGCCTGGAGTTGGCTCCGAACCGAGTGCTGTACGCATCCTGGAAGGCGGCGGGCACCAGACTGGTGCCGCGGGCCTTGGACGGGGCTCGACGTGATCTCGATTTTGTCTAACTAAGCGTGACGGTGGGGTCGAATGCGGGGTTGCTTTAGATGAAGTGCTGAGTTACGCTAAGTAACACGTGGTTTTCAGCGTCTTTGGCAGCGCAAGTGCGGCGTTGGGGAATGTCGAGGATGGTGGGGGCTTGCCACCGAGCAGGATGTATGGCGCGATCTGGGAAGCTTCTCCCCGAAACCGGTGACAGGGGGAGGTGATGGTACGAGACGGCCGGTGCGTATGAAGGCGGTCCCTCGTCTCATGACTTCCGAGGAGGCTTCCACCTCCGTCCTGGTGCCGCTGCTTCTCATCCTTCTCGCCTGCATACTGCTGTGGCTGGGTCTAGCGCGAGGGGCGGAGCGGGAAAAGACGGCTTGGGCGGAGCCGGTTAACACCGCCACCTCCGCTATCGCCACCGTGGCTCCGGCGACGATCGCCGAATCCGAGCAGTGGGACGGCGTGGAGCGGGTGGATGTGGTGGTGTGGGGTTCAACCAGCTCCGGACTGGGTGCGCTCCGTGGTCTGCGCCTGGCCGCCGGGAATCTGGAGGTGCCGCTGCGGGTGGCCCTGCTCAGCAACACGGCGGCGCTCGAATCGCCCTTGGTGCAGGGATTGTGCCTGGAGGACGAGTATCGGCCGGGTGCGGCAACCGGGTTCTACCGTGAGTTTCGTCTTGGGGTGATGGCATGCTACCAGGCCCGCGGCGTATGGCCGCTCAAGCGGAATGGCCGTCTGGTGTACGAGCCGGAGGTGGCCGAAAAGGTGCTCACCGCTCTGACTCTGGGCGATGAGGTCATCCCCGAGGCCGGCCGCGGCCGGGTGGAGTTGGTACGCTTGTGGGGTGTGCTGTGTAGCGCCTCGGACGCGGAGGGCGACCGCCATCTCATCCTCGAGGACGAGACCGGCCACCGGCAACGCCTAGAGACTCGTTACTTTATTGACGCCTCCCCCGAAGCGGACCTGGC
Source organism: Actinomycetota bacterium (assembly GCA_012514635.1). Lineage (GTDB taxonomy): Bacteria > Actinomycetota > Thermoleophilia > RBG-16-64-13 > RBG-16-64-13 > JAAYZX01. Next base: position 27,227 of record JAAYZX010000031.1, read on the forward strand.
CCGTGCCCTGGGCTGCGACTACACCATCGGTCGCAGTCCGCTTCACTACAACGATGTGTGGGGACGCAGGCCCGAGGCTCCCGCCCACACCAATCTCTATACCACCTCGCCTCAATCACTCACGCTATTGCTCACGTTGAGCATGGGCGCAGAGGGCACCGTCCCTGCCGTGAACGAACATGAATGCTGGCTCGATCCCCCACCCCAACCCGCTCTTCCCATCGGTGTTCCTGAAAACATCACCGCCACTTTCCCAGGGAGCTGGTCCATTCGCCATGTACTCCCCGGCAACAAGCGAGAACTCAACGAGGCCTGGAGCGATTGCCCCGATGCCGCGCTTGCCTTCAGCTGGTACATGGAGCCCGAGCGTCGTCCCATCCTACTGTCGCTTCTGCAGCAACGGGCGCTTCGTCAGGCGGCCCGACTCCAGGAAGCCTTCCCCGGCGTGGGCGTGGCCCGTCTTCCCGACTGGCCCTACGTGAGGGGGGAGATCATGGTGCTGGGTGAGCGGGTCTTCAGTCTCGAGGATGTGGAGCGAGAGGTAGAGGAACCCATAGCCTGCGGCAGTTACGCCGTCTTCGACCGGCACGACCCGCGCAGCGGCACCCAGCAATCTGAGTGGGGAGCCACCGTGCTGCTCCCGCTGGAGGCGGTCAAGCCCAGGGGGCATCCCTACCTGCTGGTGTCCACCGCCTACTCCGTGGATTGCAAGGCCTACAACTCCGCTCTGCGCATGGAGCCGGCCAGGGCCAACGCCGGGGCTGCCTGCGGCGCCCTGGCCGCGCTGGCCCTGGCCGGCGATGTCTCATGTGCTGACGTAGACTACGCCGCGCTGCTCGCCGAATTGGAGGCGCAGGGTCATGCGCTGGGAGAATAAGGAAGTGGGGGGAGGGACGGTTGCTCCGGTGTCAAGGAGAATCTCGCCGCCTCCGGAGGAATACTGCCGGGTCATGTGGGGATCATATGAAGTGCGATTTTATTGCATCATGCCGAAAAGCGTCTCGATTACCCCCTTGTCGCCCCAAACCACCTTCAGCATCTTATCGATCAGGAACGCCCAGGACTCAATGATACGCGGGCTCTGCACCGATTGGTCCAGAGGATCTGGGATATGATCGAATCCAAACCCGAATTCAAGGCTCTGCCACCTGCGCGCGGCGGTTATGTGTAGGAGCAGTATTCGCAGGAGCGGCAGGTTACCGACAAGGAGACCCAAATGACCAGGCTCGTCCCCCGACCCGCTTCGCTGATGTTGCTGCTCGTAGCAGTGCTTCTACTCTCGGGCTGTGCCGACACTCCGTCGGCGTCTACCTCCGTTACCACGAACGAGTCGGCGCCGACATCATCCGCCACTGCAGACACAACTACCACTCCTGGGGCCACCACCCCCACCGGTTCGGCGCCCTCGCTGCAGCTGCCCGAACCGGAGACTGGCGTCTTGAGTCTCGATTCCATGATCGCCGCCTGCGATCTCGTGGTGTACGGCAAGGTGCTGGCGGAGCTTCCCGGTCGCTGGAACGGGCCCAACGCCGACGAATGGACTCCCCAATTCCCAGACGATGCCTGCATTGTTTACCGAAGCTGGATCGTCCAGGTTATGAGCACTGAGGCCGGGTTTTCGCCGGTGGGTGATCTGGTCACCGTCCATACTGAGGGCGGGACGGTACCGAGTGGAACGGTGTCCGGTGGACAGACGGCTACCATGACGCTGAATCGAGCGGAGCCCGAAATCGCCGTGGGTGATGAGGTCCTTCTTTTCCTCACTCAGGACGATCTGCGTTACGGCGGCACCTACCAGCCTGTTGGTTACTGGTTGTATCAGGGTGCGGCGGGCGCATTCGTGCACGAGGGATCCGGTGGTTTCCGAAGGCCGGCCGGGGCTGCGGGCGGCGCCGAAGAGACGGTGAATATGGACGCGCTGCGGGCGGCGATCGAGACCCTCGAGGCCGGCGGTACGGGTGGCGGGTCCAATGTCGGTGACGGAACGCAGGGCTCGTGGAAGAAGGGAATGTTGCTGAGCGGTGTGGCAGATTGGCTGGCGCAGCGACTGCCTGGTGACCAGCGCGTCATTCTTCCCGGGCAGTTGCCCGAGGGCTGGGCGGTGGCCGATGACGATCAGCCGTTTCCTGATGTGGTGTCGTACGGGAATGAACAGAATCCCTGGGTGCAGACCATGGGCGACGGCGGATATCCCCAGCCGTACCGGGTGGTGTTCACGGACGGTGGGCGGTTGGTTGCTCTCATTGCCTACCAAGTGGGCGATTGGGGAGAGACGCCGTTCCACGCGGTTCTGGCAGATGAGCGGTTGGTCCGCGTATTCGCGGATGTGGATCTGGTGATCGCCACTGTTCCCGGCGATCTCTCGTTGATGGTGGTTGGCGAACCGGGAACCAGGACGGCGGTGCTGCGCATAGCGGCGGCGCTGGAGACGGTTAAGTAGCGCGATTGGGAAGCTTCGCTAAGACCGGCGGGCGGAGGCTGGTAGGCACGGACGAGCGGGCGGAGGCCGGTAGGCGGAGACCGGTACACGGAGGCCGGCGGGTGGCGTGTGTTTCGGCACCTTTGGCCGGATCGCGGCGTCAAACCTGCGTCAAACCTGCGTCACCCACTCGTGTGGTCAGATATCTCGGCAATGGGAGGGAGTTGCTCATGAGAGCCCGCAGAGGTACCGCCCGAGTGATGATTGTGGTTGGCGTTATGGTTCTGGCTTGCGTCTTGGTAGCGGGTGTGGGGCTGGTGCTCCTCTCCGGATGCGGCGCCTCCCCACCGTTCGGCGACAACACCTCCGCAACCAGGATTGAGGTGACCAGCAGCACTTTGATCGATCCTCCCACGGCCCTCATGGCGCAGGGCGCGTACGGCATCCCCGCCCCAATCATCGACGGCGGGTTCAGCTGGCTCGGGTTCGGCCGCTTCCAACTGCTGCAGACGAATGCCGGTTCCAACACCGCAGCGGGCGGGGGGCACGGCTCCCAGTTCTTCTGGCGCGACGGTCGCTACGTTTGGGAGGACGGCCGGCTGATGGAGGTGGACGAGGGGCTGCGCCGGCTCATGCGGGAGAAGGGGTTGTCCTTCCCCGACCACCAGCCCTCGCTGGCCAACCCCGCCTACCAGCGGCTGGGGGTTGTGGACTTCTCCGGTCTCTCCACCGACCAGGCGCTTTCCGCGCTCGTGCATGAGCTGGGAGGCTTGGGCTGGTGGGTGCGTCACACGTACATCGATGCGCTTGAGCCCCTCGCGGTCACCTTCGCCCTGGAGGAGGACGACAACGGTCCCTTCGTAGAGGAAGTTCTGCTGCGGGCCGCGATTAACGCCGGAACGCGGGGCTTGGCCATCGCTTCCGTACGCGTGGAGTACTTGGGCCACTCGAGTGGGAGGCCCCAGGAATTGAACCCCGCGGATAACCTGGAGGAGGCGGCCGCCAAGCTGTGTCCGGCGCCGCCGACGGCGCCGGACAACGATAGCGTCCGGGCCATGGTGGCGGCTGCGCTCCCCGGCGAACGAGCCTACCCCGGATGGACCCTGCGTCTGCTGGAGGTGGCGAGCAACCCCCTGGAGAGTCGCCGCGTCACCGTGTGGGTGGAGGCGCCCCATGCCGACCGAGCGCAGGCCGAAGCCTACATGAACGAGGTACTGGAGACCGTTCGCTCTCTGAATGTGGAGCACGGAGCAGGTGTAGCCGTGGTGTACGTGAGTGTGGTTGACACCGGGGGTAATGCCGTTTCCGGAGCCCGCTGCGATCTCGATCTCGGCCGCGACTCCTTCTTCGTCAACCTGCCCTAACGCCTGCCGGCGCCGGTGGAGGGGCCGGTGCCGCAGACGACCTCGACCGGGAATGGCGCATGACGCCGTCGGTGCGCACCGCAGACTCCCCGGCCACCATACATGGACGTTGTGAGCTTATGCGGTGCGTTTATCACCTGCCCTCAGAAGTCGATCCTATCCCTGTGGCTACATCGTCACCGTCGCTCCATGGGGCAACAGCGGCCGGGTGGGCGCAGGTGGTGGCCATTGACCATGACTACGGCCGAGCATACCGGCCGCCCAATTGGTCAAGTGGGTTTCGGCTCCGCCCTCCGCAGTGAATCTTTCGGTCTTGGCCCGTGTACTATTCAGGAAGTAGCCACCCGCCGGGAGTCGACGTGCCGAGAGACGATGCCGTTCTTGTTCGCCGTAGCCGGGCCGGAGATGGCGGAACTTTCGGTCTTCTCTTCGAGCAGTACAAGAATCTCGTTTACCGTACGGCCTTCCTCATAGTGGGAACGGCGGCCGATGCCGAGGACATCTTGCAGGAAGTCTTCCTACAGGTGTATCGCGCTCTGGATACCTACGATCCGGCGCGTGGCTCTTTCGGCA
>JAAYZX010000032.1 GCA_012514635.1 Actinomycetota bacterium
ATCCCCTGCCACCAACACACGATAACCTTCCTGGGAGAGATATAGCTGCAGGAGTTCGGCGATAGAGGCGTCGTCTTCCACCACCAGAAGCGTGCCCAACCGGTCCTGTCTTGCCCGCATATCCCCTCCTTTTATTAATTCAACCTTAGCAGAAACAGGGGCACTTTCTGCGACCACCTTTCCCCACAATCAACCCGTGAGCTAAAGTGGAGACAGGTGAGCAGTAAGGTTGTCGACAGCGTATGGTATACAAACATTTGGCGCGCGCTCGACCCAACACACAGGAGCATATGGGGATGAAGAACAACTCCCGCACTACACCCCTCCACCACCGGCACCTGGCTGCCGGCGCACGCATGACCGAATTCGGTGGTTGGAACATGCCTCTGGTCTACTCATCAATCCTGACAGAGCACATGCAGGTGAGACGACGTTGCGGCCTGTTCGACGTCTCGCACATGGGACGCTTCGCGGTGACCGGCGGCGATGCAGAGGCATCTCTAGCCAAACTCATCCCGACCGACCTGTCTCACTTGGCCATCAATCAGGCCGTCTATACGGCATTCCTCAATGAACAAGGCGGCATCCGTGACGATCTAATCATCTACCGTCGCCCGGACGGATATCTTCTGGTGGTCAATGCGGGCAACCGCATAAAGGACTGGGAGTGGGTCACCAACCATCTGCTACCTGGAGCGCAGGCAGTCGACAATACCAGTGACTCTTGTCTGCTGGCACTGCAGGGACCGCTCGCTTTTCAGGTGCTGGCGGAGCTGAGTGCTTCTGCATCCGGTGCAGAAGCCCCTGCCGGCATCCCCCACTTCGCATGCGCGGAAGGTGTAGTAGCCGACATACCGGTACTCTTCATGCATACGGGCTACACGGGCGAAGACGGTGTGGAGATCATGGTCAATAGTGCCGGAATAGAGGGCCTGTGGGATGCGCTTCTGGCCGTCGATTCGCCGGGAACCGTGTTGCCCTGCGGACTGGGTGCGCGCGACACACTGCGGCTGGAGGCCGCCCTTCCACTCCACGGTCAAGACATCGATGAGACCACTCTGCCCTATGAGGCACGTTTGGGCAGAATCGTGAACTTGGACAAGGGACGCTTCATCGGTTGCGAGGCTCTGACGGCGGCGCATGCCACGGGGCCGCAGAGGCTTTTGGTGGGGCTGGTCGCGGAGGGTCGTAGCCTGCTCCGCCACCAAGACCGAATCTTGATAGGAGGCGAGGCCGTCGGCTGCGTGACATCGGGAAGTTTCAGCCCGGTGCTTCGACGACCTATCGCTTTGGGATACGTGCCGTCCTCTCACGCTGAAGTGGATACTGAGGTGGAAGTGGAATCACGTGGACGACGTCTCCAGGCCCGCATTGTACCGCGGCCCTTCTACAGACGCGGCGTCACACCTCTGCCGCCCGAGACGTAGCCGAGGTTGTACATACTGACCACACACCGATCCCGATTACATACAAAAAGAGAGGAGCCCAGGTGACAGCCTACCTGCCGCACTCCGATAATGAGCGCAAAGCCATGCTTGCAGCCATAGGCGCCGGTTCCATCGATGACCTGTTCTCCGACATCCCCCAAGAGTTGCGCATCGCGGATACCGGCTTACCGTCCGGCCTAACGGAAGTGGAGGTCGCGCAACACTTAGAGGACTTGGCTGCACAGAACCAGGTAGTGGGATCGCGCAGCTTCTTGGGGGCGGGATATTATCAACACCATATTCCTGCGGCCGTGCGCGCCGTCATCGGCCGCACGGAGTTCGCCACTTCATATACGCCTTACCAGGCGGAAGTGAGCCAGGGAACGCTGCAACACATCTTCGAGTTCCAGTCCGCCATCTGCGAGCTCACCGGTCTCGATGTTGCCAATGCTTCTATGTGGGACGGGCCCTCAGCCGCAGCCGAAGCCGCATTTCTGGCCGTGAGACAGACGCGGCGAGAAGAGATCGCCCTCTCTGCCGGTCTCCATCCCGAAACCGCACACGTTATAGATACGTATGCAGCGGGTCCTGGATTCCCGGTGACAAGCCTCCGACTCGATCCCATCACCGGCCAAACGTCGATCCCAACAGGGGAAGTGCTGGGCGGCGCGGGAGCGCTTGTGGTGCAGCAGCCTAACTTCCTAGGTATCATCGAGGACCTGGAAGCTTTGGCGGCGGCGGCCCATGCAGCCGGCGCACTCCTGGTAGTGATTCAGAACCCGATGACCCTGGGTCTTCTGGAATCCCCGGGAGCACAGGGAGCCGACGTGGTAGTGGGTGACGTACAGGTATTAGGAAATGCTATGTCCTTCGGTGGACCATCGGCCGGTTACATGGCCACCCGCCAACAGTATCTTCGCCAGTTGCCGGGTAGATTGGTAGGACAGACCACCGATGCAGCCGGCAGAACCTGCTACACCCTCACCCTGCAGGCGCGGGAACAACACATCCGTCGCGCTAAGGCCACATCCAACATCTGCTCCAACCAAGCACTAAATGCTCTGGCCGCTATCGTTCATCTGGCACTGCTGGGATCGCGAGGATTGGCTGAGTTGGGAGAGATCTGTGTCACGCGGGCCCATTGGCTGCAGCGCAGACTCATCGACGATGTAGGCGCGAAGCCGCTGGCGAACGGGCCGTTCTTTCACGAGTTTGCGGTGAACCTCCCCGAGCCGGCTCAGGTCTTCACGGCACGCATGCGGACGGCAGGATTTGAAGCCGGAGTACCGCTGACGAGATGGTTCCCAGCGGAAACAAATGGCCTACTCGTGGCCGTCACGGAGATGAATACGCCCGCAGATCTAGCCGCGTACATGGAGGAGGCACAACGATGAGCCCGCTCAACGAGTGCACAGAACCGGTTCGCCGCGGTGTAGAGCCACTCATATTCGAGAAGGGCGGCGCCGGACACCGTGGGATGGATCTTCCGCCGGCCGGCGTAGAAACGCCGCCGGCGGCGGAGCTCCTGCGTGATGCGCGCCTACGCGGACGGGCGCCACGCCTACCCGAGATGTCAGAGCCGGAAGTGGTACGGCACTACACCAGACTTTCGCGCTTGAACCATGCCGTAGACCTGGGTTTCTACCCACTCGGTTCGTGCACCATGAAATACAATCCCAAAATCAACGATGAACTTGCCGACCTTCCCGGCTTCGCTCGGCTGCACCCCTACCAACCCGAAACGCAGGTGCAAGGTGTGTTGCGCCTAATGTGGGAGTTGGAGCAGGCCTTGCTGGCCATCACCGGCATGTCTCGTGTCAGCTTCCAACCCTCGGCAGGAGCGCAGGGCGAGCTGGTAGGCATCCTGATGATCCGGGCGTATCATCGTAGTCGTGGAGAAGGGGAACGCGATACTATTCTGGTTCCCGATTCGGCCCACGGCACCAATTTGGCCACCGCAACACTCGCGGGATACCGTGTGGTGGAGCTACCCAGCTCAGACCGCGGGCTCATCGATCTGGAAACATTGAATGCCGCACTCTCTGAGAAGACCGCCGGGCTCATGCTGACCAACCCCAATACGCTGGGCCTCTTCGAAGAGGACATCTTGGAAATCACCAACGCGGTGCACCAAGCCGGAGGCCTCGTCTACTACGACGGTGCCAATCTCAACGCCATCATGGGTAGAGCTCGGCCGGGCGACATGGGGCTGGATGTCGTGCACATGAACCTCCACAAAACCTTCTCTACCCCGCACGGCGGCGGAGGGCCCGGTGCCGGTCCCGTGGCGGTAGGTGAAATCCTGGAACCGTTCCTGCCCGTCCCGCTGGTGACCCGCCGACCACCGTCTCCGGCTACGACCGAACCGGAGTTCTTCCTCGACTCAGACCGCCCCCTGAACATAGGCAGAGTCAAGGGTTTCTACGGAAATATCAGCGTGCTGATACGTGCCTATGCCTATATCCGACGCATGGGCGCCGAAGGACTGCGCCTGGCATCCGAAGATGCAGTTCTCAATGCCAACTACCTGCTCACCCAATTACATGATTTATACGAAGTTCCCTACGACCGCACCTGCATGCACGAGTTCGTAGCATCGGCTGCTCGGCAGAAAAAAGCAGGGGTGATGGCCCGCGACATCGCTAAACGCATCCTGGATTTCGGCATGCACGCCCCCACGGTTTATTTCCCGCTGGTGGTGCCGGAAGCACTCATGATCGAGCCCACCGAAACCGAGAGCCTAAGCGAGTTGGATGCTTTCGTGGACGTAATGCGCACCATCGATCAGGAGTGTCGCGAGAGTCCCGACACCGTCCTTTCGGCCCCGCACAATACACCCGTCCAGCGTCCGGATGAGGTGAAGGCCGCCCGGCAACCGGTTCTACGTTGGGTACCCCCACCCGCGGGATAGGGGATGTCGAAGGAAAACCAGCAAGGTGGCAGAATCCTATGAGGGTAGGCGCCTGCGCCGCTGGGCGGGGGGTGTCGGTCGGACAGGCTTCCCAGAGGAGCCGCCAAGTGCTTATGCGTGATGTGCGTGTCGAAGTCGTGCTGGATCGTGCGCCGTATCCGACGCCAATCCGAACCTGCATGTATATTATTGAAGCGACCGCATTAACGTGCTCACTTGCTTGATGAACGATCCATATAAAACACAGAACAGACGGCAAGATCCCACCCCAGACTGGGACCTCCCGTGGAGTTCCCAGACCAAAGACCATAGAAATGCTTCCCAATCTGCCGGCCGCGGCGGCGGCAACGGAGAGAGCGCCAAGGGTGAGGGTGGTGCCCTGCGCCTGTCGCGAAGCGAACGGCGCAGGGCACGGGCTTCCATCAAGGCCCAAACCCTATCCAACTCCCGCCCGCGACTCCTAGACCTCCCGGTTGTATTTGCCCTTGCAGTAATCGCCCTTCTCTTGGGCCCGCCGGGCGTACTCGGTACTGCGTTCTTCGTAACCGTCCAGGGCGCACTTCTCCAGGTGACGCCCGGCACCACGGGAGAGCAGATAGCCAACCTCCGCCACCTGGATCCACGACCCGGCGCCAGAGTGGACTTAGCCGGCGACGTCCGCTCACCGGGCACCGCCTCCCAGGGAGTAATCACTCTTACCAACCACAAAACCGACGCCGCCGGCCCACTTCGCAACGGCGCCGAACTCGTGGCCATGGACGGCCGCCCATTGATAGAGGAGATCGCAAAGAAATCTGAGGAGATACCTTTTCAGACGATATCAGAAGGAAGCGGCTCTGTAGTCTCCCTGGTCCAGAGAGGTGAACCGGGCCTACGCGAAACGCTGGTGGGCGTCGGCAGCAGGCGCATCGGCGCCATGTTGGTGGCCAAGGATCCCATCAATGCCGTCATCCATCGCACGTCTTCGGTGGCTTCTGGACAGAAGACGGCAGCGCTAACCTTTGATGACGGCCCCGACACATTCACTCCTCAGATCCTCGCAATACTGGCTCAGAAAGGAGTGCCCGCCACATTCTTTGTTCTGGGAGGAAACGCGTCCGCACAGCCCAGCCTGATCCAGAAGATCCGAGACGGCGGTCACCAGATTGAGAATCACACGTGGAGCCATCCGGACCTGACACGCCTCAACGTGGATCAGATGCGCAGCGAGATCAAACGCACATCCGATCTCCTGGGAGGCTGCGGCTTCCTGCGTCCTCCCTACGGCAGCTACAACAGCACCGTCACCACAGTGGCAGGCGAGCTCGGTCTGCGTCTTGCCCTGTGGGATGTGGATACCAGAGATTGGGAGAGTAACAACAGAGACTCCATAATCAGTAGGTTCAAGGCGGAGATCAAGCCCGGAGCCATCATTCTCATGCACGACGGGGGAGGAGATCGATCGGCCACGGTGGCAGCACTTCCAACCATAATCGACTGGCTGCTCTCAAACGGTTATGCCCTAACCACGTTGAACCGATTAACTTAGTGCAGTGTGTCCACCGTGCTGCCTGCCTGGACGAACCAGAATGTATAAGACTCCAAGCGGGATAGGTTTCATGGAGGCAACGGACGGGAAAATAAAAGAAGCCCGACGCAACACCAAGGGGGTGTGGCGTCGGTGTTTGTTGTCGGAGGAAGGGAGACCATGGAGCTTTCTACGTCAGAGCTCGCAGGCACTCCCGTGATCAGGATTCGTGGGGAGATAGATCATGGGAACGCCTCGACGCTGAGTACCGCCATCGATGATCTGCTGAACACCGAACAGCACGTCATAATCCTCGATGTGACCCAGGTAGACTACATGGACAGTGGCGGTATATCCGTGCTGCTTTCCGCCCTACGCAGATTGAGGGAACGGGGCTGGCTCGGCATCATCAACCCTAATGCAAATGTGCAGCGTTTGTTTCAGATCGTGGGCCTGGCTCTTGATTCAAGCTTCCGCGTATTCGACGACAACGCAGCAGCGGAACAGGCTCTGCGCGAGACCGCCCGGACATGACACACAGTCACATCGCGTTTTCCCGATCAATCACCGTACAGCCTGACACATCGCAGCTCTATGAAGTTCGCCGTTTTGTCGAGTCGGTAGCTGCAGATGCCACCCTCGATTCAGAGCGCACCTTCGATCTTATGGTGGCCGTGTCGGAGGCGTGTGCCAACGCTGTAGAGCACTCGGGATCGCCGGGCCTGCCCGTGAAGGTGAAGGCCGCCTGTCGCGGAGGGCGCCTGGTCATCCAGATCTGCGATTACGGCGGGTTCCGTCTTCCCAGTACGGCGAACGGCTTCCAGCGGGATCATCGCGGGTTGGGCCTACCGCTGATGGTGGCCCTTATGGACGAGGTGCGCATCGCTAAGTTGTCGGGAGGGGGTACCAAGGTAACCCTCAGTGTTAAGCTTCCCGCTCCTGCGCTCTGCTGACTTCCTCTCCGACCGACCGCAGAATCACCAGCCGTCTGTCGGTCGCAGTGAGCATGCGTCCCACAACCGCGGCCGCGAGTACACCTCCGCGCTCCAACTCGCTCACGAGAACCCGTGCCCGATCCGGCGGAAGAGAGACCAGCAATCCTCCCGACGTCTGCGGATCCGCGCACATGAGGCGTTGCCACTCCTCCACTCCCGTCCCCCACTCCGTATCGGCAGCAATATATTCGAGATTCCTGTACGTGCCACCGGGGACAATCCCGCTGCGGGCCAACTCATCCGCCCCACTCAGCAACGGAAGCGCGTCACACCAGATCTCGGCCGTGGTATCACTCGCCTGACACATTTCCAGGAGGTGCCCGGTCAGCCCAAACCCAGTGACGTCGGTAAGACCGTTGGGGCGTTGGGCGACGGCGATCCGCGAGGCATCATGATTGAGCGTGGCCATGCAGTGAGTGGCTTCGGCGATGATCTCCTGTGCGGCGACATCCCCTTTTATGGCCGTCGCCACGATGCCCGTACCCAGGGGCTTGGTCAGCACCAGCACATCACCCGGCAGCGCTCCGGCGTTGGTCAGATACTCACCCGGGCGCACCAATCCCGTGACCGCCATGCCGTACTTGGGCTCCGGGTCATCAATGGTATGACCGCCCACGATGGTGACTCCCGCCTGGAGCGCCGCATCTGCGCCCCCACGTAGGATATCGGCCAACATATCCAGAGGGAGTTGTTGTGCCGGGAAGGCCACTATGTTGAGCGCGATCCTGGGTGATGCACCCATAGCATAAATGTCGGACAGCGAATTGGCGGCGGCGATTCGTCCAAAATCGTAGGGGTCGTCAACCACAGGAGTGAAGAAGTCTACGGTCTGCACCAAGGCGAGATCGTCAGATATTCGGTAGACGGCTGCATCGTCGGCAGTGTTGGTCCCCACCAGTAGATCCGGGTCCGACACAACCGGCAACTTGGCAATAACGTGACCCAAGTCCCCTGGGCCGATCTTGCATGCTCAGCCGGACCCATGCGACAGAGTGGTGAGACGAGGAAGCTCCTCTGCCATATCAACTCCTCATAGTTTCCATAGCGGTCCATACATGGTACACCGTCACCTCCGCTCCGTACACCCGCGCGTTGGCACACGAAGCCCGTGCACACGGAGACCTATCGATGGCAGAGCTACGCGGGCCGCAGGATCCCGCGGCCCCGCTGAGTGTTGGCCCGAGCTACTCCGCCGGCGGAGTAGGAGGAGCCGGAGGCGGAGGAGTGGGCGGAATGGAAGGCGCCGCGGCTTCGTCGGGCGCCTCAGGCACGATGATCCACATGATGAGATAGGCCAACACGCCTGCCCCCATCAATACCAGCACCGCCCACAAAACACGGATGAGGGTGGGATCTACCCCCATGTACTCCCCCAGCCCACCGCAGACACCGCCGATCATGCGATCGGTACGAGATCGGTACAATTTCTTCATAATGACATCCACCTCATGTCAGCGGAACAAGTGTCTGCCGATAACCGCAGGCGGGGCACTCCAGCACCGTCTCGCCGGTATCGAGCTCCCTTCTCTCCAGCTGCACGTTGCAGTTGGTACACATGCCTGCCGCCATCATGCATTCCGGCGACGTGCAGAGGTAAGTGGTCTCGCCTCCTGGACCTTTCATGAGTACTTCAGCTTGGTGTATATGGCACCGTTCGCAACTGTGGGCTTCAGACACGGCACCTACCTCCTCAACGCTGGTCTGCTATCTGTTCCCGATATATGTCTGTATTGAACATCACACATTCCGAGTTTATGCAGTACCAAACTCGGAATGTGTCGCACACTCCGGTGGATAGACTGCCCGACGTACCAGTGCGTTCGATCTCCTCTACACGTTCGGCTAACGGCCGTCCGCAATTGACACACACCTTCACCTGCTCCACCACGTGTCTCTCCCTGATCGCTTCGTCTATGCTATACCTTTCCCGCTACTTATGAGACATACACCTGCCCGGGCGATGGTCCGAGCCGAGCGGAGGTAAAGTCCCCGTGTCCATCCGTTTCTCCTGGCGCCCTAATCAAGCCCATTTGATCTCATGGCGAGAATGGAACGACGCCGTAGCAGACGCGACGGCCGAAGACCGGCCTATCTTCCTATGCCTCACAACGTCCTGGTGCCGTTGGTGTCAGGCGCTCGACGAAGGCCCTCTCTCAGACGATGTGCTCATCGCCACGTTGAATCGAGCATTCGTGCCGGCCCGAGTAGACGTAGACGAACGACCAGACATCGCACTACGCTACAGCATAGGCGGTTGGCCCACTACAGCCTTCCTAACACCGGATGGAGAAACCATTACCGGGGGAACGTATTTCACGACTCCTGAACTAATCGAGATGTCGGACAACGTCCTCGACATATGGCAAAAACATAGGGAAGACCTGGCCGCGGAAGTGGCAGAATTACAGCTGGCAACCACCGCACTCCTGAAAGCCACCAGGGAGAACCCTGATAAGCGAGAAATATCGGCCGACTTCATCGCTTTTTTGACCGAGACCGCGCTGAGCGCCCACGACAGCGAGTACGGTGGCTTCGGGAAAGGAGCTAAGTTCCCGCGCACCGATATCCTGGAGACGCTCTTGGAGATGCGCGATGATCGATCCCGTAGCATCCTGAATCACACCCTCGACTCCCTGCTGGCGGCCCCCATCCGCGATCGTCTCGGTGGAGGCTTCTACCGCTATTCGGCAACCCGCGATTGGTCGTCTCCGCATACCGAGAAGCTGCTGGCGGACAACGCCGCCCTGGCCTCCGTTATGGCTCAGGCTTCCGCTGCGCTGAAGCGCACAGACTTGGCCGATGAGGCCATCGCCATAATCTCCTTCCTGGACTCGGCGATGTGGCTACCGAATGCCGGTCTCTATCGTCACTCACTGCCGGCTTTTGATGAGGGCGATTCCATGGAGATCAACGACGAGAGGGCCTACGCCATTTCCAACGCCGCAACCGTAACGGCACTGGCAAACGTAGCGGCAACTACCGGACAGGCCGCACCTGCCAAACAGGCCCAAAGACTGGCAGACACCCTCTGGAATACACGAAGTAACCGGGGATTGATAGCGCACGAAACAAAGGGAGCCGATTGCTACCTCTCGACCCAAGGCAATATGCTGGAAGCCCTGTTGGCCCTACACCGTCAAGGAGACGATGAGGCCCAGGTGCGGGCAGAAGAGCTCTGGCAGGCAATCGACAGCTACTTCTCAGTCGCAGGTCACAGCCTCCTTCTGGCGGACTTGGCCGCCCCGGTCAACGTGCCACCCGAATCAACCTATATGTACCGCGCACGCGTAGGCCGTTTGAGTCGAACGGAGACCCCACTTCCCGACAACGCCCGCATCGCCGCCTGCTTGGCTCACTTGACTGATATCACAGGTGACACCGCGCCCCGCAACAGAGCGCGTGGCATGCTGGAACAGTTGGCCCCGCAGGCGATGGCTATGGGGAACTATTCAATCGGTCTGATCCGAGCAGCCCTCCTGGCCGGTCTGGGGCGCTGAGCGATGGAGGAAGCCGCCGCCGCCCCTTACTCAACCATCTGAACGCCGAATCCCTGCGCATCCTCCACCAACTCGAAATCCACCCCGCAGATGGGACAGGTAACTCGATCGCCGACTTGGGCATCCGGCTCCAGCTGAATCTCATGGCGACACACGGGACACTGCACGCCAATGAAGCGCGGCCGGTAGGTTGGCTCAAAGAGCTGTTTCATTAGAGCAGGATCGAGATCGCTTCTGCTGGAACCGATACCGACCGCCTCCTCCAGTTCTCCCGCCTCGGCCACGTTACCCACCAAAATAGCGCCAATTAGGCGATCATCCGGGGCAAACACCAGTTTCTTATAGAATTCCCCGATCACTTCCGTCCTGACTTCGCTCGGGCCCGAGCGATACGGTACAACCGTCTGTCCGATCGCCACCACGCTCAATCCCATGAGCTGACAATTGAGCACATGCACGCTGCTGCGGCCGGAACGAACAGAATCTTGTGCCCCGCAGGCCGCCAGCCCTACGCTTTCACCCTGCCGCCAAGCACGCAGCCAATTGAAAGGGGGCTCGTCACCAACGACATCGCCCGCGACCCACACGTGCGGCCAGGGAGTAGACAGGTCTTCCGCCACCCGAAGGCCACCCTCCGCAACCGGCAACGCAGCCGTCACGGGCCGGTAGGCAGCGCACGCTCCTACCAGATCTGCCGGATACACCTGTCCGCTACTTAGCTTCACAGCCGCCGCCCGGCCGGCCTTTTTCTCGATAGAGCGCACGTCGGCGCCCTTCACCACCTTCACACCTGCCGCATGCAGACGCCCGTCCAAGATCTGCGACGCGTCTTCGTCCAGCACACCGGGCAGAATTCTTTCTCCCGCAACTAGATAAGTGATGTCCAATCCGGACGTGGCGGCTGCTTGAACCATCTGCAGAGCCGGTAGGGAGTCTCCATACACCACCACCCGGCCGTCGCCCCCCTGCAACACACGCAGCTGAGCCGCCTCCTGAAGAGTCTGGAAAGAAATCACCCCGGGCAGGTCGGAACCGTCAACTCCTTCACAGTTGGGCTCCCGTCCCGTAGCAACGATCAGGTGATCGTACTCCAGAGTGGAGCCATCGAGCATACGCACCATGGATGCAGAAGGCTCCACAGCCACGACCTCCGTGTTGAGTCGGAGATCAATCCTCTTTTCCTCCCAGAACGAAGGATTACGAGCCATTAGGGCCGCCTCCGCCAGTCGTCCAGCGGCATACTCGCCCAGCTGAGGCCTACGATAGAAGGGATGATCCTCGCGGCTCACCATGATGATCTCGGCTGCCGGCACGTTGGCACGGATGGTTTGGGCCGCCCGCGTTCCCGCTACTCCGCCTCCAATAATCAGATAGCGGCTCACCTGGCCTCCTTCTCTGCGCGACGGCTCCGCCGCCGCGCGCTTACTTCCCGCTCCATAGGACACTTCTTCTCGACCGGACCCAATTGCCGCCGAGCGCCGCCTACGGAAGCAAGTATCTTTAACGAACCCATTCTTTAACCCGCCTTGCCACTTGGCGACCGTATTCCTCACAGGCTATGAGTTCCTCTTCGTTGGGTACGTAACGAACCTCAAGAGGCTCCAACACATCCAGGCTCATGGAGCGCAATGTGGCATCGATCTCTTTGACGGCACCGCCCCCCCAACCAAAGGATCCAAATGCCCCCGTCAGACGCGACTTCGGCCTCAATCCCTTGATGTACGTCAGGAACCTGCCCACATTAGGCAACATACCGTTGTTCAGTACAGGCGATCCCACCAGAAACGCCCTCGATTCTTGGACGTACCGTGCAACTCGCGCCAACGGCGTGCCACTCAATGGCAGTATCGTGACCTCTACATCCTCCTGCGCCACCCCATCCGCCACGGCATATGCCATCTTCTCGGTGGAATGCCACATGGTGTCGTAGACAAGACAGACCCGGGGCTTCGCTTCAAAACGCGCCCAGGCCGCATATGCCTCAATAATGGCATCGACATGTTCACGTAGCCGCCAGATGGCTCCGTGACTTGGGGCAATTGTGTCGATTTCCAGTCCCATCTCGATCAACTTTTCAATTGTCTTGGTGACCTGGCCGGCGAACGGCATGAGAATATTGGCGAAGTAGGTGACGGCTTCTTCCATTACCACGTTCATATCCAATTCGTCGGCAAACCGGCGGCTGCTCGCCAGATGCTGGCCGAAAGCGTCGTTCGGCAGCAAGATATGCGGCTCCTTGACGTAGGTGAACATGCTGTCCGGCCAATGCAGCATGGGCGCCTCAATGAAGGACAGCGTGTACGAGCCCAGATTGATCTCGTCGCCGGTGCCCACCGCCATGACGTCCCAGCCTTCGCACTCCTCACGGGTGAAGTGTAACGCCAATGCCTCCTGCCCCCTCTTGGAGGTCAAGATCTTGCGGGGACGCAGTTGTTCAATCAGCCAAGGCAGGCACCCCGAATGGTCCATCTCCACGTGATTGACCACCAGGTAGTCCACCGTTTGTTCTTGACAACATCCACGCACACGCCGCAACATCTCCGGCCCCAAACCTGCGCGCACTCCGTCCACCACGCAGACCTTCTCATCTACGATCAGGTACGAGTTGTAACTGCTGCCATGAGGGGTGTCATACCCGTGAAACTCACGTACACCCCAATCGACGGCACCCACCCAGTAAATACCGTCCGCCAAAGGGACACGCTGCATATTCGCGAACCTCCTCGATCACGGATACCAAAGGGCACCGCAGATCATCAACGCATGCGTCTACCGAGGATCAATTGGTTGGTTCCCAGAGTAAGATCGACAATCTCCACATCTTCAAAACCCGCTTCCTGCAACCAAGTTCGATACTCCTCCTCCAACCACACTCCACCCTCATCGGTAGCTTGAAGCATATCCACGGCGAACATCCGCGCCCGCGGGCTACGATCCCACACCAGGTCCACGGCGGCCAAGACCCCACCCGGAGCGAGCGTGCGGTACACGCGATCGGCAAGCCTACGATTCTTAGCAGGGCCGTAAATGTGGAAGACATTTCCCAGATATGCCACATCGAACGGCCCGCTGGGAAGAGCCACGTTGAAGTCACCCTCTACGAGTCGTACGCCCGAGCCCACTGCGTCTCGCTGCCGCCGCGCCAGCCGAATAATACTGGGCGTATCGACCACTGTGGCCTGCAGTCCACGATCCGCAAAACGTAATGCCACGTGACCGAGACCGCCACCCACATCGATCATACTGCGAGGATGCACAGGTCGCGCATAAGACAGTATGGCGTCCACCGATTCGTCGATCTTAGCCGAACTCCCCTCTGCCATGGTATGAGCAAAGGCGTGAAGGTTCCGACGCCGTCGCGACGCAGGGGGACGTTTCCCGTGAGCGATGATATAGGGAAGCTCCATCCAACCACGAGCCTTGCCCGCTTGGTGAACCAACCGCGCCCGCTCCAAGTCTGGTCCCGGTTCCACCAGATGGCGTCGCCCACGCTCGGTCAACCTATAAAGCGAAGGATCCGACGACCTCACCACCTCCACCACTCCGATTTCCGCCAGCGCCTCCAACACCAGTCGACATACACGGGGATCGGCGGAGGCGGAGGCGGCCACGGCTGAAGCCGTGGCCGCCTCCGCCTCCGCCAACGCGTCGATCACACCCGATTCCAACGCCGCCGCCAGAAGCAGCAAACGCTCGATTTGTGAACGGTCAACCAGTGGGACCATCGCCCTCCCAGCCCGGCGAAACCACAACACGCCCTTAGGACTGTCTTTTACGCAGTTTCCAGCGGCAATCCGGCGCCCTGCCATTCCGCCACACCACCGGCGTAATCCCGCACATTAGTGAAACCGAGCTGTCGCAGCTTATCAGCCGCGATAGAGCTGGCTTCTCAGCCGAAGTCGTTGCAGTAGACAACGATGGGTTCATCTTTAGCGAACCGCTTCCTCGCCTCGCGGGTCAACGATCGAAAGTCCAGCCACTCGGCTCCGGGCAGATGCCCTTTCTTCCAGTGCTCTTCGCCTACAACGTCCACGAGTTGCATATGCTCGCCGCGCTGCAGTGCCGCCCACAGCTCCTCACGAGTGATCACGCCCACGCTCGGCCTTCCGGCCAACGGATCGTAAAACACGAGGTATGCGGCGGCCGTGAAGTAGTCGGCGCGCCTGAACAGCTCCACCTTGGCGTGATCAGCCATATCGACTAAGGCGCTCGGCACCAGACCGGACTGTTCCAATCTCTTGCCTGCCGTCAACACGGCCCAAAGCTGCTCCTCAGGTATCCGGTACGGCGCCAGGACATCGATAACTCCGTAGATACCCCCGGCGGCGACTTCATGCGCCACCACTCCCACCACTTCCCCGGCCAGAACAAGTACCCACCACTCATCATTTGGTACGGTCTTCTCCAGCTCTTCCAGCGAAGGAGCGCCGGCCTCGCCCCTGGCGTGTAGAAAAACAGCATGCACCGCCTTGAGGTGCGGATAGTCGAGGGGATCGAGAGAAAGGCCCGGCATATCCTCGGGTGGATGGGCGGCCCGTGCCACCATGAGCGCCCTACTCATCTCCAGCTGCATCCCCCGCGCCAGAAGAGCGGTGACAAGCAGACATTCGTCACTACGAACCAGGTACGCACGCGGAGCTATCTCTTCTTTGATCAGATCAAAAAGATCCTCGTAGCGATCCGTGTAGACGGGATCCAAGTATGTCTCCAGCAGAGTGTGGTGCACGTGGTCACCGTGGTGATCTTCCAGTACCAATGCATAGCCCACGTTGGCCGCCCCATCCAACACCCTGTACACCTGAGCATGCTCCGCCAAGTGTGCATGGAAACCGGCCAGCAGCGGCACCCGATACGATTCCGTTTTGACGGCACGCATCTGCGCAATCTCATGATGTGCTGAACGTACAAGCTTCATGAACGCTCCTCATCTGGTGGTGATTGCCTGGTACCCGGAACCGCATAAGGATATTCATCGCGGGCGACGCCCCAGCCATGCCGATCAGCATGCTAACAGCAAGTGAAATGGGCGGCAACACTGGGTGCTGTTGCTAGAATCGCCTCATGAACCGGCAAAATTATCGCCTGGTGTTCGTCGCGTGACTTTTTCATTGCTGAACCCTCGGCGCGATCGCGAGATCCTACGACTGGCCCTACCCGCCCTGGGCTCATTGGCGGCGGACCCTCTACTCTCCATGGTGGATACCGCCTTGGTTGGGCATCTAGGACCCGCTCCCCTGGCAGCTTTGGCGGTCTCGGTAGTGGTTTTCAATCTGGCCTTCACCCTCTTCAACTTTTTAGCCTACGGTACAACCGCGCCGGTGGCCCGACGGTTCAGCTCCGGCAGAGGGCACGAGATACCGGGCTTCGCGGTTCAGACGCTCTGGGTTACCATCATACTGGGCGGAGTGGCTACGATCCTTGCAGAGTCGCTCGCGGTACCGCTGGGGAAGTTGGTAGGCGCCGATCAGGAGGTGCTGGTTCTCTTCCTCGCCTATTTCCGAATACGCGTGCTCGCACTGGTTCCCATGATGATCACCCTGGCGGGCCATGGTCTCTTTCGCGGTCTTCTGGATACCCGCACCCCCCTTCTTATCACGGTGTGCGTCAACGTAGTCAACGCCGGCCTCGCCTACGTACTTATCTACCCTGCCGGTATGGGAGTACGCGGAGCCGCCATCGCCACGCTGTCGGCCCAAACCGCGGGAGCCATGCTCTTCCTCTGGCGCGCCGCCAAACGACTGCGTCCCTTAACCGACACTTTCGACTGGCGGCCGCACAAGGGTCCTATGCAGGAACTGCTGGTATTGAGTCGAGATCTTGCCATCCGCACTCTAGCGCTGTACGGCGTGTATTTCCTCTCCACTACCGCCGCCACCCGCATGGGCACCATCCAGGTCGCCGCCCACCAAATAGCGCTGGACTTGTGGATGTTCTTAGCCATGATTATGGATTCTCTGGCCATCGCCGGTCAGGCGTTGATCGGGCGCTATTTGGGAGCGGGCAAATCCGCAGAGGCCCGCGTTATCGGCACCCGTATTGCCTGGTGGAGTGTCGCCGCGGGCGTAGTTTTCAGTCTGGCCTACCACCTTGCCCAGGACCTCCTGCCTCGTATATTCACAACGGACCCAGAAGTACTGGCCACCATCGCTACGGTCTTCCCCTTCGTGATCTTACTGCAGCCCCTCAACGGCTTCGTTTTTGGGCTCGACGGTGTTCTCATCGGCGCCTCCGACACCAAGTATCTGGCCCAAGCCATGATGTTGAGCGCACTGATAGGAGCGGGGATTGTACTTGCAGCACTCTTTTTCGGCTGGGGCCTGCAGGGTGTATGGTGGGGACTTGGCGCGCTGATGTTGACCAGAGCCATAACCGTCGGCCGGAGATTCTGGAGTGGGCGCTGGGTGCACTGATGTACCGTCTTGCAGCCGCCGGCGGCTGCAAGACGTGATGAGGGCGGCGTCCGTTATGGACGCCGCCCTCATCCTCACCTCAGGTCGTGACCTCCCAGAGCGGTGTCACGCCGCATACGCTTCTATTCGAACGCGTTCTCTACTTTCCATTCCTTCCAGACCTTTCCGGCCAGGTCCGGTCCAGGGGTCAGAGTGGGTTTTCCGGGCTGCCACCCGGACGGCGTCACCTCGCCGGTTGCGACCACATGCTGGAAGGCCTTCAGCTGACGGATCATCTCCGTAACATTCCGGCCCACCTCAGGTGTCAGCACTTCCATCGCCCGAATGACCCCCTCGGGATCAATAATGAAGCGGCCCCGGATATCCACCCCAGCAGCCTCTTCGTAGACTCCGTACACAGTCCCCACGCGACCGCCCTGATCACTCAGCAGAGGAAACGGCACGCCACCGGGCACCATCTTCGTCAGTTCTTCCTCCTGCCAGATCTTGTGGCTGAAACGACTGTCTGTGCTCATGGCCAACACTTCTGCGCCCAGAGCCTTGATTTCAGGATACTTGACGGCAACTGCCGCCAGTTCCGTCGGTCAAACGAATGTGAAGTCTCCCGGATAAAAGCAGAGAACCACCCACTTGCCCTTATGGTCCGACAGCTTGACATTCTGGAAACCGCCGTCTACGAACGCGCTTACTTCGAAGTCCGGCGCCGGATACCCTACCCGTGCCATCACTTTGGACACCACCTCCTCTGTTGTTCCGGCGGATTCTGCCGCCTCCACACCCGGGGCACCAATAGGACCCTGGGCAGGCTTCACGCAACCGTCTTTTGCCGCAGGCATCTAGCTCCTTCCCTAGAATTCCAGTCAACGTCTAGGAACCTGCGGATTCCCAGACTCGTTATGAAGAGTTCCCCGAGGAGGCCGGGTACAAACCGCCGTTGCCAAAACGAGGGGGGCGGCGCCCGGAACAGGCGCCGCCCCCCAACAGCACAGCGTTACTACGGCCGCCGGCCTATTGCGCTACGAACGATCTGTCTCCTCACCCGCGTCGCCTGTCTCTTCCGTGGATTCGACGCTTTCCGTCGCCACAGCCGTTGACGGAGGAGCAACCGCCGCCGCCGGCGCCGCCCTGCGACTTCGCTTCACCAAGACGACAATCAGAATGATGATCAATGCCACCAGCACCACGCCGCCACCGATAAAGCCACCCACCACACCCCAACGCAGCACGCTGCTCTCGGCATTCATCTCAACCATTTCGCCGCCTTTGGGCCGCCATATCAGTGTGCTGCCCTGCACCTCGTCGGCGTTATGGCTTTTAATAGAACCGGGGAGTGTAACGCGATTCTCGAACTGGATAATACTCTGTAGCATCTCAATGGGAGCCTCTTCACCGGCGCTCTCACCAATGACGGATAGGGCCGCTCCTAAATCAAATTTTCCCGAAAAACGGGTTTTCATTGCAAACAGAGAAGTGGTCTGAGAGATGTCGATCTCGGAGTTGCCCAGATCGCCCATGGGGCTGTCGCCCTCGGATTGCAGGAGGCTCTTCAGCTCCTCCTGGTCCTTGAAGGCCATCGTAGTCTTGACCCACTTGGTACCGTCAGGATCGGTGCCCTCCTGGACGTTCCATCCTTCCGGCATATCCTCCTTCAGGTCGCCGAATAAATCTTCGCCGCCCTGTTGCGCCATCAGGTCCTGGATTTCTTTGTCCGCCGCAAGACGCATCCCAAACGTGCCGGACCCATTCTCTTCTACCACCGTATCGAGGCCGATCTGGATCTTGCACCCCATCGCAAACAGAGCAACACAGATACATAGGAGCAGGAATCCGGCGCGCAACGCCATCCTCCTGACGTTTGCACGCCTCAAATCATCATCTTTGGTACCCATTGACTCCCTCCCAGTTCGACCGCCGGTCTATTTAGGCCGGGCCGACACATCAGACCGCCCGCCTCGACTTCATCTTATACCCCACACCACCCCCCTTATCCTTGCGCCTCGTCTTACGATCCGTTTTGCAGATACCAAATAAGCGCCAGAACGCCTAATGCAGCAGTCGCTCCCACCGCCAACCCGTAGGCCTGCGGCGGATAGCTTCCATCGACGCCGCGAGGAAACATGGCTATCAGTGCACCAACCCCGTACTGAAGCAACGCCGCCCCCCCGAGGCCGAACATATTCACACCGGTCACCGCCCTGCCTATCATCTGCACGGGAAACACAGTCCGCACATGGGCCATAGTGAGGATATTGTGTCCCCCGCCGTACCCGAAGAGTACGAAAGTAGGGTAGGCGAGCCAAGCCCATCCCGTCAACGCTGCCAACACCATCAAGAGCTGCGCTATCAGAAAGGCGCCCATGCCCAGCACAACGGCCTGCCGTCGCCCCCAGTGGTCGAACATCCAACCACAGGAGAAGTACCCCACAAGCCCTCCGATGGCGGCCAGAGTGATGATCGTCCCCGCGCCCGTACGGCTGAACCCCAAAGCATCGAACAGGTACGGTCCAAACCACAGGCCCTGGAAAGTCAAGAGGGTCCCCGCGAAGCTTAGATTAAGCAAGGCGATGGGCCAGAAACGTCGATCACGGAATAGGGCCTTGATGGAAGAAGAATCACCGCCGACCCGCGCAGCGTGTTCGTCCGCGTTCTGTGCTCCCGGGGGCACGTTCCTCACGATTACAGCGACCGCCAACGCACTCATCAGCACCACGCCCGACGCCGCCAAAAAAACGGTCCGCCAGCCGCACGCTGTGACCGCCCATGCCAGAGGAGCTCCGGTGACAAACGAGCCCAATGCCCCCAATCCCACCAGCACTCCCGAAACAGTGGCAAAACGTCGTGGCGAATACCAGCGACTGAATGCCGTATACGCCCCCATGAGAACTCCGCCCATGCCCGCCCCGATCAAAGCCCGCCCCACCACCAGGGATGCAAAGGAGTGCGCACCGGCGAAAACCAGGCTGCCGATGACGGCGCACATCATGAGCACAGGAGTAGCGATACGAGGCCCCCACCGATCCAGTGCACCACCCAGCGGCAACTGCACGAGGGCAAAAACCACGAAGAACACAGCGGTCATGAGCCCCAACTCCGTAGCTCCCAGCGAAAACTCACGGGACAGATCACCGGAGATTACCGCATTGGCGGAACGGAAAAAGTTGGAGAGAAAATAGGCCAGCGCGAAGGCGCCGAAGAGCCAGGGTCGCCGCCTCACAGGCTAACGGAGAATCCGCGTTGCGTCTTGCATTTCTTAATCCGACAACGTCACAACAGACTGCGAAGACGTCTCACTCAGCACCCAACACCGCCAGAGCCTCGGCCAACGTGAAGGCTCCCTCGTACAGAGCTCGTCCGGTGATGACGCCGGTCACACCATGCTTCTCCAGAACCTTGACGGCCTTGAGATCCTGTAGAGTAGTAATGCCGCCAGAGGCAATAATCTCGAGCGTCGTCTGTTGTGCCAACTCTTCGTATGCTTTGATGTTGGGGCCCATCATCATGCCATCACGAGACACGTCGGTGTAGAGTACTTCCTTGACGCCCAGCCCAACCAGCTGTTCGGTCAGTTCCGCCACAGGCACCATGGTGCGCTTCTGCCAACCATGCGTTGCAACGAAACCGTCTTGAGCGTCTACCGCCACCACCAAATTAGTCCCCCAACGATGGAGTGCCTCCACAAGGAAAGCGTTGTCCTCGATTGCGGCTGTGCCCACAATTATGCGAGACACACGTGACGATGCGATGAGGTCCAGCGCCTCCAGAGTACGAATCCCGCCCCCTAGTTGAACGGGAATATTCACAGCCGCGGCCATAGCAGCCACCGCATCGAAGTTCTGCGGGCTGCCCAGACGCGCCCCGTCTAGATCCACCACGTGGAGATGTCGAGCGCCTTCCTGCTCCCATCTTCTGGCCATCTCCGCAGGATCAGAGCCAAAAACCGTGCTGTCGGCGAAATCTCCTCGACGAAGACGCACACACTGACCGTTCTGTATGTCGATTGCCGGGAAGAGTCTCATCTCAGTACTTCTCCTTTGCCACCTCTGCGTGTCGCACGAAGTTGCGATATATGCATAGCCCCAACGTGCCCGACTTCTCGGGATGGAATTGGAACCCGGCTACGTTTTCTCTTTCCACCCCAGATACGAAGCCAACTCCATATTCGGTGAAGGTGAGCACATCCTGAGGTCGTCGCGGCACCACCACATAACTGTGGTCAAAATAGAAGATGGAACCATTCGGTACATCCTCCAGCAACTCTGAATCTCTGGCGATCTCGATCTGGTTCCAGCCTACGTGAGGCACCTCAAGGTCGGGAGGAAAACTACGCACCTCGCCCCGGAGCAACCCCAAACCAGGCACCTCAAGACTCTCCTGGCTGCCCTCAAAGAGCAGCTGAAGACCGAGGCCTACCCCCAGGATAGGGACGCCTTCCATGACACGCTCTTTGATGGGTTGCACCAGTTCCAGTCGTTCCAGTTCAGCCATCGCAGGGCCGAAAGCACCGTCACCCGCAAGCACCAAAGACACGGCTCCACGGACGGCAACCGGATCTGAGCCGATCTCGGCGGCGATGCCCACCTGCTCCAATGCCCTCTGCACCGAGCATATATCGCCGACACCATAATCGATGATATACGTCTGCATGGTCATGAGCAGGCCGGTGATCGGTGATTTGCCACCCGAGCGATCTCAGAGTACCCCTTTGGTGGAGGGGATGTCGCTACGACGTGGATCGGGACCGGCGGCCACCCTCAGTGCGCGGGCAAAAGCCTTGAACACGGCTTCGACCATGTGGTGCGAGTTGGCGCCCGCCAGCAGACGCACGTGCGCTGTGACCCGGGCGTTGGCCACCAGAGCCTGGAAGAATTCAAGTGCCAGCTCCGTATCAAAACCGCCAATGACCGCTGATGGCAGAAGATCCCCCTGCCACACCAGAAAAGGCCGGCCGCTGAGATCCAAAGCCACATGCGCCAGGGATTCGTCCATGGGAACGTGGGCGTCGCCGTAGCGGGTGATGCCCGCTTTGTCACCAAGAGCCTGATCGAGGGCCCTTCCCAAACAGATACCGACATCTTCCACCGTATGGTGCGCGCCGGTCTCAAGATCGCCTTCAGCGCGGACCTCGAGATCAAACAACCCATGGCGGGCTACTAGAGTCAGCATATGATCGAAGAAGCCGACCCCGGTATCAACGCGTGCCGTACCGGTGCCGTCCAGGTCTATTGCCAGAACCACGTCCGTCTCGGCGGTATGTCGCTTCACCTGAGCCCGTCGGCTGCCGGTATCTGCCTGCCTACCTGATTCGCTTGTCATAGTCTTGCGCCCCTCTCTGTGCCGGAGCGAGGATAGCACAGCGCCTCTCTCCGCCCCCGGTGGGCGGCCGGATAGACGGCGGTCGCTCAGCGCCCCCGTGATGGTGGGGAGCTGAAGGCGATTGTGCAGTCCTGAACCGGTGAAGTCCGACGGTGCTCCGGCTTGTTCAGACGACCCGTTCATACCCATGATTCCGACTCAGCATCAGGTACCGGCACAACATCACTGTGTGCGCCTCACCCTCAAGCCCCTCCACGAAGTTGCGCGGAGTGCTTATGAAAACTGAAGCCCTCGCTCTCTGCCAGACGGGCCAGCGGCGGGGCTAGGGCCGCCGCCGCCTCCGGGCCCAGTTCGATCAACGACTGCCTACGCATGAAGGTCTGCACTCCCAGTGCCGACGCAAACCGAGCCGACCCTCCCGTAGGCAGCACATGGTTGGAGCCTGCTACGTAGTCCCCGAACGCCGTGGGCGTATGGTGACCCAAGAAGATGGCGCCTGCGTTGTGGAGGCGATCGAGGAGATCGCGAGGATGATCAAAGTGGATCTCAAGATGCTCGGGCGCGTACTCATCGGCAAGGGCACACGCCACCTCTACAAAATCCTGACCGGCCTCCGGATAGAAGGCAAAGAGGCGGGATGAAGCCTCCGCAGTTGCGGAATCAGCGGCCGCGGCGTGGTCGCCGGCGTCGGCCCCACGGGCGGTAACGCCGACATCAGCGGCCGCTTCGCCGGCACCTGTGGCGCCCATCCGCAGCTTTTCGATGACGGACGACACCTGTGCACAGAACTCGGCCGAATGCCCCATCAACACCGCCTCCGCGCCGCTCCCATGTTCTTCCTGGGCCAAGAGATCGGCCGCAACCCAATCAACCCGCGCGTTAGGGTCGGCTATTATCAGCACCTCACTGGGACCGGCCAGGCTGTCGATACCCACGATGCCAAACACCTGTCGCTTGGCCTCATTGACGTAGGCATTGCCCGGACCGCTGATTACATCTACACGGCCCACGGTCTCCGTACCGTAGGCGAGGGCTCCCACCGCCTGGGCCCCACCCAAACGATATACCTCCTCCACCCCCAAGAGATGCGCTGCTGCCATAACGGACTCGTTCACCGACCCATCTCTTCCGGGCGGCGTACAGATGGCCAGCTCCGCCACCCCCGCCACCTGCGCCGGCACCACGTTCATGATCACGGACGACGCATAAGAGCCCAGACCTCCCGGAACATATAATCCCGCACGACGAACAGGGCGCTGCCGAATACCGATACGCTGCCCTTGATCAGCCACTTCTTCCCAATCGGGGACCAGCTCGTGGCGATGGAACCAGGCACAGTTATCACGGGCCAACTCTAGGGCGATGCGAAGATCCGAGTCCAACCGTTCCAAGGCTGCTCGTAGATCCTCCACCGGCACTCGGATATCGGCCGCCGAGACTTCGGGCCAGTCAAGCCGAGCCGTAGCGGAAACCAGGGCTTCATCACCGCGGAGGCGCACATCCGCCAGAATGTCAGACACCACACGGGCGATTTCGTCGCTACGCATCTGAGGCGGCCGCAGTCCCTTGACTGCAGACGGGACCGACGAAACAGAGAGAGATTGAATCAGCACGGCGAAGCCTCCAGCGACGGGCAGCAGCGTGGTCACACCACGTAAGGTTAGCAGGGGAAGCAGACGGGAGCGAACGGCGCTATTCTGGGAGTCACGCTTTGTAACCCAACGCACAGAGAATGATTGCCATCTTCAGACGCCTGAGTCAGTTACGCCGTCGCTACCCTAATCAGTTCTGGCTGGTGTTTGTCGGCAACCTGATCAGCACCATTGGCGTCAGCATGATCTGGCCCTTCATGATGGTGTATGCAGGTGAGCGACTGCAGTTGCCCATGACGGCCGTTGGAAGCCTGCTGACCCTCAACTCAGCATTCTCGCTCATAGCCTCATTCGTGGCAGGCGCATTGGCGGACCGCGTCGGACGCAGGGTGGTCATGATCGTGGGGATGGCTCTGCAGGGCGTCGTATACGTGTTCTTCAGTTTCGCCGATTCCCTGTGGATGTTCGCAGTATTGATGGCCGCCGGCGGCTTCGTCAGCCCCATCTACCGCGTGGGGGTAGATGCCATGGTGGCCGATCTCGTTCCCGAACAGAGACGCATCGATGCATACGCGCTCCTGCGCATGGGCAACAACGCCGGCGTGGCAATTGGACCCAGCGTGGGCGGATTCCTAGCCACTCGTTCATACACCATCATCTTCTTCTGCGCCGCGGCAGGTCTACTGCTGTACAGTCTCCTGACTCTGCTGTTCTCCAAGGAAACCATCCCTCGCCGCAGCGGGAGTGAGGCAGATACTCAAGAGAAACGAGGCGGCTACTTCGCCGTTTTCGCCGACCGTCGCTTCATGGCCACCATGGTCGGCTTCACCATTGCCACTGTCGGCGCTGCGCTCATGTTTGTACTGCTTGCCGTCTACGCCAAGACTCAGTTCGGCATCCCGGAGAGCCAGTATGGATTTATAATGGCCTCCAATGCCCTCGTAGTGGTGGTGTTCCAGATGATGGCCACCCGCATTTCTAGACGCTTCCCACCGTACCGCGTCCTCGCACTGGGCTCGTTGCTGTACAGCGTGGGTATCGGAAGCATCGCTCTAGGCAGCAGCTTCCTGGCCTTCCTGGCCAGTATGCTTATTCTCACCCTGGGCGAGTTGCTGCTGGTGCCCACCACCTCCGCTCTGGTAGCCAATATGGCACCTCCCGACATGCGTGGCAGATACATGAGCATCTATGGCTTGACTTGGGGCGCAGGCTCGGGGATCGGTCCGGTGTTCGGCGGGTTCCTGAGCGATACCATCGGCCCTCGCGCCATCTGGCTGGGCGGAGCCATCATCTGCATAATCAGTGCCGCCCTGTTCGGTGTGCTGGCCCGACGTACTCGTCCTCCCGCCTCGGGCCCGGGTGCTACCGAGCCGGCAACCGCGGGCTCGACCGGCGCGGGTCCGGCAGGCACGGGAGCTTCGGTCACGGAATCGTCCTCGGTGCGCTTCAGTCCTTCAGATACCGCTCGAAGTGCCCTACCAGACGCCGCATGAGGTATAGAGCATAGTCCGAGCGCTGAGACCAAGCGTGGGTGGCCGCCGGTGCCAAAGCCACCTCGAAGTCTTTGCCCAAGCGCATCAGTTCCTCGGCCAACACCATTGACGTCTGGAACGGCACCACGTCGTCCTGCATACCGTGAATGATTAGCAGATGATCGCGCAGATTGACGGCGTACTGCAGGGCGCCGCGCGCGAAGGTCTCGGGGTGGGTCTGGGGGCGACGGCAGATGGCCACGTCATCGCTGCCGAAGAAATGGGGATCCACGGCCGGCGCCGCGGCCACGCCGGCGCGGAAGAGCGCCGGTTTGCGCAGCAGCGAGTAGATGGTCAGTGTGCCGCCGTAGCTGGTGCCCCAGACGCCCAGACGGTCGCCATCCACGTACGGGAGCGTCTTCACATAGTCCACCGCGCTGTGGATGTCTTCCAGGTCGCCGCCGCCCCAGTCCATGAGGAAGGCCTCGCGAAAGTCGCGACCGTAGCCGGTGCTGCCCCGCACGTCCACC
The DNA here is from genome assembly GCA_012514635.1 of Actinomycetota bacterium. Taxonomy (GTDB): domain Bacteria; phylum Actinomycetota; class Thermoleophilia; order RBG-16-64-13; family RBG-16-64-13; genus JAAYZX01. The sequence continues at coordinate 25,655 of JAAYZX010000032.1, forward strand.
TGCACCACGATGTAGCCGAGTTCAGCCGCCAGGTACTGCTGCAGCGCCGCGAAGCGCGGCTCCCAACGATTACGCACCGTATTGGAGTACATGTTGCCGAATATGACCGGATGCTTCCGTGAACGATTCAGGTAAGGAGGGTCGATGATACGAGCGTGCACAGCAAAACGATCTGACCGATGCGGGAACGAGACGTACCGTGCCGCCTGCCACGTGACGGTGTCGAATTGCGACGGCCGCGAGTGCGTGATGCGGCGAGGATCTGCCGGAACGGCGGCATCGGTGAGATAGAGCTCGGGCGCGGTGACATCGTCGGTGGATAGCAGGGCGAGCGTGTGCCCGTCGGGCGAGAGGAACGGCGTGTGCACGCCGGGGCGGGTGGTAAGACGAACCCGAGTGGTTCCCAGCTCATCCGTGCGCCACACGTGGCGCTCATAAGGGCTGGGTTCGGAAGACACGTAAAGGATATCACCGGCACCGGGCACGGCTGGACCGGGGCGCTCCACAGGGATGCCGGGACCGGTCACGTCGAAGGAGTCCGGGGTGAGAACGCGCACGGAGCCGGCACAGAAGACCAGATCCGGCGAGAAACTTTCCCCGAGAACAGCGAGGTGAGCGCCGTCGCGAGCGTCGCGGTGGACGTCGCTGCGGGCGCCACCATGAGTGTCGCCGTCCCGAGGCGCCACGGACGGATCGAACAGATAGAGACGATAGCGATCGTCGAGGTCGCCACTCACAAGGATGCGACGCCCGTCGTCATGCCAGGCCGACGCGATGTCGTTGTAGATGCGGGACTCGCGATGATCGTGCCAGATCTCGGTGAAGTGGCCGGTCCGCGGGTCGGCCAGAAGCAGATGCCGGTCGACGGCGTCATCCGTCTCCCGGTCGATGAGCAGGATCCCCGACGGCGACCAGGCAAAGGAGACGATACGAGTGGCGGTGGCCGCGGGCAGGTCGAGCAGACACAGAGAGTCTTCTTCCACATCATACAACCCGATGGTGCGCGACTCGTTGACGTCACCCGGCCGCCCGCGACGCAGAACGTTCATGACCGGCGCTTCGCTCAGGTAGTAGGGCAGGGACATAGTGGGCACCTGCCTGCGATCCACCACGTGCACGGCGAGGTGGCGGCCGTCCGGTGACCACGCGTAGGACGGAGGCCCGCCCCACGTGGCCGGACCGATCTCGACGTCGCGGCGGTAATAGGTACCCAGGGGCACGTCGCCTACCGCCGGACGGCCGATGGCCGTGACCCGCTCGGGTAGACCGCCCGCCCACGGCAGGAACCAGAGATCACCGTCCTCCAGGAACGAGATCAGTCGTCCATCCGGTGAGATACCGAGTTCCGTCCTTTCGGATCCCGAGGCTTCCTCCCCCACCGACGACGCCGCTACCGGCGATGTGAGGCGCCGCGGCGTGCCGCCGGGCGCCCCCACTTCCCACACTTCCCCCCCGCAGAGAAACACCACAGCATCCGACCACGGACTCCAGACCAGATCGCTCACGCCTCCCGCCTCACGCACCTCTTCCCATGCCCGCGTCAGACATACAGGCGTGATCTCTTCACGCTCCACCAACCAGATCTCCCGCACACCCATTCCGGTATCGTCCCATAGGAATGCCAGGTGTCGTCCGTCGGGCGACCACCGCAGCTCGGCCGGCGCCGTGCCGGCAGGCGCCGGCCGGCCGGTGATAAGTTCCAGAGTCAAGGGCGATTCGGCCATGACCGTCCTCTCGTTCCATTTGGATATCACTCGTTGCGCTTCCCCGATCGGTCCCTCGCGACCGGTCCGGAAGTTGTCTGGCAGCATACACGGGGGCGCCCAAACCGGACGCCGATGATGCTCTTCGGCTATCCTGGAGAGCAGGAACGCCGCACCCACCCCAACACGGAAGACATCCGGCCACCGGGAGACACGATGACCGAAATGCCGAAAACCCCAGCCGACATCCTCTTGGAGAACTTGAGGAAGTGGAGAGAAGGCCACACAACTGACGCCAAGGAGGCAGGCGAAGAACCCAGGAGACGCAATATACCCCGCCGCACCAAGATCGTTCTGTGGATATTAGCCATCATCATAGCGGTAGTGATACTGGCATTCATCCTTTCCAGCTTCTGGAGTGAAATCCTTTGGTTCGATGAAGTCGGATACCGCGGCATCTTCCTAACCCGTATCTGGGCACCTCTGGCCCTCGGCGTGGTCGCCGGAATAGTGTTCTTCGCGGTCTTCTATCTCAACCTCCGTTTGGCTCGGCGACTTTCCCCCCGCCTGCGGGTGGCGGCACGAAACCAGGACGATGAAGGCACGGAGATACTGGAGCTCATTCCCACTCCTGATCGTTCTGTGAATCGCATCTTGCTCATAGGCTCGATGGTTGTCGCACTATTCTTCGCAGTGGGCACCGCCGGCGGATGGCAAGAAATACTTCTGTTTTTCAACCGCGTGGACTTCGGCTATACCGACCCCATCTTCAACCGCGATGCTTCTTTTTATGTGTACGTACTGCCCATTCTGCGACGCCTGCTTGGATTCTTCAGCAGTCTCCTGATTGTCACGCTGATCGCTACGACTTCCGTTTACGTATTCGATCGCGCCATCACTCGTCCGGCCACAGGGCGCGGTTTCATTCTGGCGCCTCACGTCAAAGCCCACCTCTCCCTGCTGGCGGCCCTGATACTCGTAGGCAAGGCGGTCGAATTTTTCATACAGCGGTGGGAGTTGCTGTACTCAACCCGGGGCGTAACTTTCGGAGCGGGCTACACGGACGCCACCGTGCAGCTGCCGGTGCTGGGGGTCCTGGCAGCGGTAGCGTTGATCTCAGCGGTTATCTTCCTGGTAAACATCCACTATCGAGGATGGAAACTTCCCATCGTCTCTGTGGGACTACTGGTTGTAGTGTGGGTCGGCGCAGGCGCCATCTATCCGGCAATCATTCAGCAGTACCGGGTATCGCCCAACGAGATTCAAATGGAGACTCCATACATCGTCAACAACATTGAAGCCACGCGCTTCGCGTTCGGCCTCGATAACACGATAACTAAGCCATTCCCGGCCAAACAACAACTCACTCTGGAGGATATCGAGAACAATAAGGCCACCATCGATAACATCCGACTCTGGGATCCGCGCCCCCTGCTGGACACCTACTCGCAGCTACAGGAAATCCGGCTGTACTATCGCTTCAAAGACGTCGACGTCGATCGCTACCATGTGGATGACAATTACCGGCAGGTGATGCTCGCCGCCCGCGAACTAGATCAATCCGACCTGCAGGCGCAGGCCAAGACTTGGGTCAATGAACGCATCACGTACACGCACGGCTACGGTGTTGTAGCCTGTGCCGTCAATGAGGTACGCGGCGAAGGACTTCCCGCATTCCTCATTGAGGATATCCCGCCCCAGACCAAAACAGATCTCAGCGTCACCCGACCCGAGATCTACTACGGTGAGATCGGCAACGAGTTCGTGTTGGTCAAAACCACCGCACTGGAATTCGACTACCCCAGCGGTAATGAAAACGTGTTCACCACCTACGAAGGTGAAGGCGGGGTACCCATCACCGGCTTCTTCAAGCAGTTGGCCTTCACCATCAAGTTCCGAGACCTCAAGCTGCTGTTCTCCGAATACCTCACGCCGGAAACGCGCATCATGTATAAGCGCACCATCCGCGAGCGGGTGCAGGCGATCGCCCCCTTCCTGCAATACGACCGCGATCCGTACATCGTCATCCGTGACGACGGTTCCCTGGTTTGGATCATGGACGTCTACACCACCACCGGCCGCTTCCCGTACGCACAACCTACCGGGCAAGACCTCAACTACATCAGGAATTCGATCAAGGTGGTGATCGACGCCTATCACGGCGATGTCACTTTCTACCAGATCGATCCTGACGACGCTATGGCCACCGCCTGGAGCAATGTCTTCCCGGAACTGCTGCGTCCCGGCAGCGAGCTACCCGACGATCTCCGGCAACACCTGCGCTATCCGGAGGACATGTTCTCCATCCAGGCCGACAAGATGACGGTCTACCACATGCAGGATCCACAGACCTTCTACAACAAGGAAGACGTCTGGCAAATCCCTGAGGAGATCTATTTCAATGAAGAGGTCCGCGTAGAGCCCTATTACATCATCATGGGCCTGCCCGGGGAGCGCGAAGAGGAGTTCATCCTGCTCCAGCCCTTCACCCCGCTGGAACGCAAGAATATGATTGCCTGGATGTGCGGGCGCATGGACGGGGACAACTATGGGCAAATCGTTATATTTGACTTCCCCAAGGATACACTCATCTTTGGCCCCTCCCAGGTTGAAGCGCGCATCACCAACGACACCGAGATATCGGCGCAGATCACGCTCTGGAGCCAGGCCGGAAGCCGAGTGATCCGCGGCAACCTCCTGGTCATCCCGGTGGAGGACAGCGTCATGTACGTGGAGCCCCTCTTCCTCCAGGCCGAGCAAAGCCCCATTCCCGAACTGCGACGGGTCATCGTGAACTACGGGGACGAAGTGGTCATGGAACCTACACTGGCAGACGGACTGAAACGCATCTTCGGCTCCAGCCCGCCCTCCACAACCGAGCCGCCCAGTACCACCACAACGGAGCCGACCGAGACTACGATCACCACGGCACCGCCCACCACCACGTCTACCACCGCCGGCCTACCCGCCGATGCGGCCGAATTGATAGCTCGGGCCGAGGAGCTCTACCAGCAGATCCTCACCAACCAGGGCGAGACTCAGCAGCTCATCAACGAACTGGGGCGTGTACTGGACGACTTGGCCAGAATCCGGCAATAGAGAAGACGCATATCTCTGCACCCGGCACGATAGAATGTCGCACAATGTGAGCCCCCGGCCGCGCAGGGCGCGGCCGGGGGCCGGGCGTGGCGGCCCGGCGTAGCCGGGCCGCCACGCCGCTAGAACCCAACCGCCACCACGCGCAGGAGAGCAGCAGCATGCCCAGACGTGACGACGTCCATAAAGTCCTCATTATCGGCTCCGGCCCCATCGTCATAGGGCAGGCCTGTGAGTTTGACTACTCCGGCACCCAGGCATGCAAAGCCCTGCGTTCCCTCGGCTACGAGATCGTGCTGGTGAACTCCAACCCGGCCACCATCATGACCGACCCGGTCATGGCCGACGCCACTTACATCGAGCCGCTCAATGTGGAGACGCTGGAAGAAATTATCGCCGTAGAGCAGCCCGATGCCCTGCTTCCCAACCTAGGCGGACAATCGGGCCTCAACCTTTCCTCGGAACTGGCACGCGCCGGCGTCCTAGATCGGCACAACGTCCCCATCATCGGTGTCAAGGCCGACGCCATCGAACGCGGTGAGGATCGCCTGGCGTTCAAAGAGACAATGTCGCGCCTGGGAATAGAAACTCCGCGCAGCGAGATCTGCTACACAGTGGAGGACTGTGAACACGTGGCCGCCCAGATCGGTTATCCCGTGGTGATAAGGCCGGCATACACCATGGGCGGCACCGGTGGTGGTCTCGTATACAACGTGGAGGAGTTGCGTGACGTAGCCGCCCGTGGCATCCGCGCCAGCCTGGTGGGTCAGGTCTTGGTGGAGGAGTCGGTGGTGGGTTGGGAGGAACTCGAGCTCGAGGTGATACGGGATGCCAAGAATCAGATGGTCACCGTCTGCTCCATTGAGAACGTCGATGCCGTGGGAGTCCATACCGGCGACAGCTATTGCACCGCCCCCATGCTCACTATCGCTCCGGAGCTGCAGGCTAAGCTGCAGAAGTATTCGTACGACATAGTGGAGGCCATCGGCGTCATCGGCGGCACCAACATCCAATTCGCACACGACCCCCGGTCTGGACGCGTGGTAGTTATAGAAATCAACCCGCGCACCTCGCGCTCCTCGGCGCTGGCCTCCAAAGCCACCGGTTTCCCCATCGCCATGGTGAGCGCCACACTCGCGGGTGGTCTCACTCTCGATGAAATCCCCTATTGGCGCGACGGCACTCTCGACAAATACACGCCCTCCGGCGATCACGTGGTAGTGAAGTTCGCGCGCTGGGCATTCGAAAAATTCCCCGGTTCGCAAGATAAGTTGGGCACACAGATGCGGGCCGTGGGGGAAGTCATGTCAATCGGCAACACCTATAAAGAGGCGCTGCAAAAAGCCATCCGATCTCTGGAGATGAGTCGCTACGGCCTCGGTTTCATCAAGGACTTCCACGAACGCGGGCTCGATGATCTATTGGATATGCTGGTGGAGCCTTCAAGCGAACGACACTTCATCATGTACGAGGCGCTGCGCAAGGGCGCCACCACTGATCTGCTCTACGCCCGCACCCACATCAAACCCTGGTTCATCGAGCAGATGCGGGAACTGGTTGATTTGGAAGAAAGGATGCTGACCTACCGAGGAGACCACCTGCCCGACGATCTCCTCGGCGAAGCCAAAAAGGACGGTTTCGCCGACGCCTACCTGGCCAAACTGTTGGATGTCCCCGAAACCCAACTGCGAGAGCGGCGCAAAGCGCTGGGCCTAGTGCACGGTTACCAACCGGTACCGGTCAGCGGAGTAGCCGATCCTGCAGCCTACTACTACTCCACCTACAACGCCCCCGATCTGCTGCCCGTGAGTGATCGTCGCAAAGTCATGGTGCTGGGTGGTGGTCCCAATCGCATCGGCCAGGGTATCGAATTTGACTATTGTTGCGTGCACGCCGCCTTCGCCCTCCGTGACGCGGGGTTCGAGACCATCATGGTCAACTGCAACCCCGAGACCGTCTCCACCGACTACGACACGTCCGACCGCCTCTATTTCGAGCCGCTCACCGTGGAGGATGTTCTCGCCATCTACGAAAAGGAGCGGCCGGAGGGCGTCATCGTACAATTTGGAGGCCAGACGCCGCTCAACATAGCCCGCGAACTGGAAGCGGCAGGTGTGCATATCATCGGTACGTCGCCCGATACCATCGACTTGGCCGAAGACCGTGACCGTTTCGGCCGCATCATGATCGAGCTCGGCATACCTATGCCACAGGCCGGGATGGCTTCCACCCTCGACGAGGCCCTCGCCGTTGCAGATGAGATCGGCTATCCCGTGATCGTGCGCCCCAGCTACGTGCTGGGAGGACGAGGCATGGAGATCGTGCACGACAGAGACATGCTGGCCCGCTATGTGGCCGCCGCCGTGGACGTGACGCCGGAGCGCCCCATCCTCATTGACAAGTTCTTGGAGAACGCTCTTGAGTGCGAAGCCGACGCCCTCTCCGACGGCACCGATGCCTTCGTCCCGGCGGTTATGGAGCATATCGAATATGCCGGTGTCCATTCCGGCGACTCCGCCTGCGTAATCCCGCCGGTGGGTATCCCCGCCGCGCACATTGCCACCATCGAAGAATACACGCGGCGTATCGCCACCACGCTGGGCGTGGTGGGGCTCATGAACATCCAGTATGCCATCGCCGACGAAGTGGTCTACGTGCTGGAGGCCAATCCGCGGGCCTCACGCACGGTACCGTTGGTCTCGAAGGTGTGCAACGTGCAGATGGCGCATCTGGCCACGCGGTTGATGCTGGGCGCCAAGCTGGCCGACCTCAACCTCAAGCAAAGCGTTATTCCTCACTTCGGGGTCAAGGAGGCGGTCTTCCCCTTCAACATGTTCCCCGAGGTGGATCCGCTGTTGGGCCCAGAGATGCGCTCCACGGGCGAGGTGCTGGGCATGGCCGACTCCTTCGGGCTGGCATTCGCCAAGTCACAGGAGGCCGCCCAACAACGGCTCCCCCAAGAGGGCACCGTGCTCATCACCGTGGCTGAACGTGATCGCAACGGGGATAGGGACAACATCCTCGAGGCCGCCCGCCAGTTCCACCGCATGGGATTCACCATACGCGCCACCGGCGGCACGCACGACTTCCTGGCCGCACGAGGCATCCCCTCCGCACCCATCCTCAAGCTGCGCGAAGGCAGGCCCAACATCGAAGACGCGATCAAGAACGCCGAGATCCA
>JAAYZX010000033.1 GCA_012514635.1 Actinomycetota bacterium
ACGATCAAGTAGGGTGGTACCGCGGGTACATAATCCCGTCCCTACGGCGAAGAGAACACGTTATTTCGCGTGTGGGCCGCGCCGGCTGGAGACCGGCGATTCCGCGCGCAAGGAGGACGAGGTCATGACCCAACCCTACCGCCCAGTTGATACCTCTCAGTCGTTCCCCGCCCTGGAAGAGCGCATCCTCAAATGGTGGCAGGAGAACGACATTTTTCACAAAAGCCTCGAGTGGCGACGAGGCGCTCCTGAGTGGGTCTTCTACGAGGGTCCTCCCACCGCCAACGGTCGCCCCGGCGTCCACCACGTGTTGGCCCGAGTGTTCAAAGACATCTATCCGCGCTTTCGTACCATGCGTGGCAATTACGTCCTTAGAAAGGCCGGTTGGGACTGCCACGGATTGCCTGTGGAGTTGGAGGTGGAGCGCCAACTCGGTCTCTCCAGCAAAGAAGAGATCGAGGAATACGGTGTGGCCGCCTTCAACGAGTTGTGCAAGGCCTCAGTGAGTCGATACGTAAACGAATGGCAACGCATGACCGAACGTATCGGCTTCTGGATCGACCTGGACCAAGCCTACTGGACCATGCACAACGATTACATCGAGTCCGTATGGTGGATCCTCGCCCAGTTGTGGAAAGAAGGACTACTGGTTCAGGACTACAAGGTGGTACCGTACTGCCCGCGTTGCGGAACGGCCCTTTCCAGCCACGAATTGGCCTTGGGATATCAGGACGTCGTAGATCCGTCCGTGTTTGTACGCTTCCCCCTTCTGGACGATCGAGGAGCTCCGGAAAAGCATGAGGGACGACCCGTCAGCCTCCTCGTCTGGACTACAACACCCTGGACACTCATTTCCAACGTAGCCGCGGCAATAGGACCTACCATCCCTTACGCCCGCGCCCGCCTAGGTGATGAATATCTGGTTATGGCGGAAGACCTCGTCTACACGGTGCTCGGCCCCGAAGCTGTGATCGAAGAGAGCTTCCCTGGATCCCACCTGCTGGGGCGCAACTATCAGCCTCCCTTCTCGTTCGTGGAACCGGATAAGCGGGCCTGGTTTGTCATAGGCGGCGATTTCGTCAGTACCACAGAAGGAACCGGCATCGTTCACATCGCACCGGCATTCGGTGCGGAAGACATGGAAGTAGGGCGCGCCAACGACCTGCCGCTCGTTATGCCGGTTGACAAGGAGTGCCGCTTCACTCCGGATGTCACTCCCTATGCCGGCATCTTCGTCAAGGACGCCGACGAGCAGATCATGAATGATCTGGAGACCGCCGGGATCCTCTTCGACCGCCTACCGTACGAGCACAGCTACCCGTTTTGCTGGCGGTGCGATACCCCCCTCATCTACTACGCTCAGTCCGCCTGGTACATCAAAACGACGGCCCGCAAAGATCATCTCCTTCAAGCCAACGAGGAGGTCACCTGGCACCCCGAACATCTCAAGTACGGCCGTTTCGGGAAATGGTTGGAGAACAACGTCGACTGGTCACTCTCACGCGAGCGCTACTGGGGAACTCCTCTTCCCGTATGGCGCTGCGCCGAAGGCCACGACCGCTGCGTGGGATCGCGCAAAGAGCTTGCCGACCTGGTAGGGAGCGATCTCTCAGACCTGGAACTGCACCGCCCCTACGTAGACGACGTCACCTTCGCCTGCCCGGAATGCGGGGGCGAGGCACGTCGCGTACCCGAGGTCATCGATGCGTGGTTCGATTCCGGTTCCATGCCCTTTGCCCAATGGCATTACCCACTCGAGAATACAGAGGCGTGGGAACAACTCTTCCCGGCGGACTACATCTGCGAAGCAATCGACCAGACACGGGGCTGGTTCTACAGCCTTCTCGCCATCAGCGCCCTCATGACCAAAGGGCACACCTGCTACAAAGACGTGGTCTGTCTGGGCCACATCCTAGACGGCGACGGCCGCAAGATGTCTAAGCATATCGGCAATGTGGTCGACCCCTGGACCGTCTTGAACTCACAGGGAGCCGACGCGTTGCGTTGGTATTTCTTCACCGTGAGTTCGCCGTGGTTTGCGCGCCGCTTCAGTCAGGAGCACATCGACGAGGTTATCCGCAAGTTCATGCTCACCTTGTGGAACACATATGCCTTCTACACCCTATACGCCAATATCGACGGCTTTGATCCCCGGGCTCACGAAATACCCGTGGAACAACGTTCGCTCATGGACCGCTGGATCCTGAGTCAACTCAACTTGTTAGTCAAAGCAGTCACGGACGGCCTCGAACAGTATGATGCCTTCGGCAGTGGCCGCCGCATCAGCGACTTCATCGACGAGTTGTCCAACTGGTACGTCCGCCGCTCACGCAGACGGTTCTGGAAAAGCGAAGAGGACAGCGACAAGATAGCCGCGTATCTTACGCTGTACGAATGCCTCGTGACACTGAGCAAGCTACTGGCTCCATTCACGCCGTTCATCGCTGAGGAGATCTACCGCAATCTCGTAGCCGAGCGGTACCAGGACGCTCCCGAATCCGTTCATCTCTGCGACTGGTCGGAGGTTGACACAACCCTCGTGGATGCCGATCTGTCGTTCCGTATGGGTATCGCGCTCAAAGTGGTCAACATGGGCCGTGCCGCCCGCATGGCGTCACAGCTCAAAGTGCGTCAGCCGCTCGAAGTAGTGATGGTCGCCGTAGACCCAGAGCGACAGACTGCGCTGGCCGGTTTGGCCGATGTTGTCCTTGAGGAACTCAATGTCAAGCGTCTCGAGTTCGCCGACTCTGCCGACGATCTCGTCACCTACTCCGTTAAGCCCAACTACCGCACGCTTGGACCGCGCTTTGGAAAGGCCATGCCCGACGTGGCCAAAGCCATCACATCCCTGGACCCTCTCAAGGTCGCCAAGCGACTGGAGGCGGACCTACCCATCGAAATCAGATTGACGGATGCCTCGCTGGAGCTGGCAAAAGATGATCTGCTGGTGGAAACCGTCCAGAGAGAAGGGTTCGCAGTAGAAAAGGAGTCTGATCTGGTGATAGGCCTTTCAACAACGCTCACCCCCGAACTCGAAAGAGAAGGCCTCGCCCGCGAGCTGGTCCACCTCATCCAAAACACCCGCAAAGCCGCCGGCTTCCAGATCGAAGATCGCATCCATCTCTGGGTGGAGGGCCCACAGGAGATCGCGGAGATGCTTGCAGAACATGCTGTGTACGTACAGAAGGAGACATTGGCGATCAACTTGACATGGGACCGCACAACCGTGGCTGATGACCGGGCATACCGGGAAGAACTGAAAGTGAATGGGCTGCCCGTAGCAGTGGCTGTTGCACAGGCGGCTGATGTCGTTATCTGAGAACAACCAGAACTAAGGCGCCGGCAGCGCAGGCGACCAGGAGGATGCCGTATGGAGCAGCAGCCGCTGGACCAGGTTCTCGCTCTGGCAGGCGTGCTTCCCGGAGAGCGCGTGCTCGATCTCAGTAGCCACACGGGCGAACCGTCTCTGTGCGTAGCAACCGTTGCGTCGTCCGTGGAGGTGGTACAGCCGGATGAAGACCTCGCCCACGAGGGGCGACGACTTGCCTCCACTCTGGCCCTGGACAACGTCTACTTCCATGCAGGGCGCCTTCAGGAACTACCATTCGATACCGGACAGTTCTCGCTGGTGATGTGGTGTCGAGGCCTTTCCTTGGAGCTACAGCCTCTTGCGGTGTTTGCAGAGATATGCCGCGTACTTTCGCCGGCCGGACGAGTAGTGCTCCAAGAGATCACGGCCTTCGGTCGGCCGGATCTGGATCTGCGTCTCTGGGAGCTGGAAAGACTGCGACAGCCGCAACATCTGCTCTTCTACACCCGGGAACAGATGAGTACACTCGTCTCTTTGGGTGGACTCGCAACCGCACGAGAGGAGCAATGTACTCTGACTCAGGATTTTGACTATTGGGCGGGCGGCAGCCTCCTCACGGAGTCCAACGTAGCCACAATGAAAAAGGTGCTATTTACATTGTCGCCCGCCCACCAAGACCTCATCGACCTGTCATTCTCGGACTCGCGAATTTCCTTCGGCTACCCACTGACCACCTTGCTCCTCCGCCCAAGAATCACCTGATTCCTGGTCCAGACAAACCCCAGATTAAGACATATCCTAAGTTGAGGTGGTGGTAGCCGATCCCCCTTGGATGATGCTTAACGCCCGCTCCAGAACCGGCCGCGATTCCGGTGACACCTTGTCCAGCCCCTCCTCGAGTACCGCAACGGCCTCCCCATCGCGATGCATACGCCACAACATCTCGCTGAAATTCATGTACGGGTCGGAAGATTCTGGATTCTGGTTCAGTGCCCGCCGATATTGAGCTTCTGCCGCCGCCAGATCTCCCAAGTCTCGCAGCACGTTCCCCAATCGATTGCGGAGCACGGCATCTTCTTTGTCCGCCAACATGGTCTCGTAGATCTTGCGGGCGTCCTGCAGACGACCAACGTTGTAGTAGGCCAGCGCGAGTTGCCGATTTGCCGCAGCATCATCCGGCCCGGTCTTTGTGGCCTCTTCCAATATGGGCACCGCCGCCTCCCATTCGGCCAGCGACGGGCTCTCGGGCACCGGCGCAGGAACGGTGGTATTGCTCGCCCGAGATTCACGCCATCGGTCGTCTCCGGTGGCAAGCACACGCCCCGGTGGTGTTGATGTCGACCCTCCCAGCGTAAGTGAGAGCACCACAGCGACCACTACCGTGACCATAAGCGCACCGGCATAGACTACCGCGGAGCGACTCAAGCCGGGCCGCCGCTTCGTTGCGTGCCGCCCGGCTAGGGGAGATGGCCCGTGTTTCACTATTCGGCTTTGCTTAACTGGTCTTTGTAGCCCTGCAGCCGTTCTTTGTCCTCACCTTCCGTCCGACCGATCCCTTCTTCGAGAACCTGGATAGCGCCGGCCTTATCATCCGCATGTGCCAGGATGGTCGCCAGGTTGATATAGGCCACCGCCAGCTTGGGGTCTGCGTCGATAGCCTTCTGATACTCGGCTCTTGCCTCGTCCGTCTTGCCCCAGTCGCGTAGCACATTGGCGAGGTTGTTGTGCAAAACCGGCTGGTCCTCAATTGTAATCATCTTCTGGTAGGTCTGCGCCGCAGCCTCATATTCGCCGCCGTTGTATTGGGCTATGGCCAACTCCTGCAGCAGAGTCAGATCCTCGGGGGATTCCTGCAACTTCTCTTCCAACGCGGGAATGGCCTGCTGGTACTCTTCCTTGGATTTGCCCCCATAGACTACGGTGGAAGTGAGATCTTGGGTAACCGCTACCGTATTGTCCGCGCCATCGGCCACAGGAGTCTGTGTCTGGTCGGCCTGTGTGGCGTTTGATTGGTCGTCTCTTTGTGTGGACTCAGCTTCTCCCGCAGACGAACCGCCACAACCGGCCAGTATGAGGCCGAGCACCACCACCAGCATTCCTACAAACGCCGAGACCATTCCTCGATAACCGACCCTGCGGGCGTTGAACTTCAGTCCCATGGTGAGCTCGAAACCTCCTGATAGATGGACGGCGCCACGCCGCCAAAGACACTTCTTCCAAAACTACAAAATCTGGGACGATCCGGATGCTGTGGTTGTTCCCTCGACGTGCGGCGAATCTTCCCCAGAAAAAGACCTGCAGTACACATACGTGACCATCGTCGAGGCGAACTTTCAGATACGTCGGTATTCTACCTGCATCCGACCGCCGGGTTGTGGGATCAGCTCCGCCCTCGCCCGGAATCCCGCCCTCCTGGCAAGCTGTGCCGCGACAGCAAACCCCCACCCCACATCCTGCGGTGCATGCGCATCCGAGCCGAAGGTGATGGGAATACCGTGTGCGTGAACTTCCGCAAGTATAGCCGGACTCGGATAGACTTCAGCCACCGGCGCTCTCAAGCCAGCTGTGTTGATCTCCACGATCACGCCGGCTCGAGCCAGGCGCCGCAGCAGTGTATCCAGCACCTGAGCCATATTACTTGTGGGACGATATCCGAACTTCTTGACTAGATCCAGATGACCTATGATCGTGTAGAGACCGGTCGCGGCCGCGTCACCCAGCAACTCGAAGTATCGCGCGTACACTGCGTTGATATCCCGCTCCGCGTATCCTGCCAGATTCTCAGGGTTATCGAACCCCCAGCCATCCAGGTAGTGCACCGACCCAATTACGTAATCGAAGGGTTGCGATTCCAATACTGCGCGGACATCGCCCGCGCGGTCGGGAAAGTAGTCGGCCTCTATACCCAGCAACACGAAACCGGGATGCTTCCGCTTGACCTCCAACACCTCCGCAACGTAGTCGGGTAGATCCGCCGGAGTCATCGACAAAGCGGGGTCGGGGTGTCCCGCCAACGGCATGTGATCGGAGATACCGATGCCGGACAGACCTCCGTCCAGCGCCGCCGCCACATAATCCTCAGGACGACCCACTGCATGACCGCAGCGAGACGTATGGGTGTGGTAGTCCGGCATCTCCGCGCGGATATTCATGCGCCGTCTTCATCATCGAGATAGATGGTAAACGGCCCGTCATTAACAAGCCGAACTTTCATATGTGCGGCAAACACACCAGACGCCGTGGACACACCATTGTCCGCCAATGCCGTCCGGAACTCCTCCACCAAGGATGCGGCGGCCTCTGGGGGGCCGGCGTCCGTAAACGACGGACGCCGGCCCTTCCTGCAATCCGCGTACAGTGTGAACTGGCTCACCACCAAGACTTCACCCTTGACGTCCAGCAGGGACAGATTCATCTTTCCGGCATCGTCATCGAATATGCGCAGGTTTGCTACTTTGTCCGCCATCCTTCGAGCCGAGACCGCTTCGTCCGCCTTACCTACCCCCACAAACGCCAACAGGCCGCGGCCGATGGACCCTACCACTTCTCCCTCTACTTCCACGGCAGCTTCTATGACTCTTTGCAGCAATACCCGCACTCGCGTCACCTTCCTCCATATGATCCTGACGAGATTTCCGCCGCCCGGGGTGACATAACACGACCGTGCCATATATCATCGCCGTCCAGTCGCTCGAGCAACACCTCCACGTGAGTGTTCATCAGCGCGTCCGACCCCTCAAACAACACCTGCATATAATTGCCCGTCAAGCCCTCTAACCGACCGGCGGTATCTCTCCTCGCCAACACCAGAGCCTCCATGTACCGACCCGCGAACCGGTTCATGAACCTGCGTCTTTTTTCGGATCCTGCCGCCCTGAGTATCTTGCTGCGCTCGGCAATGGTCTCGGGAGGCACTTTATCCGGCAAAGCCGAAGCAACGGTGCCGGGCCTATCGCTGTACGCAAACACGTGCACATAAGTGAGTGGTCCGGTCTGTACAACGTACAGAGATTCTTCAAAGTCTGAGTCGGTCTCTCCGGGGAAGCCTACGATCACATCGGCACCTATAGCCGCTTCGGGAAACGCTTCGCGTATAGATTCCACTTGTTTCACATACGCCTCGGCCGTGTATAAGCGGTTCATGCGCCTGAGCACCGCGTTAGATCCACTCTGCAACGGCACGTGGAAATGAGGGGATACCCTTGTGCCCGCCGCCTTCATGACCGCAAGCACCCGCTCATCTATCTCCATGGGCTCGGTGGAGCTCACGCGAATACGGGGACCGTCCGGAAGCGCCGTCAAGGCGGCCAGCAGATCCGCCAACGTGCCCTCCCCCGTATCCCGCCCCCACATGCCGAGGTGTATACCGGTCAACACCACCTCTCTGTAGCCGGCATCTTTGAGGATCCGCACCTGTTCCACTGCTTCTTCCAAGCGCATGCTACAGGAGGGGCCCCGCGTCTTCGGAATGATGCAATAGCTGCAGTGCGCATCGCAGCCGGTCTGCACTTCGAGGAAGGCCCGCGTATAACCACCAAAATGGTGAATCGGTAGCGCAGGAAAGATACGCGTCTTGGGGTAAGGAGTGACAATGATCGGCGGTTCGCCGACTGCGGTTGCTCTCACCGGCTTCTCGACAAATGCCCGGCTGAGATACATACCTAAATTGAGCTTATCAGGGTTACCGAGTACAAGATCCACGCCCTCTACTGCGGCGGCGGCCTCAGGCGAGGCCTGAGCATAGCAGCCGACCATCATCAGGAAGCTTTGTGGATCATTTCGCTTGGCACGGCGCGCTTCGTGGCGGCACTCCCGGTCCGTCTTTGCCGTCACCGTGCAAGAATTCAGCACCCGTACGTCTGCATGCCCGTGCCAGGAGACAGACATGAATCCCGCATCGCGGGCCAATTTCTCCATCTGAGCGGTTTCGCACTGATTCAGTTTGCAGCCAAGCGTGCGAAACGCAATGGTATGTTTTTTTTGGGGCATGTCCACAACAAGAAAGTCTAAGGGGTCGTGATAGCATACGGTAGTTTACCTGCCATGACGCAGATAGTGAGCATACAAGTGGAACAGGAC
Source organism: Actinomycetota bacterium (assembly GCA_012514635.1). Lineage (GTDB taxonomy): Bacteria > Actinomycetota > Thermoleophilia > RBG-16-64-13 > RBG-16-64-13 > JAAYZX01. Next base: position 8,390 of record JAAYZX010000033.1, read on the forward strand.
GTCGACCCGGAAACGGTTGGCTCCGCATCAACGGCCGACAGGGGGTCTCAAATCACCGTCGGGCGTCGGAGCCTGCCCTTACCACGCTTCCTGCGCCGAGAGCGAATTCTCGGCCAGGTGGTCCGTTTCGGCTTGGTGGGCGGCCTCAATACGCTCGTTGACTACGGGCTGTTCAATCTACTTGTGGTAGTTTTTCACATGAACCCGGTGGCGGCTAACCCTATCTCTGTATCAGCCGGGATCGTCAACAGCTTTCTATGGAACAAGCATTGGACCTTCGCCGGCGGCGGATGGCATCGCTGGTACCGGCAGGCCGTCCTTTTCGTGGTGGTGAGCGTGATCGGACTCCTCATAAATACCGGAGGACTCTGGCTCCTCAACCATCTCACCGGCGCCGATTCCGTCCTGGCCCTCAATCTTCAGAAGCTGGGGGCATCCATTGTCTCTCTAACTTGGAACTTTGTCGGCTACCGGTTTTTTGTCTTCTCCCGAAAGCGTGAGACCGGATGAGGGCCGGTGCCTCAGACGTGACCAAGAACCCAGCGGCTACCATAGCCTCCCCGGAGTTGACAATTGTCCTGCCCGCGCTCAACGAGGAGCGATTCGTCGCACAAATCCTGGCCACCGTAACCAAGGCTTTTCCTGCCTCAGAGGTAATCCTGGTAAGCGACGGGTCCACGGATCGCACGTCCGAGATCGCAGCGGGTTTTGGAGATCCGGTCAAATGCATTCACTATCACCCTAACCGCGGCAAGGGCTACGCGGTTCGTCAAGGTATGCTGGCTGCATCCGGCAAATTGGTCGTGTTCACGGATACGGATTTGCCGTTTGGAGTGGAGGGTCTCAGAAATGTGGTGGACCGCCTGCGCTCGGATTCTGCCATTGACATTGCCATTGCCTCCAAGACGGGGATCCACCGCGGCCTTACGTATCGAGTGGCCCGCCACATGGCGCGCGCCGGAATCGCGTTGCTCACCGGCCTCCGTTACCCTGACACGCAGGCCGGACTCAAAGGATTTCGTGCGCCCATCGCTAAGACTATTTATTCACGCACGCGGATCGATGGCTTCGCGTCCGACATAGAAGTCCTGTATCTGGCCAAACGGAAGGGGCTGCGTGTAGCGGTGCTCCCCATGCCTGTGGCGGGTGGTGTTGCCCGGCCGAGCACATTCGGTATCAGCCACGGGTGGCGACTACTGAAAGACGTCGGGAGGATACGACTTGGAAGATAGACAGCCGGAAACCTCGCGCCTGACAAACTCCGCAGCAGACCTCCCCCCGGAACCCCCCTCCGAAATAGACGTTGCAGACGAAACGTTCGCAGAGAAGCCTCAAGCCAGTAAACCGCACAACGTGCGGACATGGCTGCGCGCTCACGGAGCCACCGCGCTGGTTTTTGCAGTAATCTACGTGGTGCTGATCATTGTGTACCAGCCGCACCTGCTCTTCGCCCAGACCACAACCTCCGGCGGCGACATGGGCGCCCATCATTACCCCGCCAAGTACCTCATCGAGTACTTGCTGCCTCATCTCAAGGTCACGGGGTGGACGCCTCAATGGTATGCGGGCATGCCCATGCTGACCTTCTACATGCCCCTGCCCTTCCTTATCATCGCGTTCTTGAGCTACGTCATCCCTTACAGCGTCGCTTTCAAGCTCACGACCGTACTGGGCGTCTTCCTTCTTCCGCTTGCGGCATATGCCTTCGGCCGTCTCTTCCGTATTCGACCGCCCTTCCCGCTACTGGCAGCAGGCTTCGCACTCGCGTTCCTCTTCATGAACAGCTACTCCATCTACGGTGCCAATATCCTGAGCACGCTGGCCGGAGAGTTCGGCTATTCCATTAGTTTCGCTTTGGTATTTATCTTCCTGGGCACTCTGCATCGCGGCCTCGAACGCGGACGCTACGATTGGCTTTTCGCCGTAAATGGGCTCATTCTCATGTGCCTGGTACTCTCCCACATCGTTACCACCATCGCGCTGTGCATCATTGCTCCCAGCCTTCTCCTACTTCACCGGCGATGGCGGGCCGTGGGTTATATGGCAGCGGTCTTCGTTCTTGGGTTCTGTCTGACGGCTTTCTGGGGGCTGCCGTTTGTCGACAAGATCCAGTGGGTGGCAAATGTGGACTGGATCCCGCTCAAGCTTTTCAAGGACCTTGTTCCTCCGGAAATACGATTCATCTCCGCGGTGGGTGTTTTGGGAATGGCGTTCGCCGTCGCGCGCAAGGAGTGGAAGCTCTTTCCGCTCATGTGGACCACAGTAGCTATGATCATCCTGTTCTTCGTGCTTCCCAAGGGAATGCTGTGGAACGGCCGCCTGCTCCCTTTTCTGTACTTCTCCCTGCACCTTTGGGCGGCATATGGTGCCACGTGGCTACTCAGACCATTTGCGGTGATAATGCGCGACCTCCTCTTTTTGAGAGGTAGTACCGCTCGGCGCGTCTACCCTGTGGCAATTGCTATCGGTCTGGGAATCGCCGTGGCGTTTGGCAGCGCCACGGCAGTCGGTTGGATCAACTGGAACTACTCTGGTTATGAGCGCAAGGCGCCATGGCCGGAGTACCGGGCCACACTGGACTTTCTGCAATCCCTGCCCGCCAACAGCAGGATCATGTGGGAGCACTCCTCCACGTTGGACAAGTTTGGGACTCCGCGCATCTTGGAGTTAATACCATATTGGACCGACCAACCTACCATGGAAGGAACCCTGATGGAGAGTTCCTTCACCGCTCCATATCACTTCATCAACCAAGCCGAGTTGTCACTGCAGCCCAGCCACGCCATCGGTGGGGTCGATTATCCACCTCAAAACACCACGGACGGGGTCACCCATCTCCAATTCATGAATATCCCATACATGGTCGCCGTGTCACCTGAGGTCACTGATTCCTTGAAATCCGATCCTCGAGTCGATTTCCTGGCTGAATTCGATGTTATGAGCGTCTTTCGCATTTCCGGGACCAGGGGATACGTGGAGGTCATGCGAAACGAGCCGGTCCGCGTCAAGACCAACAACTGGCGCGATACCATTGTTCCTTGGTACAAAGACGTTTCAGCCTTGGACGTGGGCGTGATCTGGGATCGCGGTCAATCCCAGATCCGCAAGTACACGGAGATCTACCCCGACCAAGTCACCGACCTTCCCGTCCAGCCTATCGAGGGCACCGGTCAGGTACTCTACGAGTCGGTAGAAAATGAACGAATCACTTTCCAGACCACAGCCATCGGTCAACCGCATTGGATCAAGATGTCCTACTTCCCCAACTGGAAGGTAAAGGGCGCCGAAGGGCCATTTATTGTCTCGCCGTCATTCATGATGGTCATCCCCACCCAAAACGAAGTCACCCTGTATTACGGTAGCACCGCCTCCGACATCGTAGGGCGGGTGCTGGTCATCGTAGGCTGGTTCGTGGTTATAGGTGTTCTGTTCCTGGACGGCATCCGACGGACACGGCGGCGGCACTCAAAGACCGGGGCAAATCCCTTGGTCTAGGCCCGCATTCCCGACGGGAGCGCACCGATGAACTCCACCCATACGCGGCGGCGCCGAGGACCATCGAAGTCGGCGAAGAAGATGCTCTGCCACATACCCAACTTCAGATGACCGTCCACTACGGGAACGGAGAGATCGGCTCCCAGTAAGGCGGCTTTGACATGCGCGTCCGCATTACCTTCACCATGCCGGTAACCGGCGTCACGAGGGACCATGCGGGCGAGCGCAAAGATGATGTCACGGGCTACATCCGGATCGGCGCCTTCGTTCACCGTTACAGCCGCCGTAGTATGCGGAACGTACACGTGGACCAGCCCCGAAAACTCGGGGGGGCAGGCCGTCGTCACCGCATTCTGAATCTGGTGGGTGATGTCAACCAAACACTCCCGCGTTGGGCTGTTCACCTGAAACTCAACCATGGCCGGCTCCTTATGGTGTTATGAGAAGCGCTCTTCCGAAGCGGGCGATGCGGGCATACAGAAGCCAAAAGTGGAGGTAAGGGGACTCGAACCCCTGGCCTTCGCGATGCGAACGCGACGCTCTCCCAGCTGAGCTATACCCCCACGCGGTGGGTTGGAGAGTCATTTATAGCCCAGAAACCACCACACTGCAAGCCACACCCTACACCTCGAAGCTCCCTTGAAGCCCATCAGACCGCTACGAAACGCCGCCCATTTATTCCGAGTTTTTCGTCACGATACCGGACTCTTGAATCTGCCTTCCTATCTTCAGGAATGGCTCCAGCAGATCGATGGGAACAGGGAAGATAGTGGTGGAGTTCTTCTCAGCCGCTACCTCCACCAGTGTCTGCAGGTAGCGCAGCTGGAGCGCAGTTGGCGTGCGACCCAGCACTTCGGCCGCCATGGACAGCTTCTCTGAAGCCTGGAACTCGCCTTCGGCTGCGATAACCTTGGCCCGCCGCTCCCGTTCAGCCTCGGCCTGACGGGCCATGGCCCGCTGCATGCCCTGTGGGATCTCCACGTCTTTGACCTCGACGATGCTGACTTTTATTCCCCAGGGGTCGGTCTGCTCATCTATGATCTCCTGTAGTCGTTGGTTGAGCTTGTCGCGCTCTGTGAGCAGGTGGTCCAAGTCGGCCTGACCCAGCACGCTGCGCAACGTGGTCTGCGCAATCTGGGAGGTGGCGATCATATAATTCTGGACTTGAACGACTGCGGCATTCGGGTCTACCACACGGAAATACACCACGGCGTTCACTTTGACGGGCACATTGTCCTTAGTGATCACTTCCTGCGGTGGCACATCGAGCGTGACCGTGCGCAGATCTACGCGCATGATACGGTCGATAATGGGGATGACAAAGAATAAACCCGGTCCCTTAGGGCCTCGCAACCGCCCCAACCGGAAGAGAACGGCCCTCTGGTATTCAGGCACAACTTTGATGGCGGCCGAGAACACGATGAGCAGAAAAATAACTACTATAAAGATTACGATGGCCTGAATCATTGTGCCGCCTCCCTAGTTGTGCTCCCTCCGTACCCGGAGGTTCAGACCTTCCAAACCAACCACCACCACTATCTCGCCCACTTCAGCAGGCTCCGGAGAAGAAACGCCCAGACCTTCCGTGGCAACCTCACGTGTATCCATGATGAGCGTTGCCTTCCACAGCTCTCCGCTCAGTTTCACCACTCCCACCGGCTGCAGCCTACGCACCACAACCGCCCGAGAGCCAACGATCAGTTCTTTTCCTGTCTGCGGTTGAGCCCTCCGCGCACGCACAACCGCGGTCATGGCGAATAAGAAGAAGGCCAGCGTACAGACTGCCACCGTGCCCAACACCCACCAGCTAACTCTCAAGAAGTCAGGCACATCGAACAGCAGCAATCCCCCAAATACCAACGCGACAGTGCCCCCTACAGCCAGCAATCCATAACTCTGCACGAACACTTCAGCTATGAATAACCCAATCGCCAGCGCCATAAGGGCCAGCCCCAGATAGTTCACCGGGAGGATCTGCAGACTGTAAAGCCCCAGCAACATACAGAGCCCCCCCAAGACACCACTCACTCCCAGACCCGGCGTCTGCAGCTCGAAGATGATGCCGTAAATCCCAATAGTGAGCAGGATGAACGCTATCTCCGGATTCGCGAGCACATGGAGTAGCTGCTCCCACCAGCTCATTCCAACTTCCACTACTTCGGCGCCGGCGGTATCAAGCTCCAAACCTTTGGCTTTGGTAGTAAATCCGTCGAGCTGCATCAGCAGCGCTGCTCGGTCAGAAGCCACAAAGTCAATCACGTTCTGGGAGAGTGCGTCTTCGGCCGTGAGGGAGACCGATTCTCGGACCGCCTGCTCCGCCCAATCGGCATTGCGACCGCTCCCCTGTGCGAGTCCGCGAATGTACGCCGCAGCATCATTGACCACTTTCTTTTTCATCTCCTCGTCCATCTCACCGCTGAGCGAGACAGGCTGAGCAGCTCCCAGGTTTGTCTTGGGCGCCATAGCGGCAACGTCGGCTCCCATCATGATGTACACCCCCGCCGAGGCCGACCTGGCTCCATCCGGCCACACATAGATGACCACCGGAATTGGAGCCGCCAGTTCTCCCTGGATGATCTGGCGCATGGAACTGTCCAACCCACCGGGTGTATCGAGCTCGATGATGAGGGCTGCCGCCTCCGCTTCGGCGGCACGGATCATGGTCTTGGTGAGAAAAGTGGCCAGAGGGGGATCAATGACTCCATCCACTCGAGTCACCCAAACCTGGGCGGTACGCTCACCTGTCTCCGCAGTGGCCAAAGAGAGATCTATCCACTCACTCCCGCTCCCGGCCATCGCCATCAAAGCCAAAAGGCCTACTGCCACAAGCAGTGTGATTGTGACATAACGGCGTTTCATGTTAGACGGGGGTAAGAGTGGGAGCATCGTGGCGCATCCATCTCCAGACCCAGAGCAGGTCCGATATCATGGGCAGAAGACCGCGCAGATCGCAGCGCAAAACCCTTAACCTTCCCGCCCGGCCGACCGGCTGGAACCCGTTTGCCAGCAGAAATTCCAGACCAAATACATTGCCGGCTCCATAGGTGCGCGCGGACCCCATCGCACGGGCAAACGCCAACACTTCGGCGGTGCCCCGCTGGTGCAAAGAAGAAAGCGCCCGGTGGAGCAAGGGTCGGGCTTCTTCGAAGGGACGCCCTTTTTTCAGGCGTAGACAGAACATCAGAGCCGAATCCGGTGATGGAACCTCCGGCAGCAGATGCAAAGCCCTTGATAAGGATCGCACAGGGGCGAACTGGATCGTGCCGAGGGTGTCACTCCCTTGGACCGCCGCCATTCCACAACTCCCCCACTTCCGAGACACGCGTTCCAACCAGTCAGACTTCAGTGCTCCGCCCTCCGTGGTCGGCAGGTTGTGCACCCTCTGCCACCAGAGGCATTCCCGACACAGCGGCGGCAATAGGGACTCCGAAGCCGGCACTATCTCTACGAAGGTAATCATTGACCACCATCTAAGGCCACCAGACGGAACAGAGCGGCTTCGGGTCTACAACAGAGCCGAAAGGGAAGAAACGTGCAGCCGACCCCACGGGAGATCACCACCAGACTGTCTCTCATGATGTGCGCACCTTCGGTGTACGGTACGGCGTCGCGATGAAGGCCCACCAGCCCCCAGGGAGTAGGAAACCGGATCTGTCCTCCATGCGTGTGCCCCGCAAAGACAAGAGGGAACTTCTTGAGCAGCGGATCTCTCTCGCTGGGGGGGCGATGTGTGATGAGGACAGGGAACCCCCTATTGCCCACAGAAGCGTCGTTGATCAAACCGTACCCTCTGGTGATGTAATCCGCGCCGCACAACACAAGGGTGGCGTCTCTATCCGGAACCTCAAGGACCACACATTTATCGCGCAGACAGGTCACACCTGCCGGCGTTCTATCAGGGTAGCGCCGGCGCATGCAGCTGAAAGGATTCTTGCTCAGCCCATACTCATGGTTGCCGGACACGGCAAACATGCCCAGACGGGGGCGCAGCTGCGAGAGCAGGCGTGCACACACGTCGAACCCCAGACCACCATCTATGATGTCTCCCGTCAGGAAGACCAGATCCGGTCTCCTGGGACCCGCCCACCGCACCACCTTCCTGAGCGTCCAGAGATTCAGTCCCGGCTGCGCGGCGTGCACATCGGAGATATGAAGCACAGTCAGGCCGGAAAGCTCCAACGGCAGCCCGGGCACAAGGAGATCCTCCTCGCGCAGGTCAATCCACTGCGACTCAAAGAGCATGTAGGCCGCCGCGGCGACAACAGCGACGACAGCCGCCTTTGCGCCCCGCTCAATCATGGATGGTGCCGGCACTACACATTACTCCTACCCCCACCCGCCCGCGTCACCGCAACCGCACAGATCCCCCCGCACAGTGCGGTCTGTTCGGCTCCATCGAAGGGCAATACGAAACGTCTCATCACTGTTTAGTATACCGGCGTCCGGCCTCGCTCTGTTCGACAGGGTATCCTTTGATTTGTTATGTCATGCCACTCCCAGAAACCTTTCAGCTCCACAGCTCTTATAATGTCCCGGGCTTTTCAGCCCATCCTGGTGTCCACCGCCCTACTCCTGATCGTCTCGCTACTTAGCTCCGGCACCGTCTACTACCGGCTCTCTTGGTTTGCAGTCACCGCAGTGGTGGCTACCGGATTTCCCCTGCTTTTCATATTGTTGGGCATACGTGTCGGCAAAGCCGAGAGTCTTGATTTACGCCATCGTCTCCAGCGACCTCTGCCGCTGGTTGTGACGTTGGCCTGCTCAGGAGCGGCGGCACTGCTCGTGCGATTGGCGCACGGTCCCTGGGAGTTGGGAGTAGCCCTCTTGGCCGGTCTCGTCCCTGGTGTTCTTCTGACCGCAATCACTCTATGGTGGAAGATCAGCTTTCATACGGCCACCATCGCCGGTGCAACTGTTGTGCTGTGGTGGTTGTTGAGCTGGTGGGCGCTCCCGGGCGTGCTTGTCTGCGCCGCCGTCGGTTTTTCCCGCGTAAAATTGGACCGACATACCCCCGCACAGGCGGCAGCCGGAGCATTGGTGGGAGCCGCGGGAAGTCTGCTGGTGGTGCTCTCCGCCTCATAAGAACAACCGCCGTCCGCCCTGTGATCCGTGTGTAGTCCGAGCGGTCATTGGGCATATGTTGCGGCAGCATAGGAAACGGCAACCCTCGGGCTCGCCGAAGGGGCCGAAGAAAGGAGTCATCCGTGGCCGACGAACCCAAGGTCTATCTCTACGCGCTCAGCACATGTGGCCATTGCCGCCATGCCCGCGAGTTTCTCGACAGCAACAATGTGGCCTACGACTACGTATATGTGGACCGCGTGTCGCCGGAAGAGCAGGACCAAATCCTGGAAGATACCAAGGAACTCAACCCGCGGCGCGCGTTCCCCTGCCTCGTGATCGATGATGGTGCCAAGGTCATCGTGGGCTTCAAGGAGGACGAATACAAGGAGGCGCTTGGCTTGTGAGTGGACTTACTGTCGAAGAATACTACGAGCGGCTGAAAGCCATCCAAGAACCCAAGGGTTACTATTTCAATATCGACCAGAAGGTTACTTTTGAACTGTTGGAAGGGCTGCTGGTCAATAGAGAGCGCTATGGCTACATGTGTTGTCCCTGCCGGCTGGCGTCCGGCGACCGCAACCTCGACAAAGATATCATCTGCCCATGCATCTACCGCGAGGCCGACGTCGCTGAGTACGGCGCCTGCTACTGAGAGCTGTATGTCTCCCAGGACTGGAACGAAGGCAAAATTCCGCACGTAGTGGTGCCGGAACGGCGCCCATTGGAAAAAATGCCGTATTAGTCCCTGGTGAGAACAGGCCGGCGGTGCGCCGGCCGGAAGAGGGATGGTGGCGGGCCCGCACGGGCCCGCCACCATCGCCACATCCCTAGCTGTCCTTATCACTACCCAAGAAACCATTGTGGCCTCCTGCCTTCCCACCGCTTCCCGCGACTGATACCATCGCGCCCATGGCTCTATCGGACCACATGAACGGCAGTCGCCCACCGATCGCTCCCACCCGCTATCTTGACACGCGTGGACAGGACGGCTCCCTGCCCACCTTCACTCGGGTGGTTGTGCAGGGCATCGCGCAGGGAGGCGGCCTGTACGTGCCGGAACGCCTGCCTCTATTGAGCCTGGACGAGATTGTGGCGCTGAGCGGTCTCCCCTATCATGCGCGCGCCGCCGCCACGCACCGGGCGCTCGGGGTGGACATCCCCGACGACCGGCTGGATATTCTTATGACCCAGGCGTTTGGCCCCAACTTCGACCACCCGGCTGTGGCTCCGGTGGTGGAGGTCACCCCCGGCATGCACGTACTGGAATTGTGGCACGGGCCCACCTCCGCCTTTAAAGACATGGCCCTGCAATGCATGCCGCTGCTGTTCTCGGAGGCCATTGCGCTGCGGCGGGCGGCGGGCCAGGACCTTGACGACTATCTGGTCTTGGTGGCCACCTCGGGAGACACGGGAAAGGCTGCGCTGGAGGGGTTCGCAGATAGGGACTATACGCGTATCGCCGTCTTCTATCCGGCGGGCGGAGTGTCCGACATCCAACAGAAGCAGATGGTCACGCAGCGCGGCCGGAACGTCTGTGTTTTCGGCGCACGCGGCAACTTCGACGACTGCCAGAACGCTGTTAAGGCCGTCTTCAACGACCCTGTCTTCGAGACGGAGCTCCACGAGCACTGGGGGCTGCGCCTGTCGTCGGCCAACTCCATCAACTGGGGCCGCTTGATCCCTCAAATCGCTTACTACCTGAGTGCATACGCTGAACTGGTGACATCCGGCGCCATCCGCGCCGGAGATGATATCGATGTGTGCGTGCCTACCGGCAATTTCGGCAATATCCTGGCCGCCTGGTACGCACGCAAAATGGGTGCACCCTTCGCCCGCCTGCTCTGCGCCTCTAACGAGAACAACGTCCTCACCGACTTCATCAACACCGGCATCTACGACATCAGTAAGCGCCCGTTCGTGACCACGCCGTCACCGTCAATGGATATCCTCATATCCTCCAACCTGGAGCGCCTGCTGTATGAGTTGTGCGGCGACCCCGTCCGCGTGGCCGGCTGGATGGCCGACCTGGTCGCCTACAAGCGTTTTAAAGTAGATGGGGCCACGTGGGCCGCGATCCGTGACCTCTTTGTCGGCGACTTCGTCACCAACGATGAGAGCCTGTCGGTCATCCGCCGGGTATTCGCCGATACGGGCTTCCTGTTGGACCCCCACACTGCAGTGGCGTGGGAGGTGGCTCAACGGTTGCGCGGAGGGCGCCCGGTTCTTGTTGTCGCTACGGCCCACTGGGCCAAGTTTGGCATTGACGTCTACAAGGCCCTGAACGGGATTGCCTACCGCTCCACACTGCCCGAGGAAGCGGCGCAGCTATCGGGGCTCGATCTGCTCGATCGCGTCTCTGAGCGCACCGGCTGCTCCATACCACGCAACCTCAGCGAGCTCCGCTCGCTTCCCGAACGCTTCACCTTGGAAGTAGACGCCTCCGCCGACGGCGCGCGCGCCGCACTGCGGAGTTGGTTGGCGGGCTAGAGTTCCACCAACTAGAGTTCCACCACCTTCATATCGTCGATGTCCTCAAAGGTGAGGCACTTATCCAGCACCTCTTGGGGTACGCTGTTGTCTACGTTCAGAATCATGATGGAGTTATTGGGCCCTTCACCCACTACCATCTTGGCGATATTCACGTTGTACTCAGCCATGGCCATGCCCACCTTGCCGATGACGCCCGGCCGGTTCTTGTGCGGAGCATAAATGAGCCTTCCCTGCGGAATGAAGGCCACGGAGTAGTCGCCAACCCGGATGATACGAGGTAGCTTCTTCTCCAGAACGGTGCCGGCTATCTCAAACACGCCGGTGCCCTCTTCACTTACCAGAAGACGGATCATATTGCTGTAGTCACCGGACCCCAGAGCAATGCGCTCACGTACCTCGATACCCCGTTGCTCGGCCAGCAATCCTGCATTCACAAAGTTGACTGCGCCCTCGGTCACACTGGCCTCGAGCACCCCCTTGAGCGCCACCAACGAGAGTATCTTGGCGTCTTCCGGGTTCTCTATGTCACGACCGGAGAACTCGATCTCCACCTTTTTGACCGTCTCACGTCGTATCTGACCGTAAAGCCTGCCCATCTTCTCAGCCAACGCAATGAACACCTTGAGCTTGGCGTACGTTTGCTCGGATACGCTGGGGATGTTGACCGCATTCTTCACGATTTCGCCACGCAGACCGGAGATGACTTCGTTGACCACCTCGCTGCCGACGCGCGCGGCGGCCTCGTATGTGGACGCGCCCAGATGTGGCGTACCTACTACATTGTCCAACTCGTAGAGGGGATGGCTTTGCTGCGGCTCGTGCACCCAGACATCGATACCCAGCGACGCAATCTTGCTCGACTTCAGCCCACGATAGAGGGCATCTTCATTGAACAGACCGCCGCGGGCGCAGTTGACCAGACGCACCCCCGGTTTCATCAGACTAATCTCGTGATCAGAGATCATATTCATGGTCTCGTGGGTCCGAGGCGTGTGGATGGTGATGAAGTCGGCTTCCCTGAGAAGACCATCCAAAGCGGTCTTCTTCTCAACGCCAAACGCCTCGAAGCGCGAATCGGGGATATAGGGATCATAGGCGATGACGTGCATGGCAAACGCCTTTGCCCTTGCCGAGACCAGACCTCCGATGCGCCCCAAACCAATGATGCCGAGCGTCTTGCCGTAAAGCTCGGAGCCCTGGAAGCGTTTGCGGTCCCATCGCCCCGAGCGGATGAAATTCCAGGCCCAAGAGGTGTTGCGTGAGGACGCCAGCATGAGTGACCATGTCTGCTCGCAGGCGGACACAATGTTGCTCTCGGGAGTATTACAGACTATGACGCCTTTCTGCGTAGCATAATCGATATCGACATTGTCTAGACCCGAGCCACCGCGACCCACAATTTTGAGGTTGATCGCAGCGTCAAGAAACTCCTTATCCACCACGGTTTCACTGCGGATGATCACGGCATGGTAGTCGCGCACCATGGCCAACTGTTCATCGCGAGGGACTTTATACTTCACATCAACCTGGCAGACGTTATCAAGTACGGCAATGGCTTCGTCGTTGAGGAGCTCCGCCACCCATACTTTCATCTGTTTGAGACTATCCACTGCTGCCTCCGGAGAGAACTAATGGCCTGGAAATATGACGGCTACGTCCGGCCGTCACAGAAACGCCTTCGAGGGGAACCGCTGAGCGGCTAAATAGATCGATGACCCGGCGGGCGACCTGGAAGGACGAAGGCACACGGGCAACATCGACGGAAGCTCCACATGAAGCCTCGGAAATACGAGCTATGGCTGCTCAATGGAGGCAGGCACACCTCTACGACGGCTTTCTTTCAGGCTGCTAAGAGTAGCAGAGGAGAGGGCGCAATGGGAGAACCCTACCTCCGCATCTTTTCCCACCTATGCGCACTTGGAATAACCGCAGGCTCTGCACACCACGCATCCCCCCTCATGCTCGATAGCGCCGCCGCAATCCGGGCAGGCGCCTTGAGCATAAGCAATGGGCATTTCCAGCTGCTCAACCTCATATTCTTTTGGCTCACCAGGCTCTGCGTGGAGATACTTATCGGCAAGTGAGTTGGCGATGGCGTCCGGGCAGGAGAGGACCTGGTTCGGCCCCAGGCCGTGCGGCACATGACAGCGGATCCCTTTGAGCTGTTTCACAATCTTTTCAGGAGGCGCTCCAAAGCGGAAGGCCAAAGAAATGAGACGACCCATGGCTTCTGTGGAGGCTGAGGCACAACCACCGGCTTTGCCCATGTTGGCGAAGATCTCACGTGGGCCCAGTTCGTCTTCGTTGATAGTCACATACAGACTGCCGCAACCTGTAACCTGCTCTCGAGTCTCGCCCCGCAGCACGCCGCCGCGGCTGCCGCGCGGCGGCAGCGTCACCGAGCCGCAGACCGGACACACGCCCACACCCCCACCGGCCTCGGCCAGATGCTCTGCCGCCAGCGCTACACTGTTGCCGTTGCCACCGGCCGGCGCGGTGCCGGCGGCGGTCCGCCGCTTCACCTCGCCAATATTCAGTACCTGATCCTCACGGGAGCCGTCACGATAGATGGTGACCCCCTTGCAACCCAGCTCGTAGGCCATGCGGTAGACCTTCTCCACGTCCTCGGGCGTGGCGGAGTGGGGAAAGTTGACCGTCTTGGATACGGCATTGTCTGTGCTTTCCTGGAAGGCCGCCTGCATACGAATGTGCCATTCGGGAGAGACATCGTGCGCGGCGACGAATATGCGCTTGAGATCGGCCGGCAGATCCGCGATGTCACGCAAAGTGCCCTTGGTCGCCACCCGGCGCATCAATTCCTCTGAATACAGACCGCGCTCCCGGAGCACGCGCTCAAAGTAGGGTTGCGCTTCAGGGAGTTCCGCATTATCGAGGACGTTGCGAACGAAGGCCAGGGCAAAGAGTGGCTCTATGCCGCTGGAAGCTCCTCCAATGATACTGATGGTGCCGGTGGGGGCGATAGTGGTGAGGGTGGCGTTGCGAACACGACGCCCGCGGGCTTCCCATGTACTTCCTGCGAAGTTGGGAAATACGCCTCGCTCCTGCGCCAGTTGCTCGGAGGCCACAATGGCCTCTTCGTCGAGGAAGGCCATCGTCCTCCGCCCCAGCTCCACAGCCTCTTCTGAGTTATAGGGGATGCCCAGCTCCATGAGCATGTCGGCCCAACCCATGACGCCCAAGCCGATCTTGCGGTTGCCTTTGGTCATCTCCTCGATCTCGGGCAGGGGGTACCGATTCATGTCGATCACGTTGTCGAGAAAGCGCACCGCCAGACGCGTAACGCGTCGCAGTTCGTCCCAGTCGATATCCCCGTCCTTGAGCATGAGACGTAGGTTAATGGAGCCCAAGTTGCAAGATTCATACGGCAGAAGCGGTTGCTCGCCGCAGTTGTGAACCACGATTCCGTTGGCTACGAAGGAGTGTGTCACCGGCTCGGTGAGATCAAACACCGGCTCTTCCCACTCCTCCACCACCCGTGTAACACGAGCGAAGAACTTCTCCGCGTAGGGTCCCCTGATGAAGCCGGACAGACAGCGCCGCAGCGACTCCTCTTTGTGACGAACCAGAAACCCGATCTCGCGTTGAAACGTTGCCATGCTTCTACCGCCGATACGCAACTCGTGAACGAGCTGAGTTGCGTGCTCCTGCGCGGCGCCGCTTACGGTGGACGGAAGATCTGTGGACTGGTTTCGTCTGCGATGGCGATAAATTTGACTGAACATACCGAAGTTGAGCAACAGCAGCTGAACTTCCCTGAGCAGCGACTCGCTGACCGAAGTCAGATGCACATATCGGTCTCGTTTTAAACGGTTGTTAACGGCGCCGTCCACCGAGAACAACGCCTGCAGAAAACCGCGCTGCATATCCTCAGAGCCGCAGAAGACCACCTCAGGAACCTCGAGCTTCTGAGTATCGAGGGCGAAGTGCTCCGCGATCTCGCGCAAACAGGACGACTGCACACGCACCTCGTTGCGCTCCGCTATCTCCACCACACTGGTGAAGTACGGGCGTTCCGACCGAGCTTCCCTGGCCACATTGTCGACGGCCCGACGGAAAAGCGAAGCGATCTCGCGTTCCTCTCCCCGGAAAGAAAGCACGGGACGCTCCCGTTTGATGGTGCTTTCACCCACTAACCGGCCGAGCACTCGGCCCAAATCCAACGACCCATCCTTACCAAAACCGCCTTTGCGATTGAGTACATGAAGACGGTCGCCGGGGGTCAGTTCCTCCACCGCCATCCAGCCGCGCTCAGTCATGACGCGATGATCGGCGGTGGCCCGCAGCGAGAAGCCTTCCTTGGTCTCCACCCGATACACCATCTTATGCCCGGTGTAGTACAAAGGTGAGGCGGGATGAGCGTCCTGTGTCGATCGTCGCCCATCCACCACCACTGCCGCGGGTTCCGGATCCGCAAACAAGTTACGCACACTGCGGATACCGGTGTCTGTATACACGAGGGTATCCAGAGTGACGCAGGGATTTGTGCTCTCGATCTCTCCTACCTGGGGCGTGGGATTGTCGCGATTCAGCCGATCCAAGAACACGATACCGGGTTCACCGTTCTTCCAAGCCAACTTAACGATGAGATCGAACACATCCCGAGCACGATAGCGCGCCGACTCCCGGCCGCTGCGCGGGTTGCGGGTGGCATACTCGCTATCGGTGCGCACGGCGTGCATGAACTCTTCGGTAATTCCCACGGAGATGTTGAAGTTGCTGAGAACTCCCTCTTGCTCCTTGGCGGTTATGAACTCGAGGATGTCGGGATGGTCCACGCGCAGGATGCCCATGTTGGCACCGCGACGGGTGCCGCCCTGCTTGATGGTCTCGGTGGCGGTGTCGAATACACGCATAAACGACACTGGACCGCTGGCTACACCGTTGGTGGATTTCACCAGATCGTTCTTGGGGCGCAACCGACTGAAACTGAAACCGGTGCCGCCACCCGATTGGTGTACCAGCGCCGCATTCTTGATAGCGGTAAAGATGGAGTCCATGCTGTCCTCCACGGGGAGGACAAAACAGGCCGCAAGCTGCTGTAGATCCCGCCCGGCGTTCATCAGAGTAGGCGAATTGGGCAGGAATTTGAGTCCGGCCATGATCTCGAAGAAACTGGTGATAACGCCGTCCAGCTCCGCATCGGGATGGTAGTTGAGCTCCGCCTGCGCGATGTTTTCCGCCACCCGCGCAAACATATCCGCAGCCGTCTCTTGGGGCGCACCCTCCTCATCCCGTCGCAGATAGCGCTTCTGGAGCACGGTGACGGCGCTGGGGGTGAGGCTCTTCTCCAGAGCCTTGGACAACGCCCTGATCTGTGCCACGGTCACCGGTCTCCCCCTTTGGATAGGCGGGTCAACTCTCGCTCGAATTCTTCCACGCTCTCAAACTGCCGGTACACGGAGGCGAAACGCACGTATGCTACCAAGTCCACAGTCCGCAGTCTTTCCAAAACCATCTCACCCAACTGTTCCGAGGTCACCTCGTACACCATCTCTTTCCGCAATTCCGTCTGGATGTCGGTGACAATCTGCTCCAGCGCGCTGAGCGGCACATCCCGCTTGGTGCACGCACGCAGCAACCCACGCAACAACTTCTCCTGCTGAAACTGTTCCACTGCGTCGCTCCGCTTGTGGACCAGGATAGGGATCTCTTCTACCCTCTCGTAAGTGGTGAAACGCCGGCCACACCCTACGCACTCCCGCCGACGGCGTACAGCATCCTGTGCTTCGGCCTCCCGTGAATCCACCACGCGCGTCTCGTCATGGGCGCAGTAGGGACAGCGCACAACTACCTCATCCCCTCATGGCGTACACAATCCACAATTATTCCCCCGTGTTTTCCCCAGGTTATCCACAACATATCGTGGCCACCTGTAGGCTAACACACCATATCTGGGTGCGCAACAGGAAAACTACCTTATGCGTACAGGACCGTGCAACCCGGCGCCAATGGAGTATGATAACGCCGACAGCGGACGGAAAGGCGGACACTGTGCCAAACCACCCACATACGTCGCGCGCAACACCTATACTGAGCCCGCCGAGATGGATTCGCTCCGACGGCAGGATTCTTGTGGCTCTAATCATCGTAGCGTTATCGATAATGCTGGCCGGTTGCGGAGAAACCGTCACCACCCTCTCTGCCACCACCGAAGGCGCTCAACCCGTACCTTCCACCACTGTGGTAACCACAGCGCCTCCCGCAACAACCGGTACTTCAGCCACAACTACTACCACCATCTGGTCGCCATCCTCCGGTGAAGGAGCGGTCATGATCTACCTGATCCAAGGTGAATCTCTGGCCGTCACGTGGCGCCCCGCCGGCCCCCACGAGGCCGCCGCCATCATGGAAGGGTTGCTCAGCGGCCCCACCTCTCTCGAAGAAGAAATAGGCTTCAGTACCGCCGTGCCCATCGACACCACCCTGCGTTCGGTTACCGTCTCCGGCGACACAGCTGTGGTTGACCTCTCGCCCGCTATCGGTGCCGGAGGGGGAAGCCTCTCCATGCTCCTGCGTGTGGCCCAGGTGGTCTACAGCCTCACAGAACTGCCCGGCGTGACACGCGTGGAATTCATGATCGACGGCTCACCGGTAGAGGCGCTGGGGGGCGAGGGTGTCATCGTGGAGGGAGGCGTAACGCGTAGCGATTTCGTAGGCCTCCTACCTCCGGTACTCCTCATCGCGCCCGCGCCGTTTGAAACCATCCAGAGAACGCTGACCGTGCGCGGAAATGCTGCTCAGGACGTCGAGACGCTGGACATCCTGGTGACGGGACGAGACGGCCTAATCCTGACCGAGACCACGCTCGAACTCCGGGCATCCGTCGACAACCGGAGGCCATTCGAGACCGAGATGACCTTCTCTGGTACGGCGGCGCGCGGGGCCATCATTCTGACCTGGATCGATCCCGACGGACGCAAACAGGTATTGGAGGTACCGGTGGAGGTGGAGCTAACGGAGGTGTGACCGAAAGGACCGCGTCGACTTCTGGTATCGCTGATACGCCTGCAGAGCCAATACCGCCTGCAGACGATTGGTCACACCAAGCTTGCGAAACATACGGTTGGTGTGTGTCTTCACGGTCTTCTCGGCGATGAACAGTTTGGCGGCAATCAGCTTATTCGGCAGCCCCAGGCCCACCATCTTGAGTATTTCCATTTCCCGATCGGTGAGCTGCTCTACTCTTTCAGCCACAGCCTGCTCCTCTGCGCCCGACGCACGCTCTTCTGCGCGGTGGACCACACGGCCGTGCGCGCCTCCTCTGGCTCCGAGTGGCACATCGAGGGGATAGACCGATCCCTCGCTAAGCTCCGCGTAGCGCTTCTGCAGTCGTAGTGACAACTTGGGGATTACCATGTTCTGCAGAAATCCTGTCATCCCATACCGAGCGCACAATCCGTATATGGCCAAAGCCACCGGAGCCTCTTGGACCAGGGCATGAACGTGACATCCATCCTGTGCCAGTCGTAAGGCCTCCGCCAGAGACGCGCGGGCCATACGTTCCTGTCCTCCGCAGGCTTGGAGCCACCCATCGTACATACGTGCCATGGCCAAGACGGATGTCAAACCGTACTTGCGGGCCGGAGCGATTGCCTGAGCCAGGATCTCAGCAGCCGCCTCGTTCTCATGGTTGGCGGCAAGATCCATGGCCAACCCGCAGGTAGAGCGGGCCACTTCATAGCTGGATAGGTTATGAACGTGGCAGAGCTCCAGCGCCCTTTCGTGGTGCACGCGGGCCTTCTGCGGACTCCGGTTTCTTCTGCAGACGTCCCCGAGAAGATCCTCCGCCCACACTTCTGTCTCCACATCTTGGGCTTTCTGCGCTATATCCTTGGCCCGCTTGGCGTTCTCTATGCCTTCGCGGTATCTCTCCAGACCCAAGTAGACCCCCGCCGCGCAGAGAGAAACCGGTCCCTCCATGAACGTCCAATGACGAGACTTCACCAGGGCCATGCTGGCCTCGACCCTGAGCAGGGCCTCATGGTAGCGGCCGAGTTGCTGGAGAAGCGTAGCCGATGCATTGAGCGCCGTGGCGTACAGCTCGTGACCCACTCCACTAGACTTGCGTACGGCCCGCTCCGCCCATTGTGCGCCTGTCTCGTATAGGCCTCTTAGGAAGAAGAGCCGCGCCCGGTACACATCAACCCGAGCTTCGAGAGCCCGGCGGACGATCGGTTGGGATTGGGCCAAGGCCACCTCCAATCGCTCCACCGCATCATCCCACCGACAGAGCGCCAGAAGAACACCCGCCGTGTTGCACAAGACCTCCGCTCGTTGAGCAGGATTGCTGGTGACCCTCTCTGCCTTACCGAGGGAGCCGAGGCTCTCCTCCCAACGACCAAGCACATATAGACAGAGGGCTTCACCAAGCAGGCTCTGCAGTCTTCCCGTCATCTCCTTTTGCTGTTCAAACAGGCGCGCCGACGCCCTGTAGAGTAAGCGAGCCCCTTCATAGTCTCCACGTCCCTGTAGAATGCGTCCCCGCACCAAGAGCAGCCAGGGCTCTGTAGCCACCACCTCTTCGGGCAGAAGCTCCAGCCACTCCGCCTCCATTGAAGGTGTGGACGCATTCAGTGCTTCCATGGCCAACGTCCGCAATGGTTTCACCGCTGCGTCCACATCACCGATCCGAAGCAACAGAGAGGCAGCCTCACGATTGAAGCCCGCCGAGCGAAGGTGCGAAGCCGCCGCCCGGCTCAAAGTGCGTGCCGCCTCCGGCGTGGTGCGGGTCATCTCGCGCTCCGCGTAGGCCCGAACCAGTGGATGCAGTGAAAAGATGTGATGGCCGGACTTCCTGACTAAAAAACCGCGCTCGGCCAACTCTTCGAGCAGAGACTCACCACCTTCCGGCAGAAACTCCTCATCCCGCGGGAAACTCACACGAGGGAAGGGCCAAGCTCTCATGAGAAGCTCTGTCACAGAGGATTCAAGGCTGCTGAACACCTCCCTCTCCAGGTACTCGTTGAGGTCGGTGCCCTTGCGAAGCAAAGCCATGATGCCGACCCGCTCTCCCAATCTGCCCAATCGACGCAGCCTCTCACCCATCAGCACCAGGGCTACCGGCCACCCTTCGGTCAATCTCCAAACAGCTCGAGCTTCGGCCAAGTCTAGTTTCAACCCCCAAGCCGCAGCGGCCCAGGCGCGTACCTCAAGCGGAGTGAGCCGCATGCGCCTTCCTTCGAGGTGCAGTCGCCTGCCCTGGGCCAGAAGTTTGCGCATAGACGACATAACAAGTCCCCGCCTGGAAGCCAGGAGCACCGTCCACCCAGAAGGAAGTGTCTCTATGAACCGCTCTAGGGCGTGCAGAGCCGGGCCACGCTCCGGCAGGAACTGCATCTCGTCCAGCGCCAGCGTGATCCGCCCGCCACTACCTGGAATCTCGTTACGAGCCAGGTGTGCCGCCACGGCCGCAATTGCATCCGAGCAATCCCGACTTATGTGGGAAGACGATCCGAGACGTTCCCGCCCTTCCCGGGCAGCGCTGGGATCGATTTGACCCACTGCAGCCAATAGTCCGCGCACGAAAGTTCCCGGCTCGCGATCCTCTTCATCCAGAGCGTAGTAGGCGCAGGGCCCCTCATTGTTCTTGAGGAGATCCACCAACAAGGCCGTCTTCCCATAACCAGGCCCCGCTACCACCGACACCAAGCCCCCCAACTGCAGCCGGTTCACCGCTTCATTCAGGCGCGGCCGCTTGAGCAGGTAACCCTGCCACGGAAGCGTCAGCTTGGCAGCAAGTTGGTCGGTCTGACCCGAAAGCCCCGAGAAGTGGACTTCTTCCGACACGTTGCCACCTATCTCCTTAGACGACATCGCAGACCGAGCATCTCCTCAACAACTGAAACCGCACTCCGCTGGTTCCCGTGCCCGGTGGCGGCGGCCGGCCGGCCGCCGCCACCACAGATTCTATAGATACTCCAGCCGACGCGCCACCACAGATACGGCACGCCGTTCCTCTCCGTCCTTCTCGTAGACATCTTGACGTAACGCACCCTCCACGGCCACCCTACGCCCTTTGCCCAGATGCTCGGCCGCAGCATCTGCCTGAGTATTCCAGGCCTTGATCCGGAAAAAATCTGCCTCCTCCGCCGACCTGTCCACCGCCAAGATGAAGCTGCACACCCTTGATCCTCCGGTAACCTCCTTCATATCCACATCGGTCGCCATCCGTCCTACCAACTGCACGCAGTTCACAACCCCTCCCTGTCCCTTTTCACGCTCCTCCCGGCGACAACAGGCCCCGGTGACGCCAAGCTTACGGCAGGGTCCAGGGAAGGCATATAGGACTTAGGTTGGATTTTGCACATGAGGCCAAAGTCCCATGGGCTGCAGCCGCCGGGGTTTGACACATGGCTTCCCCGGCTATCATGCACTCGTAAGCCCAGCCACACGGGAGCACTCATCCTTGGACATTCTAGATCTTCACCTTCCGCCGGGATTCCCGGAAAAATATCGCAATGCCGTTGTCCGCACCGTCAACCCATGTGCGATGAAGAAGCATCTACTCGCGCCCCCGGAAATATCCGTGGTCACTACGTTGGCCGGACAACCGGCCGATACAACTCTGCCGGCGCTGGGGCCGGACTCATCCGCCGCCCCCGGCGCCACCTTAGAATAGGAGGGTTCGTGACAGCTACTAAACTCGTCATCATAGGGGGAGATGCGGCGGGCATGAGCGCCGCCGCTCAGGCCCGCCGTAGTGCCCCGAATATGGAGATCGTCGTCTTCGAGCGGTCGCCGTATGTATCGTACGCCGCCTGAGGCATCCCTTTCTACGTCGGCCGTGTCGTCGACGACATCAACAGTCTCGTCCTGCGCTCCGCCGAAGAGCACGGTAAGCAGGGCATACAGGTCAAACTCCTACACGAGGCCACGAGCATCGACCCGACCGGGCGCCGCGTGGCCTTCCGCAGGCTCAACGATGACGTCGGGCGCACAGAGGTATCGCCTGCCGCATCTGCCTCCTCAACAGCGGACGCCGTCGAGGAAGGCTGGGAATCATTCGACCATCTACTTCTGGCCATGGGTGGCACTCCTATGCGGCCGAATCTGCCCGACCTCGACGCCTACGGCGTCTTCGGGGTGGGCACGCTCCAGGAAGCCCAGAGATTGCGCCACTTCGTTGATGAGGAACGTCCGCAACACGCCGTAGTGGTGGGCGCGGGGTACGTAGGTCTGGAAATGGCCGAAGCCCTGCTGCGCTGCGGACTGCAAGTGACGCTGGTCGGCCGCTCGCCTGAAGTCATGCGTACATTGGACCCGGAGATCGGTACGCTGGTAACCCAGGCGGTTCGGAATCTGGGCATCGATACCCGCCTCTCCGAAGAGATGACGGCGCTTGAGACCATAGCCCTGGACTCTTCAGCAGGCACCGGGTCCGCGTCCGGCTTCACCCGTCGCGTCAAGGCTGTGGTTACCACCGTCGACACCATTCCCGCCGACATAGTGGTTCTGGGCCTCGGCACCCGCCCCAACTCCGACCTGGCCCGCGAGGCCGGCCTGGAACTCGGGCAAAGAGGGTCGGTCAAGGTGGACCGCACACAGCGCACGAGCGTAGAGGGTATATGGGCGGCCGGCGACTGCGCTGAGACCTTCAATCTGGTCAGCGAGGCCCCCGACTGGGTACCGCTGGCCACAGTAGCCAACAAAGCGGGCAGAACGGCCGGTCAGAACATCGCGGGCGCAAACATCACTTTTCCCGGCTGCTTGGGCACCGCCATCACCAAGATTGGCGAAGTGGAGGTCGGACGAACCGGCCTGCAGGTCGCAAACATCGAAAAACTGGGCCTCGATTACGCTGCCATCCAGATCGATGCCATGACCCGCTCCCATTACTGCCCCGACAAAGCTCCTATCACCATCCGCCTCCTGGGCGAGAAGAGCAGTGGGCGACTGCTGGGTGGACAGATCGTGGGTGGGCCCGGCGCAGGCAAGCGCATCGATACCGTAGCCACTGCCCTACACGCACACATGACCGTGGAAGACATGTTGGATTTGGACCTGGCCTATGCGCCACCGTTCGCTCCTGTGTGGGAACCCATGTTGATCGCTGTACGTATACTCGCCGGGAAGCTATAGCAGCGAACGAAGGAGCGCTCGACAGTAGAGGCCTTCGTGCCGCTGCGATCGCTGCGGTGTCATTGTGGCCAACATGATGCCGTTGCGGCCGGCGCCGAACGCACACGAGTTCGCAACACGAGTTGCGCAGATCTTGGGATTGAGGAGGGCCCCTGGGGAGCTAAAATGTCCCCCAGGGGCCGGAGTCACCCTCGCCGTGCCTTTGCGACAGCTGCACCAGCGCGTCCTTGTACTTGGAGTGGCGAAGACCAATGATCTCGATAATCGTCTGCACAAATTGCGGCAGAGTTTCCGTCAACTCTTCCACCGACGTCTCCAAATGCACGGCTCCGTTCCCCATTCCCATACCCGCCACCTCACGAACCGCGTGGAACACCGTGCGGCTGAGAATGGAGTCGACGGCCAGATCCTGGCCCTGACTCTCTAGGTACTTCACCAGGCTCCCGCCGTCGGTGGCGCGAACACGGTTGCCGTCGGATTTCAGGAACAGCAGCACGGGCCCCTTGCCCGGATACGTGAATACCGTGGGGCCTACAAGGGCACAGGGCTCAGTCAACCTCGCCGCCGCGTCTTTGTCGCCTGCAACGAGAAGCATGACCTCGGAGATATCGAGCTGCCGGTACTTAGAACTTCCGCCCATCTGCCGCCCAAATCCTTAACAAGACCTTAACAAGACTTTGTGGGGACCGTTTCAAACATGATCCACTGTATTATAACGATACAGCAGATCGTAAAGTCATGTTGCCGGGAACTGAGGCGTCGGTCCCCGAAGTCGGCAGGCCACCCCCGCAGAACCGAAGCCGCGGTGGTCGAGGCCATAGGACTCGTCACCGTCCAAGCGTGCGCACGGGCGTGGGGCGAACGGGAGATGACTACGTCCTCGAGGTGGAGAGCACACAGGGGCAGGAACCTCGGCACCGACGGGCTCGTCGCACTTGCGCAACCCATGAACAACGTACGCGTGCGAACTCGTTGCACGGGGAAGAAGGAGGCCATGTACGCTTTCTTGACACGTCTTCGTGATGCTCGGCACTGGGGCCGCCTACCGGCCGTGATCCCAGTGGCCGTACTGGCCTTGGTGCTTGCGGGTTCGCTGACCGGGTGCACGGCGACGTCCGCCTCCACCCAGAACACCGGTTCCCCGCAGACCTCCTCCGGCACGGACGGCTCCCCCACGCTCATCGACACCATCACCGTCAACGGCACCGGCAACGCCTTCGCCGCCCCCGACAGGGCCGAGATCAATGTGGGCATCCAGACGCAGGCAGCAACCGCCGCTGAGGCGCTCACCACCAACTCGCGTGATGTGGAGGGGCTCATCGCCCGGCTGAAAACAGAAGGAGTGCCCGCGGAAGACATCCGCACCAGCAACCTGAATCTCTGGCCAATCCACACGTACGATCCTCAGACCGGGCAACAGTCAGTCCAATTTTATCAGGCCGACAACACGGTGATGATCACGGTCACCGACGTGGACATCCTGGGCGAGGTGCTCGGGGCTGCGGCGGAAGCAGGGGGCAACTTCATCTCGGGGCTCCAGATGAGCCTGAGTGATGATACCGAAGCATCGAGCGAAGCCTTGGCCGCCGCCATGGCCAAGGCCAAGACCAAGGCCGAAGCCCTGGCGACCGCGGCGGGCGTGAAGCTGGGGGACGTGATCGCGGTGCGCGAGTCCACTGTGTCGCCCGTCCCTCTCTACTACGAGGGGAGGGCCAACGATGGGGATCTGGCCGCGAACGTCCCGGTGAGTGCCGGACAGCTACAGATCGGCTCTTCCGTGGATGTGACGTTCCGCATCGTTCGCTGACGCGAATCACAAGTGCGAGTCGGACGGCCCAAGAGTCTTCCCACACCTCTTCTTGCCACCCGCCTCCTACTCCGTACGCAGCGCCTCCACCGGGTCCTTCTTGGCCGCCATGCGGGCGGGGATGGCCCCACCAATGAGGGTGAGCACCACGCTCACCGCCACCAGCAGAGCGGCATAGAGGACGGGCAGCTTGGCCACACCCGCCAGATCGGTCATATCCTTGATGATGATGTTAGTGGGGATGGTGAGCAGGTAACCGATGGCGATGCCCAGCAGTCCGGAGCAGGTACCAATGATGAAGGTCTCGGCCGTGAATACGCGGGTGATGTCCTTCTTCCTCGCGCCCAGGGCGCGCAGCACCCCGATCTCCTTGGTGCGCTCCAGCACGGAGATGTAGGTCATGATACCGATCATGATGAGCGATACCACCAGGGAGATGGCCGCAAAGGCCACCAGTACGATGGTGATGCCGTCCATGATGCCTCCGGTCATTTCGGTGACGGTGGAGGCCAGATCGGTATAGACGACGGTGTCCTCCTCGGCCCGGCCCACATTGTAGGCGCCGAGGTAATCCAGGACGGCATCCTTGCTCTCGAAATCCGCAGGATAGAGAAAGACCATGTAGGGCACCGGGTCGCCGCCCAGGTAGGCCAACGTGGCCCGCTTGGTCTCTGCGTCCATGGGCTGCATGGTGATGACGTTGTTGTCTGCGCCCCGCTGGGCCTGCACGATGGCCGAATCAGCGGCTTCCTCGCATACGCGGTCCACAAGGCGTTCGCTGTAGGCGATGCCCTGTCCCACCAGGCCCACCGTCACTCCAGATTTGAGGCGCAGGATGCCGCTGATGCGCAGAGGGATGCTCCTCTCCGATTCGTACATGGCAGCGTAATCGGCACCGGGGACAAAAGTGCCGGCATCAGTGGTGATGTAGAAATCGTCGTTGCTCACCAGCTTGAGCTCCGTGCCCACGATACCTTCGAAGGGGATGCTTTCGACGCCGTCCACATCGAATCCCAGGTTGGCAAGTACGCCCTGATCGATCCGGTTTTTGTGATCGATCACCAGCACCAGATCGGTGTCTTCCTGCGGATACGCGCCGGCCAGCAGCTCGTAGTTTTCCGGCAGGTAGGAGGCAGAACTCCCGTCCAAGGCCTCCGGGTATGAGGTCAGCCCGGCCCCACTCATGCTGGACATGTTCGCCGCGGAACCCGTGTTCTCGGCGGAGGCGGTAGAGCCCACCGCGATGGTGACGGGCATGATACCGTTATCCGTGCGCCGCAGCAGGTTGAGCCCCACCATACGTAGGTACCCCAGCCCGTTGCAGATCTCCGGATCGACCGCTTTCACGTAATCCACGTACTCCTGGGTAATGACGTTGACGTGAGTGATGGTATGCTCGGCCGGATTGTAGGGAAAGACCGCCGACGCGTCCGAGTACTCCAGTTGGCCGGTCATGAGAGAGGACATCTCGCCCCGCATCTCCTCCATGCTCTCTGCGTCCACATTCATAGAGCTGGGGGCGATCATGACCGGGAACTCGGCGAGCGCCTCATTTTGGAAATCGTTAACCTTATCCCGGAAACCGCTGGAGAGGGCGAGAATGAGGGCGATGCCGACGATGCCTATGCTGGCGGCAAACGCCGTGAGCGCCGTTCTCCACTTCTTGGTGGCGATGTTCCGGCCGGAGAGGTTGAGCGCGGTGAGAAAGCTCATGCCCGTCTTCTTGGGCTGATAACCGGCCTCCCTGCTCTCGGCCTCCCTCTGATTGGTGTCCGCGATCACGCGGCCGTCCCGGAACCGCACGATACGATCGGCATACCTATCCGCCACCTCGGCGTCATGGGTCACCATGACCACCAGCTTATCCCCGGCCACTTCCTTGATGAGATCCAGCACCTGTGTGCCGGTGGCCGAATCCAGGGCGCCGGTAGGCTCATCAGCCAGGATGATGTCCGGGTCATTGGCCAAGGCGCGCGCGATGGCCACGCGCTGCATCTCCCCACCCGACAGCTGCGTAGGGTTCTTGTGGATCTGATCCTTAAGGCCCACCTTCTCCAGCACCTCAACGGCCTTGCGGCGTTTGGCACCGGCCGGCACTCCGTTCAGGGTGAGGGCCATCTCCACGTTTTCCACGATGCTCAGGTGGGTGATGAGGTTGTAGCTCTGAAAGATAAAGCCCACACTGTTATTCCGGTAGGCGTCCCACTCCTTGTCGGCGAAGCCCTTGGTAGATTCACCGTTGATGATGAGATCGCCGCTGTCGTATGCGTCCAGTCCGCCCACGACGTTGAGGAAAGTAGTCTTGCCCGACCCGCTGGGGCCGAGGATGGCAACAAACTCACCCCGATGGAAGTCCAGGCTCACATCATCCAGGGCTACCTGCTTGAAATCACCGGTGACGTAGCTCTTGGTGATGTTCCGTATCTGCAGCATACCAACTACACCTTCCGCACGAATTGCGCCTTACAGCCAGGGCGTGTGACACGCACCCCACCCCTGCCTCGTGGCATCCTCATCCCCGTCCCGCAGCCGACACACTTGAAGTATCCGAGCGCCAGCAACCTTGCTATTGTACGGACTCAGGCAGCCACGCGCACACCCGCGCGTTCCATTTTCCTCGACAGCGTCTCCTGGGGTGAGCCTACGGCTCGATGCTTCTGATCTCTCGAGGCTTCCGTCCCAGGCGCCCTCTATGGTTGGGGGCAGTAGATCCACCGGCTATTGGGCGGCAGGTCACTTGCTTATCAAGCTCCGTAGAAAGTCCAGGTCGCTCTCGCGAATACGCTGGTAGATATCGGCTCGGTTTCCAGCCTTAAGGACTACGACCACCACCAATCGGTCCTCAACCCCATAGACAATCCGATAGCTCCCTACCCTCACTCGGTAGAGGTTGTCGTATCCGCGGAGCTTCTCGCAGCCATGTGGCCTGGGCTCAGATGCCAACGAGTCGATCTTCTCAGCTATCTGGTAAAGAACACGTCGATCGATTTTCTTCAGTTGCCGTGCTGCCGCCGGGCTGACCTCAATCCGATATGCCATGGACGTCAGCTAGACGTCAAGCTCAGCTTTGAGGTCGTCCCAGGAGACAGAACCTTGCTCATGCAGCTCCTTAAGAGCATTAAGGGCGTCAGAGAGATCAAGACGATCTTCAATGAGGTCAAGGAGTCTCGCCTCTTCGACTGAGACCACGCAGGCAACATCCTTGCCGTGACGAGTCAGGCGAATGCGCTCCTTGCCGTAGGCGACACGATTGACGACCTCTGATAGGTCGTCACGCGCAGCGGTAATCGGCATGCTGGTCATGGATTGCTCCCCACATGTTCAACGATCAGTGACTTACGTACAAACTGTAACTTATGTACGTATTGTAGTCAACTCCCTCGGGAAGTCGGGGATCCAAATACAAGGCACGCACGCCGTGATGCTGATCATGATCGCCGATAGTTTCCTACCGGGAACGATCACTAACGGGTGCCCGTGATGCCCACTACATCGCCGGTTCGAGCCTGGGAAAACGGCCGTGCCACACTACTTGATAATCTTCTTCCCAGAGCACAACCTGGTCCACCAACGCGCTAAGCGTAAGGGAGCCACCCTCGGGGCAAAGGTGACGCGGGATCCTGAATAGGAGCCAACCGGCCGATGATCGCTTCTCGACCGTCTGTCCCTCCAAAGGCGCCCCTCGGCGAAACTGAACCTGAGCGACCACGGGCCCATCTTCGTCGGCCCGCTCCTCGATCTTCACCGGAACATGGACCGCGATGAACTCGGCTTCTTCGCGGTCTCCCCGGCAATCGACGTTGGATGACAGACAGACGCTCGGTACTCCGACTTGGCTGATCCTCATACTGATTTCCTCACCGGATTGCTCTCGGGCCTGCCGCTTGCCTAACAGGAATGGGTCCCGACCCCGGGACCGCCGTGCATGAAGCGTCGGCTGCTTCTACCACGGACTCAAGGTAAGCGTTGGTCCATCCGCAGAGGCCCTCGTGTTTGAAGAGGTTGCGAACCTCACAGCTCTTGTCAGAGGCAGGGCGTGACCCTCAGGACCCGACCCTAGAGAGTGGATTCGCGTTTCAAGGAGTAAATAAGCCGACTATTCGAGCGAAACCCCTGCCATCTATCTAGGCACCAAGAGGCGGCTGAGCCGCAGCAACCGCAGTCGCCGCGGGCTTCCATTACTAGGATGAATTATAGCATCCTTGGTGACTTCCTCCTTAAGCCGGTCCCTGTACCGGCGCCCTCGACCCTGTCACCTGTTGTCAGACGGAGCATTATGTTCCCTTGGGCAGGGCACACTAACTGTTGGTAGTGGGGCCGGACGCGAAAGTCCATAGGCTCCACAGTAGTCGCGCAGTCCAACCATCACTGTCGCTACTTCGTCGTCGATGCCGGCAGTGCCCACAGCCTGGCTCTTAGAATCGATGGCTCCTCGGTACTGCCTAACCAGACTTTACGTGTCTCGTTTCGGAGAGCCTAGGCGTTGCGTCATAAGGGCGACCAGCAAGAAGTAGTCCGTGATCGAGCCGAAATCGATATTTCGAAGTCCCCAGATGGGCACATAGCCATCAGGAGAGCCATAGTAGTGGCAAACGATCTGGTTCCGACGCTTGTAAAAGTCCAGAAAGGTCTCGTTGCACATATGGATGACTTCCAGCTTTCTCTATTACTTATCCCAATCGCCAGCAGGCGTCAGGTCGAAAAGCCCCTGTAGGGATGAAGTACCCGACCTGTGCCAAGGCCATCTTCTCGGCACTCCCGCCAATCGAGAGGCCACCTTCATTTCGCATGTGCCGCATGAGGGCATTCAGGCTCTTGTAGTCCGATATTGGTCGCTGTCACTCCTTGGGTCTATCCGGCAATCATGCAGCCGCCCTACGCCGCCGCCCACTCTTCGCTCAGCGCCTCGGCCTGTTCGAGCACGGTGATGGTCGCCCTCTCCTGCTTGTCGGGTGGGTAACCGTATTTGCGAAGGATGCGCTTGACGATCACCCGCAGTTGGGCGCGCACATTCTCACGCATGGTCCAGTCGATGGTGATGTTGGCCCGCACGGCTGCCACCAGTTCGCGGGCGATCTCGCGCAGGGTCTCGTCACCCAACACCTTCACGGCGCTGTCGTTGGTCTCGAGAGCGTCGTAGAAGGCCAGTTCATCGTCGGTGAGGTCTAGGGCCGCGCCCCTCTCCTCGAGTTCGCGGAGGTCTTTGGCCAGCTTGATCAGCTCCTCGATCACCTGGGCGGCTTCGATGGTGCGGTTCTGGTAACGCCTCAAGGTCTGCTCCAGCATCTCGGCGAAGGAGCGGGCCACCACCACGTTCTTGCGCGAGCGGGTGCGGAGCTCGCCTTTCAACAGCTTCTGGAGCACCTCGACCGCCAGGTTGCGTTGGGGCATGCCCCGTACTTCGGCGAGGAATTCGTCGGAGAGGATGGAGATGTCCGGTTTCTTGAGACCGGCGGCATCGAAGATGTCGACCACTTCATCAGACAGCACCGCTTTGGAGACTATCTGGCGGATGGCCTGGTCAAGCTCTTCGTCGGTGCGTGACTCTCCGGGGGCGCGTTTGGTGAGCCCGGCCCGCACATCTTGGAAGAAGCCCACGTCGTCGCGGATGCGTTTCGTCTCTTCGTGGGGCACAGAGAGGGCGAAGGCCTGCCGGAGATCGGCGATGGCCTTGAGGGCACGGTCTTTGCCGTTCTCTTGGGCGAGGATGTGTTCTTGGGCCTCGCGGAGAAGGACGAGACGCTCCGAAGCACTGCCCGTGGCCCAGGCCGAGCGATCGAAGCCGTGGAAGAGACCCTGGCAGACCTCGTATTTCTCCAGCATGACCGCGACGGCGGTCTCTTGGTCGATGGTCGCGCTGCCGCGCCCGCCGCTCTCGGTGTAGGTGGCGAGGGCTTCTTTCAGTTCCGTAGCCAACCCCAGGTAGTCGACCACGAAGCCGCCGGGCTTGTCCTTGAACACCCGGTTCACCCTGGCGATGGCCTGCATGAGGCCGTGGCCGCGCATGGGCTTATCCACATACATGGTGTGAAGACTGGGGGCATCGAAGCCGGTCAGCCACATATCCCTGACGAGCACCATCTTGAAAGGATCGGCGGGGTCGCGGAAGCGCTGCGCCAGAACCTCCCGGCGGGTTTTGTTGCGCGAGTGGGCCGCATAGCGCGGGCCTTCGGAGGCGCTGCCGGTCATGATGACCTTCAGGGCCCCCTTCTCATCGTCTTCGTGGAACCAGTCGGGGCGGAGCTTCACTATCTGGTCATGAAGATCCAGGCAGATGCGCCTGCTCATACAGACCACCATGGCTTTGCCCTCAAGAGTCTCCTCGCGCTGCTCGAAGTGCTCCACCAGATCACGGGCGATGAGCTCCAGACGATGCTCGGTGCCCACCATGGCCTCCAGTTGAGCCCAGCGGGTCTTGAGCCTCTCCTTCTTCTCGATCTCTTCGCCTTCGGTCGCCTCCTCGAAGTCGGGATCGATGTGGGGGAGTTCGGCCTCATCCAGAGCCAGTTTGGCCAGACGGCTTTCGTAGTAGATGGGGACGGTGGCCTTATCCTCTACCGCCCGGTGGATGTCGTAGACGCTTATATAGTCGCCGAAGACGGCGCGGGTGTTGGCGTCTTTGAGCTCGATGGGAGTGCCGGTGAAACCCACGAAGGAGGCGCCGGGAAGAGCGTCACGCATGTGGCGGGCGAAGCCGTCGATGAAGTCGTATTGGCTGCGATGGGCCTCGTCGGCGATGACCACGATGTTGCGGCGCTCAGATAGGGTCGGGTGGCGATCCCCTTTTTCTTCAGGGAAGAACTTGTGGATGGTGGTGAAAACCACGCCGCCCGCGGCCACAGAGAGCAGTTCGCGCAGGTGAGGCCTGCTCTCGGCCTGGACCGGAGGCTGCCTGAGGAGCTCACGGCACTGCGAGAAGACGCCGAAAAGCTGGTCGTCGAGGTCGTTGCGGTCGGTAAGCACCACGATGGTGGGGTTCTGCATGGCCGGCTCGCGGATAATGCGCCCGGCGTAGAAGGCCATGGTGAGGCTCTTGCCGGAGCCCTGGGTATGCCAGACGACGCCCACGCGGCGGTCGCCCGGGCTGCCGCCTCGCCGGTGCTGGGGGAGGACGTGAAGGTCGCCTAGGCCATCGGTGTCGGGCTCGGTCGCGTCATCGTCATCTCGGGAGAGGGCCGCTGAGCGGAGCGTCTCTTCGATCGCCACCTGCACGGCATGGAACTGGTGGTATCCGGCCATCTTCTTGACCACCGTCCCCTCGTCGTCCTCGAAGACGGTGAAGTCCCTGATTATGGTGAGGAACAGCTCCGGGACAAGGAGCCCCCGCGCAAGCAACTCGAACTGCGGGGTGCGGGCCTCGACGTCGGGGTCCATCCCCAGGATGCGCCAGGGTTTGAACCACTCCTTGCCTGCGGTGAGGGTGCCTATCCGGGCCTCGAGCCCGTCGGAGACCACCAGCAATCCGTTGGTCTCGAACAGCGTGGGGATCTCGGCCTTGTAGGTCTGGAGTTGGTTGAAGGCGGACCAGATGGTGGCGGTCTCATCGGCTGCGTTCTTGAGCTCGATGACCACGAGCGGTAGTCCGTTCACGAAGAGCACCACATCCGGGCGACGGGTGCGCTTGTTCTCAGACACGGTGAACTGGTTGACGGCCAAGAAGTCGTTCGCCTCCGGCCGGTCGAAGTCGATCACCCGGGCCTGAGCCCCACGGATGCCGCCGTCAGCCGCCCTGTATTCCACGGTCACGCCGTCGATCATGAGGCGGTGCAGATAGCGGTTGCGGACGAC
>JAAYZX010000034.1 GCA_012514635.1 Actinomycetota bacterium
AGACTGACAATAACAACAAGCTCTGGCGCTACAGCGGTTCATCGTGGCAATCGGCTCAAGATGCAGGCGCGGCGGCAGGAGCAAGCGCCGTTCAGCCGGGCAACGGTTTCGGTGTGAACGCCAGCAATGAACCAAGCACTATTCTTCTCAACCCTAGTGGTATAGAAATCTCCACAGCCTCTTCTGGCGCACGACTGTTGCTGGATAACGATGGATTAAGCGCACAGGCGTACATTAGTTATGCCTATAGAGATGTAGTGACGTTGGATTCTACTTACGGAATCCGTGTTATTAACCACTCTGCTACTGACCATGTAGCGGAGAGAGTAAGTGTTTGTTACGACTCTGGTTATGGTGCCACAGAGCAGGGTAAACTTGTAGCCTATAGCAACTATGTTCTGCTTAATGCCATGCTAACCACCCTTCGCTTAGTCGGAGGCGAAGTGCTGATTGAATCGGACGATACCGGCAACATCTTTTTAGGCAGCACCAGCTATCCAGCGACAGTTACCATCAAGAATACGTTGGCCTTCAGCAACGGAGCAACCTTTACATCTGGTTCGGGTAGTCCCACTAGTACCCCCAGCGAGTACGGCAGTCTCTATACGTCAGATGGCGGGTCACTCTGGATTTACACCACGGCAGGGTGGAAGCGTATCTGGCATGACGGCGTACAGCCGGGAACGGTCTCGCACACTCACAGCTAGGAGAAAGCTACTGGTGTTGATGCCAAACTGACTCCCTCCAAATTGACAGGAGGCTTACCAAGGCTGTCCGAATGACTTGCACCAAATCATTTGCTCAACTCGTCAAGCATTAGTTCCCGGTAAGCCTCCACCGCGTCCGAGCCCTGCAATAGCGTGTCGGACGATTCATCAAAGGCGTCAGCATCTCCGCTTTGGAGAGCGGCCGAGATTCCCAGTGCACCAGCCTTCAGGTTCTGAACTCCCTTGGTCAGGACAGCGTGGGCGGGCACCAGGCGGGCGGGAGCCTCGATAGCAAGGATGTCCTCCAGGCAATCATCCAGGCATGAGCAGTATTGGGTCAGGAGGGACAGGGCCTCTTCGGCGCTCTCACTGTCAAAAACGGCTTCTATCAGTTGGTCTGCTTCATAAATCTTCGTCATCGGGCTTGCTACAGTGTCGAAGTATTCGTCTTCAGCTATCTTGTCCGGATTCGTGAGCAGCTCGTGGCATTGGTCCCTACGATCCCTGGTTTCCTCCGTGTCCCGTCCGTTAGCCTCGTCCAAAAGGATGCACGTCTCATAGGCATCAATCGCTTCCTGGTACTTGCCTAGTCCCTCCAACGCATAGCCCTTGTAGAACCAGGATGAGGAGTTCTTGGGAAGACTATCAGTCCAGCCCTCGGCGCAACCCAGGGCAGCCTCAAACCTGCCCTCTTCAAGTAGAAGAGTAGTCTTGCCACTCCAGCCGCCAACGTAGCCGGGCTCTGCCATAATGGCTTCGGAGTAGAGCGCGAGGGCTTCCTCGACTCTTCCTTGCTCTTCAGCGGCTTGTCCCTCCTCGGCCAATCGCACGGCTTCATTCCATTCCTTTTGAGCTTCCTGATCGTCCTCCGAGAACAGCACTATGCCTGCCGCGACTGCCGAGAAAACTAGCAGCACGGAGAGGATCGCTGCAACATGCCATGGTTTGAGTGTTCTTGCCTTTGTCGCACGGCTAGGAGCCAGCAAGAGGCGGGAGATCGCAACCGCGATGACGCCCCCGATACCACTTAGCGCTGCGGCCAGAGCACCTGATATCAGCGCGTTAGCGAGCCCGACAAGAATGCCTGCGCGAGCAGAGGAGGTTGCGTAGCCGAGCATCGCCAACCCGAGGCCGAACAGAGCACCATCTCCCCAGCCAGGTCTAGAATGCCATGTCATCGCAAATACGAATCCGCCCACCGTAAACGGTGCTACTACTAAGGCAATGAATCCTGTGGTACCGAAGCCGCCAAGAATGGAGTCAAGTGATTCACCCTCGACAAAGGAGATCATGAGGAACACGGCGGCTGTGAAGGCGATGAAGCTTAGGGCCGCAGCGCCGACAACCCTGGCCTTTTGTTGAATGACCTGTTTGATTGAGGGCGCTTGACCTGCCGCGTTATTACGAGCTTTTGTCAGTCGGGCGGCTGCAATCCTCTCTGCCTCTTCAACGCGCAGACGAATCCAATCCTTTGCCTCGTCTTCGCTGATCTCGTCAGTGTAATTGAGGATACCCTCGGGAATGGTGCCTCGCTTCTGCTTGAGCAGCCCGCCAAACCCATAGCTATGCCACATACCTTCTTCTTGGACATACACAGTGGGTTCAGGGAGGCGTGACTTGTAATATTTGGCCACGATCTACCCCTGCTCAGATGCTTCGCGCAGTCTCTTTTGACATCTTCTCGTCCCTCCCTTTGGTAGAAGTGCGTTCCGTTAGACAAACGGACTACCGATGGCCTGCAAAGAGGTCTTGACGAAGCAGTTCTCGCAGCAGATTTAGGAGCGAAAGGACCGACTGGGCTTCCCACATCCAGGGTCCACTTACGTGCATCATAACTCGCAGCCCGGTATAGGGGAAGCAGCAGCGTCTTGGCGGTTCAGGGCAGTGGGGATTTGCGTAGGGGCATTGGTATAATGGTCATACCATTACTATGCAACCACGCTACATGGTCACGTATATTTCGCAAGCCGCCTTGAAGTCCCTCTTTTGGCTACAGCAAAGGGAAGTTGTCTCGCAGGCCCTGGAAAAGCTGTCCAAAAGCGCCTCGACAACTATTGCATAAAATATGTGCATAGTGCAGAACCCTGGAAAATATAATATGAGGGGGCAGGGTCTACATACATACATACAAGAGGCGCGGTTTAAAAGCCGGGTCTTGAGCCCGCCTATGGAGCGATCACAACGGCTGGACCACGGGGGAGAAAGGCGAAGAGGCGCAGCCGACCGGCCGGGGGGAGGTTGCTCGTACTCGGACCCGCCACAAGCAAACCCCAGGGGAACCCTTTACGCCAAGAAGAAAGCCCCGCCCTGCGCTTGTCTTTGCAGAACGGGGCCGGGAAGCGGTGAAGACTAACCCTCAGTCAGTCGAGGGCTGCCACTCTTCGGCGCGGATAAGCGCGTCTAGCACGGTCTGTAAGGCCGCACAACGGGCATAGAGCGGGTCGTTCTTCGGGACGCGGGAGAGAAGTACCCAGCTACTTGTGAGCGCTTCAGTGCCGGTTATCGTGGAGTGGTCTTCCGTCTCATCAAGAATCTGATCGAGGTCTGTTGCGGTCGAAGACATGCTAACCTTCCTTTGGAATCGAGGGTCTTTCTCGGACTGTGGCGCGGGTGTCTGTGACGATTGCCTCCCTCCCTCGGTGAGGTACGAAAACGGGTCGAAACCCGTCCTCGTGCTTACCTCTTGCTTACCCACCAGAGAAGAAAGCCTAGAAAGCCCTGCAAACCGGCACAAGCGGAA
>JAAYZX010000035.1 GCA_012514635.1 Actinomycetota bacterium
AGCCTGGTGAATGACAGCACCGACCTGACCGTGGTAGACGTGCTCTTCCCTTACGTGCGCGGCTTCTACCTTGGTGAGTCGTGGGAAGACGACGTGTTCCTCTACCCCCACCATGCCGGGGAGCGGACTGTGGCGCCGGTTCGCGAGTATGCGTCGGAACGTTTCGCCAGTTTCTGGCGGGCTGCGGTGCACCGCGACGACGCCGATGGGTGCTACTGGCGCGAGATCAACTACTGCGGCCTGGCCTCAATGCAGTGGATGTACTACCATGACGACGCCAATGCCATGTACATCAGCTCGTACGACCCGGATTTCCTGGTCACCGGTGTCAGGGCAGAAACCGGCGGACCGTCGGACCCCTGGATGGGCTGGGGCCTCCGCAAGTACACAGCCATAGCCCCGGGCGCCTGCTGGCAGTCGCACCAGTATGGACTGGCTGTGGGCTGCGAGGATTGGCACTGGGGCGCGCGCCGTTACCGCCGGTGGTTTGACAGCGTTGTCAGCATCAGGCCCAACCCGGGCTTTCTGAAGAGCGAGAGCGTGCTAAACCAGTGTTACAACTTCAAGCGCAACGGTGTGATCCAAAACAGGTTTGCCGATATTCCGCGCATGTTCGACGAGGGCATGGACACGTACGGCATGCGTCATATGTTCATCGCCTCGTGGAACCGCAGCGGATTCGACCAGGACTATCCCGAGTACCATCCCGACATGGAGTTGGGCTCCTGCATGGAACTGGCCGAAGGCTGCGACTATGTCAACCGCCGTGGCGGGTTTGTAACGTTCTACATCAACTCTCGGATTTTCCACATCAAGTCCGACTTCTTCGAGCGCCTCGGGATTCCGTGGTCAATCAAGACTGCCGCCGGCGGCATGTACCACGAGACTTACGGCCCGCACGAGTTCGTCGTGCTATGCCCGTCCAACCAGGCCTGGCAGCGCCGACTCATCGATACAGCGGTATGGATGGTGAGGAGCTACGGCGCCACCGGGATCTACCTCGACCAGCTGGGCTCGGCAGAGCCTTTCGCATGCTTTGATCCGGAACACTCCCACACCGACATCGGACTGTTCAACCAGGGCTACATGCGAGTCCTCGATGAGGTGCTGACGAAGATCAGGGCGATCAACCCCAGGGCGTTTCTGATGATAGAGAACTGCGGCGATGTGTACGGCTCGTGGGTGTGGGGCAATCTCACATGGAACGGCGAAGACTACGATGAGTTCTACAACATGTACAAGTACACGTTCCCAGAGTATGTTCAGGTCAACATGGTGAACCCCAGGCGGAATCTGGAGGGCGAGGCCCGAGAGGCGCGACTCCACGCCGATCTCAACAGGGCGCTGATGCTGGGTTCAGTGTTTTGGCTTGGCATGGACAAGGTTACGTCGCTGAGCGAGAGCGAACGTGCCTACGTCGACGCTGCCGTGGCGCTCAGGGCTAGGCTCACGCCGCTCTTCGGCGGAGGCGTGTTTGCGGACTCAGAGGGGGTTGTTGCGTGCTCCTCTGGAGTTAAGGTGGCAGCATGGCGTGTGTCCGGCTGCGGGAACGGCGTCGCCTATGTGGTAGTGAACGCGTCGCGGGCGAAGGGGGCCTGGATCGAACTGGCCTTGGATGCTGTCGATGCCGTCAGCGCTGCTGACCCCGGCACGACAGACTTCACGCTGCTGGGAATCGACGGAACAACAAGCCGGCTGCCTGTGGGCGAGCCGGCCTGTGACGTCATCAGAGTTGAACTTCCCGAGTGCGAGGTGTGTGTCCTCTCCAGAGGACTGGCGCTCTAGCCTCAGCCATATGCCGAGATCTCGCGGTAGATCACGTCAATTGGCTCCTGCTTGGTGGCGCCTTGGCCGCCGACGGCAGCTTCGACAGGGACTACGCGGTAGTTGCGCTTCACGATCCAGTTATGATCGATATCCGACTCAAAGGTCGATATGATGACCTCTTCAGGCGTCCACACAGTCTCTGTGATCAGCTCGCCTGCATCATTGTAGGCTCTGGTCGTCTTCG
Organism: Actinomycetota bacterium; assembly: GCA_012514635.1. Classification (GTDB taxonomy): domain Bacteria; phylum Actinomycetota; class Thermoleophilia; order RBG-16-64-13; family RBG-16-64-13; genus JAAYZX01. The sequence goes on from JAAYZX010000035.1 coordinate 2,012, forward strand.
ACACCAGAGCACCCGCGCCGTCGCGGACCTCGATCAGCGTCGGTCTACCATCTTCCCTGCGCACGGTCGTAATCACCTGGGTCACGAGCCCGGCGGCATCGGCAACAGTGTGGAGCACTTCCCATCCGTGGTCGTCGTGGGCGATGGTGTGCACTTCCAGTAGATCGCCGCCGGCGCTGGTCAGGGTTCTCACAACCACGGCGTTCCCATCGTCGCCTATTGTTACGGCGATGGTCTCTCTGGTAAGGATCACGTTGTTGCCCGAGTAGTAGATTACCCCTTCGTTGGGCCCTTCGTCCGCCGTGCGCTGATAGATGATCTTCCTGTCGGCCTTGCCGTCGGGCAGGTAGATGATGTCCTGGGCGATCCAGCCGTCGCGGCCATACATGGTGGCTGCGATCTTAGTCGGCTTGCCCTCGCTTACCTGCGCCGTCGGCCCGGTGGCGCTCGCCGCGGTCACCTCTGCCCTGTAGGTCGTGACGGTCCACACTTCGGGAGAGAGAAACTCAGCGAAAGATGTGGGCTTCGGCGCCTTGCCGCTTGGAAGCTCTGCGGGAATGCACTGGGCGGCAGCAGCGGCCGCAGTCGCGCCCGCCGCCAGCAGCGTCAGGGTGCAGGCCACCAGTGCCACAACAGTCACAAGCGAACGCAGCAGCCTCGGCCGTGAAATCGTGCGTCTCGTGGTCATCATCAAGTTCGCATCATCCCCCCTCGGGTGAATTTGAGCATCGCCCCGGGCGCCTTTTCAGCGGGCCGGGGCGATGTCATGCGATGCGTAGCGGTGTAGTGCGACGCGCCACACCGCACCGCTATACGAGGTTTGGTTTCTCTTTAGTAGTGATCAGGTCCGCCTGCCTCGACGACCTTCCTGAGCCACTCAGTAGGATAGCTCACTGAGTTGACTCTGCCGTTCTCGGTGACGAAGCCCATGTTGTACTTCCAGATGAGGTAATCGAGCAGCTCCCACCAGGCGTCTCTCACCGTCTCAACGTTGC
>JAAYZX010000036.1 GCA_012514635.1 Actinomycetota bacterium
GTGTGCAGGTCTGACTCTGTATTCTAAAGATGTTTGACCTGCACACAAAATGCGAAATCAAAGACTTAAATTGGTAATTCTTGTCTTGGGAAAATGGGCTCGAACTACGCATTACTGGTTACAACGCCGGTAGACTACTCAGTTGGGTAGGTGTCACGTATACCGAAACTACTTAGACTGGTGATACTGCGGTGCCGGGCCGCATGGCAGTTACATGCCAAACACGTCGAGGGGGGTGGAGTATGAAGTATGTCGTTGGTGTGGATACGGGGGGCACCTTCACGGACCTCATTGCTGTGGATGAGAGAGGTGACTACGTCATTGTGAAGACGCCATCCACGCCGGAAGACCCATCACGAGCGGTGATAGAAGGTCTACGACAGGCTGCGGACAGGGAGGGTCTGGATCTGGGAGGGTTCTTGGCCAATGTCTCGCGGATATGCCACGGCACCACGGTCAGCACGAATACGGTGCTGACGTGGACGGGGGCGAAGGTTGGGCTCATCTGCACTGAAGGTTTCCGTGACAACCTGGCCATTAGGTTTGGGGTTCGCGAGGATCCGTACGATTACACAGTGCCACAGCCCAAGGCACTGGCGCCTCGCTATTTGCGTGTGCCTATTGAGGAGCGGGTCAAGTGGGATGGATCGGTAATGATGCCGCTCAACGAAGAACAGGTACGAGGAGCCTGCCGGTACTTCCTGGAGCAGGGAGTGCAGGCGGTTGTGGTGGGGTTTTTGTGGTCTTTCAAAAACCAAGTGAATGAAAAGCGGGCAGTGGAGATCTGTCGTGAGGAGATGCCCGGCGTCTACGTAATCGGCTCCTGTGATATCCAGCCGGAGATTCGCGAGTACTGGCGTATCAGTACGGCCGTGCTCTCGGCTTATGTGGGGCCGGCTCTTGCGAAGTATCTGACTCATATGATGGAGACGCTGGACGAGTATGGGTTCACCGGCCAGCTGCTGATCACTCAATCCAACGCAGGAGTGATGTTCCCTGAGATCGCCATGGAACAGGCGGCACGGACGCTCCTCTCCGGACCGGCCTGCTCGCCGGCCGCGGCGGCGTATATAGCGGCCCCGCTCAAGATAGATAACTGCGTTACCTGCGACATGGGGGGCACCAGTTTCGATGTTGCCCTTATCAAAGACCAGAAACCTGCGACTGCGCTCGAGACGGCGGTAGGTGGGGTGTACCATCTGCGCCTTCCGATGGTGGACGTGCACACTATCGGTGCCGGCGGTGGCTCCATTGGTTGGCTGGACAGTATGAACGTGCTGCACATGGGGCCCGCCAGCGCCGGTGCAGATCCGGGTCCGGCCTGCTATGGCCGGGGCGGTACAGAGCCAACCAGTACCGATGCCGACCTGGTGCTGGGCTACCTGGATGAGGAGTATTTCCTTGGCGGCAAGATGACCGTAGACAAGGAGCTGGCCGAGAACGCCATCAAGAGCAAGATCGCGGATCCGCTGGAGATTTCCGTTGTAGATGCTGCGCGGGCCATGCGGAAGATCATTGATCACAGTATGTCCGACGCCATCTCTGAGATCTCCGTCCAACGTGGCGAGGATCCGCGGCGTTACGCGCTGGTAGCGGCCGGTGGTGCGGGCCCCGTTCACATTGCAGACCTGGCCCGTGTGCTCAACATTCCACGAATTGTTGTGCCACGTAACTCATCGATCTTCTGCGCGATCGGGAGCATCATCGCCGATCTGCGTCACGATCTGGTGACCTCTGTGGTGACGCGTACCGACGGCGCCGATGTTGACATGCTTAACCGCATCTTCGGCGACATGAAGAACCTTGGAGATTCCTATCTCGATCGTGAAGGTATTGCTCCTCGCGATCGTTACTACCGTCGATCGATTGATATCCGCTATCTCGGTCAGTTCCACGAGGTGGAATTGGGGATTACGGAAGCAGATCTCACACCTGCAATTCTGCGGCAGGCTGTCCAAGATTTCCATCGCAGACACGAAGAACTATACGCATACAACGAACCCGAATCGGAGACTGAGATGATCAACCTCCGACTCGCCACATTTGGGAACGTGGTTCCTCCTGCCCGCAAGGCAAGGGATGAATCAGCCATGCTCGATGCCGAGCGGTTCATCAAGAACCAGCGGTCTGTGTACTTCGAAGAGAAGATGGGATTCGTATCCACCTTCATCTACGACGGTGATGCCATGCAGGTAGGAAACATCGTCGAAGGTCCGGCCGTTATCGAACAGACCACCACTACCATCGTTATCCCACCAGGTTGGCGACTGGACGTGACTGAGTACGGTGACTACGTCATGTCGGTGCATGCCTAACCGACGAAAGGAGAGGAGATAAGCGATGGCCGGCTCTGAGACTTTCCAGCTGCGGACCGATCCCGCAGATTTCACGGTACTCACGTCCGCCGTATTCACTATTGCCCGCGAGATGGGCAAGAACATGGAACGTACAGCCCGCGCCCCGGTGTATTTTTCGGCGCACGACTTCGTGACCACCATTGTCAGCAAAGACTACGAGCTCGTGGCGCTCGCCGAATACATTCCGGTATTGACGGGAGCTACGCCTTTTAGCGTCCGGGCAGTGGATCAGTACTTCAAAGGCGACATACACGAAGGCGATGTATTCCTGGTCAACGACCCCTACACCATGGACGCCGGTAACCAGATGGCGGACTGGGGCATAGTCTATCCCGTGTTCTGCAAAGGCGAGCACGTACTGTGGGTGGCCAACAAGGCTCACCAGCAGGACACGGGCGGCGGTGTGCCGGGCGGTTATAACCCGGGAGCGCTGGACGTGTACGCGGAAGGTTTGCGTATTCCGCCGATTCGTCTCTTTGAGGGCGGCAAGGAACGCAAAGACGTATTCAATCTCATCATGACCAACGTACGTATACCAGGCGCTCAGCGTGGAGACCTTATGTCGATGATTGGTGCGGCTCGGGTGGGCGAGCGCCGGCTGAAGGCTATCTACGACTTGTATGGCGCGGACACGATGACCATCTTCATCGAAGATCTCCTGAATTACGGCGAGTTCATCATGAGGGAGGAGATCGCGGCTTTGCCGGACGGCACCTATCGCAGCGAGATCCTTGGAGGGGAAGGGTCGGTGCCCATCATCTGCGATCTCACCATCAAAGGTGACGAGATGGTGGTGGATTTCCGAGATAGTGGACCTCAGGTACCAGTGTACGTAAACAGCCCTATCGCCAATACCACGAGCTCGGTGTACATGGCCCTGATGACGTCGGTAGGCAAGCGCATCCAGTATCGATGCGGTGGCTGTTATAGACCGGTGAGTCTTCTGACCACGCCCGGCACCATCACGCATGCAGAATACCCCGCTATTCACGGGAACTGCACGAATTTCATTGCCAAGCAAATCATCGAAGCTGTGTGGGATGCATTGGCACAGGCCGCCCCGGAGGAGACGCCTGCCGGCTGGGGTTCTATCAACTACTGGGCCTTCTCCGGAATTGACCCCAGGAGCAGGGAGGGCTACGGCACCCCTGACTTCCAGGCATGTGCGGGCGGAGCGGGCGCCATTTGGGGAGTGGACGGATGGTCTACCAATGGGCCTACCATCTGCTCCGGCACCCTCTTCTACCCGGAGATCGAGGTAGCGGAGAATATCTATCCGATCGTCTGGAAGCGTTGGGAGTGGGCTACCGACTCAGGAGCGCCGGGGAGGTGGCGCGGCGGTCTGGGAGTGCACAACGAGTGGGTGTGCGACTCTGATCCGCAGCCCATGCATCTTGCGTACGCAGCCGAACCGTTTGACTATCGGGTGGCTCCGGCGCCGGCAGGCGGCATGCTGCCGAAACCCAACTCCAAGACTCTGCTGCTTGCCGACGGCAAGCTCGAGACTCAGGAAGAAGTGCGGGCCCGTCTGTTGTATCGACTGCGTAGCGGCGACATGGTCATCGATTACGTCCAAGGAGGGGCGGGCGTGGGTGACCCCCTGGAACGTGATGCCGATGTGGTGTTAGAGGACGTCATCGACGAACTCGTTTCATTGGAGAGTGCTCGTAATGACTATGGCATAGTCATTGATCCGGAAACAATGACTGTGGATGTAGAGGCAAGTAAGACGTTGCGGGCCGAGATGGCTGCGGCCAAGAGCGAAGCGTAGAGGTTGCCCCCACGGCACGCGGTTGGAGCCCCGTCCCCGGGCGGACGGGGCTCCAACCTCCCAATAGGGACGCGCAGGCAGGTTGACGAAGCCCACAAGCGGCAGGAGAGGTGACACATGGTTATAGGAGAAGCGCTGGCGCGTGCAGCCCGCAATTATGCGGACAGGCTCGCGCTGAAAGACATGTACGGGAAATACTTCCCGCTCGGATACAGTCTTACGTTTGCCGAGCTGGATACGGTCACCAATCGATTGGCACACAACCTGCTCAAACTGGGCCTGGTCCCCGGTGACCGCGTATCCGTCCAGACGGGAACGGGTGCGGGTCACGTGCTGTCGTTGTTGGCATTGGCCAAGGCCGGCCTCGCAATAGCGCCCGTTGACCGCATGTACGTTGGAGAGGAAATCACCTACCAGGTCAATGATGCTGGATCGCGGGCGTTCATAGTAGATGCCGATATCTATGAGCAGAGGGTGAAATCGCTACAGAGCGAACTGCCGCAGGTGGAGTTTTACATAGGGATCGGTGAGACGCTTGCGAGTGGTTTTGGCCTAGAAGACCTCATGCAGGACGGGCCTGAAGATCCTCCTGCAGTGGACGTCACCGAGGATCACGTTGTTACGCTTATTTACACCAGCGGCACCACCGGGCGTCCCAAAGGTGTGCCCCTCACCCACCGCAATTGGTTGGCAAGTGCTTCCAGTTGGGTGACGGAACTGGAAATCAGTCCCTATTGGAACTGGCTGCTGCTCATGCCGGTGCACACGTCCGGGGGTACGGGGTTGTCGCTTGTGGCGACCACGCGTGGGTGCTCGCTCATCATGAGCAGCCCCGATCCGGCCAAGGTGCTGCCCATCATCGAGCAGGAGAAGATCAACTTCAGCCAATTCAGTCCCACGCTCCTGGCCAACATCATCCACCATCCCGAGGCTCAGAACACCGATTTCTCCAGCTTCAAACGTTGGTTCACCTCGGCTGCGCCCATCTCGGCGGCTCTGCTGGCCGAAGGAGCTCAGTACTTGGGAGAGCACTTCACTCAACTATACGGCACCACTGAGACGGCTCTGCTGGGGACGGTGTTGCGGCCGGAGGAAGTCTCCGTGAGCGGTCCAACTGCCGTGCGGCTGCCTTCGGTGGGACGCGCCTGTTGGGGTTATCTGGCCAAAGTTGTTGACGACGAAGGCAATGAGGTGGGACCGGGGGGCAGCGGTGAGCTTGCCATCAGCGGTCCTGGGGTGGGGAATGGATACTGGCAGAATTCGGAAGCCGATGACTTCCGCGATGGCTGGTGGTACTCGGGCGATATCGTCAAGGTGGACGAAGATGGTTTCCTATACGTGATTGATCGTAAGAAAGATATGATTTTGTCTGGGGGAACCAATGTCTATCCAAGGGAGGTGGAAGACGTGCTTTCGACCCACCCGGCAGTGCACATTGTGGCTGTGGTGGGAGTGCCGGATGAAAAATGGGGCGAGTCGGTCAAGGCAGTAGTGGTCTTGAGAGACGGAGAGAACGTCACCGGCGAGGAGATCATCGAGTGGTGCAAAGACAAGATGGCTTCCTACAAGAAGCCGAAGTCGGTTGATGTGGTCCCGCTCGAGGAAATGCCACTCATGGGGGGCGGCTACAAGGTGCTGCGACGGGAGCTACGCGACCGTTATCGCAAGCAGTACGAAGAGCAGAAAGAGGGCAAGATCGAAAGCTGGGGTGCGGTGTGATCCACCGGCCTAATGGGTTGTTTGGCTACACAAGGATGGCGTCATGACGAACTATGCGACCATGGAGGAACTGTCCGAGAAAATGCGTCTGGCCAATGAGGCTGCGCACCTTCCCGGATCGGCCAAAGGGTACGAGAAGCTGAAGGCTGATGGGCGGCTGAACGCTCGGGAGCGGCTGGATGTGCTCCTAGACCCCGGCAGTTTCGTTGAGTTAGGACGACTGGCTCAGAGCACGCAGCACGAGTTCGGTATGGATAAGAAGAAGGTGCTCGGTGATGGGATCATTATCGGGCACGGTACCATTGATGGCCGCATGGTCTGCGTATATTCGGAAGATGGGACGGTGTTGGGAGGATCGGTTGGTGTCTTCCATGGGCGCATGATGACCGAGATCACCGATCTGGCCATCAAGTGCGGGGTCCCCATCATCAACCTCATGGACTCGCCGGGTGCGCGCATCCAAGAAGCTTTGGGCGAGGTGTACGGTCCACCCAACATCTTCTACCAGAACGTGCGCGCGTCAGGAGTGGTGCCGCAGATCTCGGCGATATTCGGCAACGTAGCCGGACTGGTCATCTACTCGGCAGCTCTGACCGACTTCATCTTCATGGTGGACCAGACGTCGCATGCGTTGATCACGGGACCTGAGGTTATCCGCACCATCTCAGGTGAGGACATCACCATGGAAGACCTGGCCGGAGCGAGTGTCCACGGCGAGAAGACGGGAATCGCCGACTACGTGGCAACGGATGAGGTGGACTGCCTGTTGGCGGTGCGCAGACTGGTTTCTTTCCTGCCTGCCAATAACGTTGAGGGCCCACGTCGAGTGGAGACTCAAGACGATCCCTATCGGCCCATGACAAATGCCGGTGACTTGGTGCCGGTAGATCCGGGATTGGCGTTCGATATGCGCGACCTCGTTGCCGAGTTTGTGGACAACGAGGACTTCTTCGAGATTGAACCAGACTTTGCCGGCGAACTGACCATCGGTTTTGGTCGGTTGGCCGGGACAACGGTAGGTATCTTTGCCAACAATCCTCTTCATCTGGCCGGTAGTCTCACGGTTGATTCGTCGGACAAGTTTGCGCGGTTCATGCGTTTCTGCGATGCCTTCAACATCCCCTGCATTCTGTTCGTGGACGTGCCCGGCTACTTCCCAGGAATCGACCAAGAGCACCGCGGAATCATCAATCACGGCGCGAAAGTGCTGTATGCGCTCTGCGAGGCTACGGTGCCCAAGATCAGCATCGTGGTGCGCAAGTGCTACGGAGGCGGCATGCTGGCCATGGGCGGCCACAAGAGTCTGCGCATCGACCAGGCCTTCGGATGGCCCACGGCCGAGCTGGCCACTATGGGAGCGGAGGCGGCAGTCAATGTTCTTTACGGGGCCGATATCCGTGCGGCCTCCGATCCGGAGCAACGTCGCTTGGAGTTGCTGCAGGAATACCGCGAAGAGCACTCTAATCCGGTGCGTGCTGCCAACAAGCGGTTCCTGGACGACGTTATCTCTCCGGCCGAGACCCGGGCGCGGGTGGTGCGGGCCCTCGAGTTGCTGTCCCGGAAGAAGGACGACCCGTTGCCGGCTAAGAAACACGGCAATATCCCGCTGTGAGCGGAGACGAGGGAGAGGCGGCCATGTTCAAGAAGGTATTGGTGGCCAACCGAGGCGAGATCGCTTTGCGGGTATTGCGTGCCTGCCGGGAGATGGGGATCGCATCGGTGGCGGTGTACTCTGAGGCAGACAGGCTGGCGCCGCACGTACGGTATGCGGATGAAGCGTATTGTCTGGGCGGACCGCTGCCCGCAGACAGCTACCTTCGCATCGACAGATTGCTGGAAGTAGCCAAAAAAAGCGGAGCGGAGGCGGTTCATCCAGGTTACGGGTTTCTGGCTGAACGGCCCGATTTTGCTGCAGCCTGCGAAGATGCGGGACTGATCTTCATTGGGCCCAATAGTCGGGCGATGGCTATGTTGGGGAGTAAGACCGAAGCCAGGAGGACTATGCTGGCAGCGGGAGTGCCGGTGATTCCAGGTATGGACCACGGGTGCGGTGATGTGGAGGAAGGCCTGGCATTCGCACGCGAAGTGGGATTTCCGGTCATGCTCAAAGCTGCTGCCGGCGGTGGCGGCAAAGGCATGCGCACGGTGGATAACGAAGACGACTTCGCCGGAGCCTTCACGCAGGCCAAGGCAGAAGCGGGATCATCCTTCGGCGATGACACGGTCTTTGTTGAGAAACAGATTGTGGGACCCAGGCATATCGAATTCCAGATCCTCTGTGACAATCATGGAAACGCCGTACATCTCAATGAGCGCGAGTGCTCCATCCAACGGCGGCACCAGAAGCTGGTGGAGGAGTCTCCCTCCGCCATCATGACCCCCGAGTTGCGCGAGCGCATGGGCGCCGTGGCCGTGAAGGCGGCATTGGCTTCCGGTTACACCAACGCCGGCACCGTGGAGTTCTTGGTTGACAGAGACCTCAACTTCTACTTCCTAGAGGTGAACGCCCGTCTGCAGGTGGAACATCCGGTAACGGAGATGGTCACGGGTATCGATTTGGTGAAGGCGCAGTTTGCGGTCTCCGCGGGGGAGAAGCTCTGGTTCACGCAGGATGATGTCCGCTTGAATGGTTCGGCGATTGAGTGCCGTATCTGTGCGGAGGATCCATACGAGGGGTTCTTCCCCTCTTCAGGACTCGTGGAGCTACTGATGGAGCCGGCGGGGCCGGGGGTACGCCTAGAGAGCGGGTTGCGAGAAGGTCAGGAGGTATCGCTGTACTACGACCCGCTCGTAGCGAAACTCATCGTGTGGGGCGCCGATCGCACGGAGGCCATTGAGCGGACGCGTCGCGCCCTCAGCGAGTACGAGATCTACGGCATCAAAACCACTATCCCCTTTCACCGTCAAGTCATGACCGACGAGGGGTTTGTTGGTGGTGATTTCGATACCGGATATGTCGACAACCGCAGGCTTGATGAGGTGCCTAAACGCCCGGGCGCAGCGGCCGTGGCGGCCGTGGCGGCCGCGCTGCTCGCTGAGCAGGGCGGTGGCCCCATGGCTCAACGTCCCGGTGTGCTTGTGGCCGCTGGTGTAGGAGCGGCAGGAAGCCAAGAAGGCAATGTTAGTCGCCAGAACGGGAGAATTGATCCGTGGTTGTCCGGCGTGTATGGGGACATGAGGAGGCGGAACTATGGCTGGTGAACCTGCGGGAACTACTGCTTCGCCTACGTTTGGTTCCTCCGCGGCGGCAAAGACTTACGCGGCGGCGGTCGACGGAAACGAGTATCTTGTAGGAGTGGAGCGGGCGGATAATGATTGGCGTGTACGGGTGAATGACGGAGAGGTCATGGCCGCCGACTTCGTTACCAAGGGTGCCTTTGCGCAATACTCGCTACTGCTGGACCACCGTTCTTATGAGGGCATAGCCGAAGTGAACGGTGAAGGTCTGAAGGTGTGGGTGGAAGGAGAGCCGTTCCTGGTGTCGGTGATGGACCAGCGCCTCAAGGCACTGGCCGGAGGACGTGCGCTGGGTGCACGCTCACAACAAGCCGCCTTCAAGACGCCCATGCCGGGCATGGTTGTGGACGTCATGGTGGAGTCGGGTGCGGAAGTAATCAAGGGTCAGCCGCTGCTGACTTTGGAAGCGATGAAGATGCGGAACGATCTCAAATCACCGCGGGACGGACAAGTCAAGAGTGTCTTGGTCCAGGCCGGCCAGACGGTGGCCAAAGGCGATACACTGGTCGAGTTTGAGGACTGAGAAGAAATAGCCCGCCCCCGCCGCCGGGGTTTGGCGGGGGCGGGCGTCGTCGTGGGGGACGACAGTCTAACGGGCCGTCAGAGCGGTCCGTAGCTCTCTCTTCAGGATCTTTCCGCTAGGATTCTTGGGTAGCTCATCCACGAAGTAAACGAGGCGCGGCTTCTTGTAGCCGGCAAGGGTGGAGGCGCACAACTCCACTACGTCTTCCTCGGTTACTGTACGGCCGGGCTTGGTCACCACGCAGGCTGTGACCACCTCGCCCCAGTGATCGTCTGGGAGTCCAATGACCGCAGCCTCCAGTACGGCGGGATGCGTATAAAGGATGCTCTCGATCTCCTTGGTGTAGATATTGACACCGCCGCTGACTACCATGTCCTTCTTCCGATCCACCACGAACAAATACCTGTCTTCATCCAGGTAGCCGACGTCTCCCGTGTGGAACCAGGTGCCGCTCACAGCGGCCGCCGTCTCTTCGGGATTGCGCCAGTATCCAGAGATGTTGGAGCGGCTGCGGACGAGGATCTCTCCGACCTCACCGATTCCTAGAGCCTTGCCGTCGTCGTCGATGATGCGGACGTCGGCGCCGGTGGCCTCGCGGCCGGCGGAGGCCAGACGTGTCAGCTTCTTTTCATCGTCATCAGTGATCTGGTGGTCTGATGTCACCAGGAATGTAGCCTCCAGAGTTTCGGTAAGCCCGTAGCCCTGCGTGAAGCCGCACGGCAGTGCGCTTAGGGCTCTACGCAGCACAGCAGGTGGCATGGGGCCTCCGCCGTAGAAGATGAGGCGGAGACTGGATAGGTCGAAATCGCCCAGATGGGGATAGTTGAGCACAGTATTTATCATGGTAGGTATGAGCAGGGCTACAGTGGCCTTGTGTTCCTGTAACGCCTGCAGCCATATATCGGGATTGAACCTATCGCACACCACCTGTGTGCATCCCAGCATGGTGTAGGTGACGGACATGAACACGGCGCCCATGTGATATAGGGGGGTACCGATGAGGTTGACGTCCTCGTGATGGCTGCCGTCGGCCACGAACTGGTTGAAGCCGTTGGCCTCCAGATTGAGATGGGAAACCATGGCCCCCTTGGGCAGTCCTGTGGTGCCGCTGGTAAAGAAGATGCTGAAGGTATCGTTTTGGCTGTTGGGTGAATAGACAGGAGTGGGAGGTGAGGCTGACAGTTGCGCCTCGTAGTTGTGCTCGTCGGGTTGGTTGTCGTCGCCCACCACCCATATATGCTTGAGGGAAGGTAGTAGCTGTTTCAGTTCGAAGGCCTTGTGTGCGTCGGAGCTCCCCACGATCATGAGTGCGGGCTCAGCTGTGGAGAGGATCTCATGTAGCTCAGGTACCGTCAGTCGATAACTGAAGGGCACCACGATCATGCCGGCCCGCGCGCAGCCGTAGTAGGCTTCGGGATACTCCAGACAGTTGTGCATCAGCGTGGCTACGCGATCATTGCGCTGCAGGCCCAGGCGTTGCAGGGCGTGCGCTAAGCGATCCACGCGCTCGTCCACCTGTCCCCAGGTTCGGGTGATCTCGCCCATCACGAAGCCGGGCTTATCGGGATAGCGGGCGCCGTTGCGGCGGATGTACTCGTCAAGTGTCCAATCCATGGTGCTTTCTCCGTGCCGGTGGGATTAAGAGAGAATGGCGGATACGCGCGTCATGAGATCCGGGGTCAACGTCCCCGGTTCGATGACATCCGCCACTCCCATCTGTTTCAGGGCCTGCGCGTCGTCGGGCGGGATGATGCCGCCGCACATGACCGGCACATTCAGCTCGGCCTGCTTCATGGCATCCAGCAACTCTCGCGTCTGCGTCTCATGCTGTCCAGAAAGAAAGCTCACCCCGATCAGGTCTACGTCCTCCGCGATAGCCGTGTTGACTACTTCATCGGCGTAGTTATGAAGCCCCATGTAGATGACCTCGTAGCCGTTTTCGCGCATCATCTGTGCCACCGTGGCAATGCCGGTGTCGTGACAGTCGAGGCCCATTTTGGCGAGTAGTACACGCTTGCGTGAGGTCATCGTTCACCTTCCTCCCTTGCGGAACGAGAAGCCCTGCGCTTGACGCATGGCTTCGTGACATTCGCCCATGGTTACCTTGTTCCTTAGCGCGTCCATGATCACCGGCACCATGTTGGCGCCTTCTTTCCAAGCCCGGTCGATACGTGCCATGGCGTCTGCCCAGGCCGTCTGGTCTCGTCCTTCGCGATAACGGCGCAGATAATCGGCCCGACGCTCGCCCCACTCGGAAGCCTTGATCTTGTGAATCTTGATGGGGATTTCGTCCTCGGGCGATATGCGGTAACGGTTCACTCCAATCAGCGGGCGACGGTTGCTGTCGATGTCGCGCTGGTTCTTGTAGCGGGCTTCGTTGATCTGGCGCTCCAACCAGCCGGTGCGCACACACTCGGCCAACCCGCCGTGTTCTTCTACTTCAGCCATCTTGTCGGCGATGGCGACTTCCATACGGTTGGTCAAGTTCTCTAGGTAGTAGCTGCCGCCGAGAGGATCGACGGTCTTGGTAACACCGGTCTCGTAGGCAATGACCTGCTGAGTGCGCAGATTTATGCGTGACGACTCCTCGGTGGGGAGCCCCAGACCCTCATCGTAGGAAGAGAGGTGCACAGACTGGGCGCCGCCGAAGACTGCAGCCAAACATTCCATGGCTGCGCGGATAATGTTGATCTGCGGTTGCTGCGTAGTCAGCGTGTTCCCGCCGGACTGCACCGAGAAACGCATGCGCCAGCACTCGGGATTGGTGGCGGCGAAACGTTCGCGCATGGTCTTGGCATATAGGCGGCGCAGGGCGCGGTACTTGGCGATCTCCTCGAAGAAGTCAATGGAGCAGGAGAGGAAGAAGGAGGCGCGTCGTGCGAACACGTTCACATCCAGACCGCGCTCAGAGCACATGCGGAATATGTCGAAGGCGTGCGCCAGAGAGAAGGCACCATCTTGAATGGCGTCGGTACCCGTTTCGCGGAGGTTATAGCCGTTAGTGACCATCCAGTTGAGGCGGGGCATACGGGTAGAGATGTGTTCTATGTTGTCGATAGTGAGGCGCAGGATCCCGTCGAGTGGGAAGAACTGGGTGTGCGTCTGCAGGGGCCCGCCACTCATCTGGTAGAAGGGATCGTTCTGTTGGGTGCCCACCACGCGGTCCAGCGATACGCCCCGTTTCTCAGCCACGCAGCACAGCATAGCCAAGGTCACCGCCGAGACGGGTGGACGGATGGAGAGGGCGTAGGACACGCTGTCGGGCGAGGTGTGTTCGTAGAGGGTCTCCATATCTTCCAGCGTGCTGATTGCCACTCCCGTGACGCCAACTTCGCCCCGGGAAATGGGGTCATCGGAGTCAAACCCATAGGAAGTCGGCAGGTCGATAGTGATGACGAAACCGTTGGCTCCTGTCTCTGCCAGGTAGCGGATACGCTCGCTGGTCTCTTGCGGAGTTCCGAATCCCACTTGGAACCGACGCGTCCAGATGCGTTCGCGATACATGCCCGGATAGGGACCGCGGGTGAACGGATACTCGCCTGGAACGCCCAAGTCCCGATTGTAGTCAAATCCTTGTATGTCGTCCGGTGTGTAGAGTTCCTTGATCTCGAGACCGGCTCCGGTCTCGAACAGCTGTTCTTCTTTGGCCTTCCAGGCTGGAATAGCAGTCGCTTTGTCTGCCATAGTGTCCCCCACCTCCTGTTTTGTCGTTGTCATGTCAGTAGGAGCCCGGCTGTAGCTTTCGTTGGTAGTCCGGCCCGGCGATAGTCGATCAGCATTTCTGCGTACTTCAGGGAAACCAGCATGGGATCGATGACCGGCACCCCGTCCATGATGTGTAGTCCTGCGGTTGTAAGCATGGGAGAAAGCAACCCACAGCCCACGATTAGAACGTCTGCACCGTCTTGGATGCAGCCTGCTGCTACTTCACAGAAGGCGTCCACCGCCGGTTGGTAGTCGCCCCCCAGGCACCCGAAAAAGACATCCGGAGCCAGGGCAACGGCACGCATGGGTTTGTGCATGATGGCGTGCTCACGCATCCCTACTTCACTGATGTACGCCTCCATCTGGGGTATCCAACGAGGATCCGAGGTGATGGTGGCAAATCGGGTGCCAAGCAAGGCGGCCAGTTGCATCGACGCTTGAGCCGGGCCAACCACAGGAATGGATAGCATCTGCTGGGCAGCGCGAATGGCGCCGTCGAAGTAGCACGCACCCGCGATGGCATCAAAACCGTCATGCTCTGCTTGAAGCATGGAATGCAGGATTTCGCGATCATTTGTAAATCGCTTACCGAGGAAGCTGATTTCGTCAGGGCTGGCGAGACCAGTGGGAACGTCTTTGATGGCAACCGTTGTTTGCGGGCGCTTCACCTTGTCGTAGTCCGCCCGCAATAGCGCGTAGTAAGGCTCATATGCCGGATGGGTCTCAGGCATACTAATGGGAAGCTGGCACCAGATCCTCATCGGTGTCTCCGGTTTTGTGGGGGCGGCGGGGGCCAAAGGCCCCTGCCGCCGTTCTGTCCAGTCTTTACTCACAAGCTATCTTCCGGGACCTTTTTCGGGACCGGCTGCTCTTGCGGCGTGTGTCGCCGTCCAATCAATACTTTGTGCTGCTTCATCAATGACTACGCCGTAGATTTGACGTGCGTCGTCCGCCGTGAGGAACTCGTCTAAGAAATCTTTCAGAACGCTTTCTGGGTTACGTTCGAAGGGGTTGCCCCAACCGGCGCCGCCCTGCATGTCTTGTTCGTAGATGTCCCCAGCTTTGATGTCCCAGAAGGTGTTGACGGGAATGCGCACACGCTCGCCCGTGTCCTTCCGAAGCACCCGTGGAGCGTTTGGGATGGGACTGGTGCCGCCAAAGAGGCCGGTTGGGACTGCCCAGTCGGCGTGTCCCTGGCCGCATTCCACTGCGGTGGCGTCTGCTGTGTATTCAACACGGTAGTTGGCGCCCACTCCGCCCCGGTATTTCCCAGCCCCTTCACGCCCGCCGGTCAACTCCAGCTGCCAGATGATGACCGGCAGCACGATCTCCATGATCTCCGGGTCCGGGCTGCGCAACTGCCCCATACAGTGCGTAGGGCCCCCCATAGGCCAGCCGTCGTAGCCCTCGGTTCCCCCGGAGCCGTTGGCACAGGTGGCGAAGTCGATGGTGGCGAAGGGCCTCTCGTTGTTAGGGTTGAAACCGGTGGAGATGTGCAGGCTCATTTTGCCGTGGGCTGCGGTTGCCCATTCCGGTTTGGTCTGGGCCAGCGCCAACGTGATGGCCTCGAAGATGGTCTCGGTCATAGAGCAAGTGCACATGCTGCAGGCCGCCGGGAACTCCGGGTCTACAAAGGTGCCTTTTTTGGTGATTAGTTTGATGGGACGCAGCGCTCCGGCGTTGCGCTTGGTGTCTCCGGGCATGAAGTACAGAACTGCCATCGTGGAGACGGAGTAGGTGTTGCCCCAGGTACTGTTCATGTATGAGGGGACCTGGGGATCGGAATCGGAGAGGTCTATCTCGATTTCGCCGTCGCCCATCACGGTGACTTTGGCTCTGACGGTTACCGGTATTCCGCGGTTGACAACATCGTCGTCGATGGCCTTTTCTCCGTAATAAACGCCGGGAGTGAGTTCGCTGATCTTGGCCCGCAGTCCGCGCTCGGTTGCGTCCATGATGGTGTCCAGAGAGGCCTCCACCGCTTGATGGCCGTATTGGTCCATCAAGGCGACAAGGGCCCGCTCGCCCGTGACACAGGCTCCGATCTGGCAGTTGAGATCGGCTTCGCCCAGGACCGGGAGCTTGGTGTTTGACTTGATGAAGTCCCAGAGACTGCGGTTTATTTTGCCCGCTTGATACAGTTTTGCGGGTTTCAGCACAAGTCCATCGTCCCAGCAGGTGGACGCATTCGGATCGTACCCGCAGATACCTTTGCCGCCGATGTCTGCGTGATGACCCTTAGCCATCACCCAGAAAGCGATTTGCCCATCGTGGAACACGGGCTTGGCTACGTTCACGTCCGGCTGGTGGCTGTTGCGCCCGAAGGCGTCGTTGTGGATGAATACATCGCCCTCTTCGACTTCACCTTCCCAGTACTCGGCGATCTCCTTGATGGCTACACTGCAGTTGCTGGCCAGCACGGGAAGCCAGTCACGTTGGGCAATGAGGCGGAGATCCTTGTCGAAGATGGCTGCTGCTATGTCGCGGGCTTCGGCGAAGATGGGAGACATGGAAGTGCGCATCATGGCGCCGGCCACCAGGTCAACGATCGCGCTGAACCGACTATCGAGAACGGCCGCAAGGATCGGGTCTACGGTCTTCACTGTGCTATCAGGCATGAGGCCTCCCCCCTTGGAGGTTTCGGATCCCAGGAATCTGAATGCTCATGAGCGGCTGTTGCTCCAGCTACCGTCTCTCTGTCAGCGCACGCGGGCAAAGCTTTCCTCCAAGCTCATGCCGACGTGATTCAGGACGTAGTTGCTGAAGCGGTCGCAGGTGACCTGCCAGTTGGGAGGCACCACGATTGTGGTGGTAGGTTCCTCAATAATGGCCGGTCCTACCAGAGTGTTGCCGCGGCCCATGGAAGGACCATCGTATACTTCAGTGGTCAACCATTCGCCATCCCAGTACATGTTGCGTGTGGTCTTGATGGAGGCAGAGGCATCCTCACCCATGAAGCCGGTCTCTTGGAACCTAGGTTTGTCCACGACACCAACGGCGGTCAGCCGGAGCGACATGAGCTCCTGAGTGAATCCAGGCAACGAGTAACCAAAGAGCGCATCGTGGCGCTTGTTGAAGTTCTCGTTGAGCTGAGACAGCATGCCAAAGGCAAAACGACTACCGTTCTTCATGGGCACAGGTGTTGCGATCTCGTTGAACTGCCCCTCATAGCGGATGTCGGCCCAGTAGTTCAGTTGGATCTTTTCGGGGGAGATGCCTTCGCGGGAAAGCACATCGAGAGCTTCTTTGCGCATGTCTTGTACGCGAGCGTTGAAAGCCGGTACGTCCATATTCTTGGGGTCCAGGATCATGTGGACCACGCGGACGAAGTCGTGCTTGATGTCGGATATCAGCATCCCTGTGGCGCAGAAGACCGAGGAGATCTTCGGCACTAGGATCATAGGTGCCTCGAGTTCGTCGGCGATGGCACAGGCGTGGACGGGGCCGGCTCCGCCGGCCGTGACCAAGAAAGCAGAGCGCGGATCGTAACCTTTGTTGATAGATGTCACCCGAACGGCCTGGGCCATGTTGCTGTTCACGATTTTGTAAGTACCCCACGCTGCTTCTTCCTCGCTGAGGCTGAGCTTGTTGCATACGTGGGTATCGAATGCTTCACGTGCCAGTTCTGGGCTGACGCTCATGGCTCCGCCCAGGAAGTAGTTCGGATCGAGATAACCAAGGAGCAGGTCTGCGTCAGTCACGGCGGGCTCGGTGCCCCCGGTTCCATAGCAAGCCGGTCCGGGGAAGGCGCCTGCGCTCTTTGGGCCAACGCGGAACATGCCGTCGTGATCAACGTGGGCGATGGAGCCGCCGCCCGCACCCACCGTATGAATGCCTATGGAGGGTGCAGCCATGCGGAACAGAGCGACATCGAGTTCCGTTGATATCTCAGGCTCGCGTTCGCGGATGAGACAGACATCGAAGGATGTTCCGCCCATATCCATGGTGATGACGTTTTTGCAGTCGTGGATGTCGCCGAAATACACGCCCGAGGTAGCACCACCGGCGGGGCCGGAGAGCAGGGTGTTCACGGCGAAATCCATGGCCACCTGCGGCGACATCATGCCGCCATTGGACTGCATAATAAGCAGGATGCCCTGGAATCCGTTGGTTTCCAGTTTGCCAAGAAGGTTGCCAATATAGCTACGAAGCACCGGTCCAACTGCAGCATTGAATACGGTGGTAGAGCCACGCTCGTACACTCGGACCTGAGGTAGAACGTCGCTAGAAGTAGACACGTAGACGTTGGGGAGTTCCTTCTCCAGGAGATTCTTGGCCTCACGCTCGTGCTCCGGGTTCACGAAGGAGTGGAGGAAGCAGACGGCAACGGCTTCGACCCCTTCTTTCTTGAAGATGCGTGCTGCGTCAAGAATGTCGCCTACGCTCAACGGGATAAGCTCGGTGCCGTCATGTGCCACTCGTTCTGTGACCGGTCTCCTCAACTTTCTCGGCACGAGCGGTTCGGGCGGGCCCTCTTTGGGATCGTAGCAGCTGGGCTTGAGCCCACGTCGGGTCTGGAGCCAGTCTCTGTGGCCCTCTGTAGTCACGAGGCCGGTTCTGGCGACGTTGCCGGTTAGTACGGCGTTAGTGGTAATAGTGGTGCCGTGTGCGACCAATGAGACTTGAGGTAGGAACTGGTCTAAGTTGATATTCCTGGCCTCGGCCATCTGGGTGAGTCCATTGAGTACGGCGACGGACGGATCTTGCGGGGTGGAGGAGGCTTTGTAAACCTCAAGACTGCCGTCGTCCTCCATCAGAAGAAAGTCGGTGAACGTTCCCCCAACATCGATACCGATCTTGTAAGCCATGTGTTCCCCCCATGAGTTCACGTTTGGATATAACTGCGGATGCTGAAGTTGAGTTCGGTGTCCCGTGACCCCCCGATGCCACGGCGCCCGAGACGGCTAAGAAGAGTTGTAGGAAAAGGACATCGTTTTCCCCTTTCGGCGGGATCTAGACCGGCTCCCCTCGGCCAAGCTCTTCGCCCCTGCCTAACTTGGATTCTAGGTAGAGGTATATGACCCGTCGATTACTCGTTAGGGTGATTGTCAAGGAAGAAATGGAGGATGGGGGAGGGGGAGAAAGGCATACATAAGTGCCCCGCTGCAGGAGGACCCGGCGAGGCTTACAAGCCGGCCGATGAGGCCGTTTCAGAGGCTATGACTGGTAAAACACCTGGCTCAACAACTGAGCGCGCGAGGCCACGCCCATCTTGGAGAAGATGCGTTTGAGGTGGCTCTTGACAGTGTCCAGACTAACGGTCAGGAACTCCGCGATCTGCTTATTCTCCATTCCTTGCGCAAGGAGCTCCAACACCTTGATCTCGCGTGGGGTAAGGAGGTCGTGTAAGTACTCGAAATTGGGGTCTTGACCCGGTTGGTACCAGAAAGTGGCCACGAGTTCACGGTTATGGCCCACCAATACTGAGTTCATCGTGAGGTATGCGGATCGGTTCAGCGAGCGGCGCGGAAGCTGCAGACATTGAGCCGTATGCGTGGATCTCAGGCGGAGGGTCTGCAAGTTGTTGCGAAGCGCTCCGGAGATACAATCGTTGAGTTCCTCGTCGACATCGCATTGCTGGAATAGGTGTCGGGCGGCCACATTGAGAAACTGAATGTCTCCGCGCCCATCTGTGATCATTACGCCCGTGTTGATGGCATCGAACACCTCATCCCACGCCGCATCGCGACCGCGAAGCTCGTTTAGTTCCGCGGTATGGCCGATGGCGATGGACACGTGTTGGGCGATACGGTCTACGAGTGTGACATCGTCGTTGTCGAAGTGCGGCTGGGTGGCCGGACGCCCAAAATTGAGGGTTCCCATCAATCCCTTGTCCGATGTCACCAGTGGCGCCTCAAGGATATGGTGGAGAGAACCAACAGAGAGCACACGATGGAAGGGATGATGCACCCACATGTCCCTCTTCAGCAACAACCGGTTGGTGGTTGTCTCCAACTGACTGCTCACTCGAGAGTAGACTGGGTCACATTTGCGACCATGCTGCTCGTAGGCAGAAAGAAAGCTCGGGAAGTGCTGTCCGTCGATGCAGTGGGCGGCCAGCTTGGTGGGTTTGCCGGTATCGGCATCGAGCAAGTAGATGGCCACCGCCGGCGCCGGCACGAAGCCTCCGATGATTGATACATACGTGGAAAGGAGGAGGTCGATATCGGTAGTCTTGTGGAGCTTGGCCAGGAAGGTCATGAGGTCCGTGGCTTCAGCGGCCGGTACGAGGGCTGAGTGTTCAAGCGCGGCGGGAATGGGTCCCTGCTGTGCTTCACGATCGGTTTTCCATGACCACGACAGCATCTGCTTGCTCCCCCGGAAGCAGTAGCCGATAAATCCCCCATTAGCACTCGTTGGCTTCACTATACCACTGGAAACCTCCATTCGATATCACCCAAACGGGTGGTTTACTTCTATCATTTGGCCGGTTATAGAATGAATAGGAAGTCATGTCACTGAAACAAGCCGGCTCGTAGAGAGCGCGTGGGAGGGGGTGATGTAAGGAGGGCTTCGGAGCCGGCCAATCCAGGGGGGGAGCAGCGGCAAGTCCTGTCGTCGCTGCCGGGGAGCTGATCACAGCCCACTCGTCGCCTGTCTCCTCGACTTCGCTGATCGAGTTGACGCGATCCACGGGAGGAGAGGTGATCCATGCTCTATCGCACATTGCCCGAATTCGATCTTGTGGAGCCAACTACTCTGCAGGATGCCGCCGCCGCGTTGGCGTCGAGGGGGAGGACCGCCATCATGGCGGGCGGCATATCACTACTTGACGACATGAAACGCGGTGGTGCAGATCCGCCTGACACCGTCGTCACCTTAAGACATATCCCCGGACTGCGGTACATTGAGGGTGACCGCGTAGGGGGACTGAAGATAGGCCCTCTCGCCACCATTCGAGATGTGGAGCTATCCAGCACAGTCCGTGACGGATTCCCGATTCTTCATCAAGCCGTGAGCAAGATTCGTTCCGTTCAGGTCAAAACCATGGGAACTATCATAGGTAACGTGTGCGTTGGGACGCCGGCATCGGATGTGTTGACTGCGCTCATCGCGCTCGATGCCCGTCTTCGACTGATCGGCCGCAATAGTGGCTCGCCGCTGCCCGCCATATCCCTGTGCAAAGGCCCGAAGCTGACGCATCTTGAACCGACGGACATCGTGGAGCACATTGAGATACCGGGTGTTCAGGGGCCGAGCTACGGAGCCTATATCAATCTAACTCGGACTCTTCCGGATATCGCCAAACTGACAGTTGCTGTGAACCTATTCATGGAAGATGGCGTGTGTGCAGATGCCCGCATTGTTGTCGGGGCTGTTGCGCCGATTATCTTCCGAGCGTCAGCAGCAGAGGACTCCCTGCGTGGCCGTGGGCTTGACCACGAAACCATAGACAGAGCGGCTGTGGCGGCGCGTGATGATCCGACGACTACACCTATCGACGACATCCGTTCCACGGCGAGTTATCGCAGAGGTATGGTTGGCGTGCTCGTGCGCCGTGCTCTGGAAGCAGCGGCTACGAAAGCCGCCGCAGCATGATGGGGAGTGACGATGAACAGAATACCCGCAACATTCTATGTCAATGGCGTAAGGCGGGACTTGCTGGTGGATGCCAACGCGCTGCTCTTTGAAGTTCTAAGCGACGACCTGGGCGTTTCTGGAGTGCACAAAAACTGCGATCGTGGTGATTGTGGTGTTTGTACAGTTTTGTTGGACGACGAGCCTGTTCTTTCTTGTCTCATGTTGGCTTTGGAAGCTCGTGATCGGCAAATCACCACCATCGAGGGGTTGGCCAAAGGCCAAAAACTGCACCCGCTCCAGCGACACTTTGTAGAGGAAGGTGCCATCCAGTGCGGATACTGTACACCGGCTATGATTCTCACTGCTAAGGCGCTACTCAATGCGTGCCCACACCCTTCCGCAGAGGATGTGAAGGAAGGACTCTCAGGCACTCTATGCCGTTGCACCGGTTACAACAAGATCATCACTGCCGTCCTGGCCGCGGCCAAGGAGAGTGAGTGAGATGCTTGAGACTCTAAATGTGGTTGGAGCGCGTATGCCGCTCCCCGAGGCGTATGAGAAGGCCACCGGTCGTGCTACCTACTGCTCCACCATGCGGTTGCCGGGCATGCTTGTGGGCAAGGTGTTGAGGAGTCCACATCCGCATGCTCGAGTAGCGAAGGTCGACTACTCTAAGGCTGAATCTTTGCCGGGTGTGGCAGCGGTTGTCAGTGGACAAGATGTCAAATCCAAGGTGTACACGAAGAACGTCATGACCTATCAGTTGCCGGGTGGAGAAATTCAAGACATGACGTTGTTTGGGGATCGTGTCCGTTACAAGGGAGATGAAGTTGCCGCCGTAGCCGCAGTTGACGAGCCCACGGCGCGCCGTGCATTGTCGCTCATTGAGGTTGAGTACGAGGTGTTGCCCGCGGTTTTCACTGTTGACGACGCGATTGCAGAAGACGCTCCTGTCATCCATGATTTTGCGCCGGACAACACTCCCGTCTCGGCAGTTCCGACTTTCTGCTATGGAGATGCTGCCAAAGCGTTTGAAGAATCGGCAGTGGTGGCGGGGGGATGGTACACAACATCTAAGCAGATCCAAGCGGGTATGGAGAGCGCTGCGTGTGTCGCTGACTACCAGCACGGCAAACTAACCGTCTGGAGCCAGAGCCAGTTGCCGCACATGGCCAAGCGCATGCTGGCTCACGTGCTGGATCTACCTGAGGCCGACGTTCGGGTTATACAGCCGTACGCTGGTGCCGGCTTCGGGGCCGGGTGCGATCTGAACGCTGAACCGATTGCGGCTGTCCTGGCCATGAAGGCGGGTGCTCCCGTTCAGGTTTGGTATTCGCGGGATGAGGATTTCAATAATCGGCTCACGCGGGAACACGTGGCCAAGGTTCACATGAGAGTGGGCTTGGCGGCCGATGGGACACCGAAAGCGTTGGAAGCCCACTACTGGGGAGACGCCGGCTCGTACATGTGCAAGACGGCTTCGGGTTGTGGAGTCGCTTTGGCATCGAACATAACGCCGTACGAATGGGAGGCAATGGACCAAAAGCTTTCAGCCACTTACACTAATCATGTAGGTGGGGGCGCCATGAGAGGGTTCGGTGGTATGCAGTCGTCATTCGTTCGTGAGACGATTGTCGATGAAGCCATCGCCCAACTGGGAATGGACCCTATTGAGTGGCGAATGAAACACCATCGCAACGTGGGGGGTTTGGGCTGGTTTCCCTCCGCTCGCATAACTAGTTGCGCGCTGGAAGAGTGTCTGACAATTGGTGCCGAACGAATTGGCTGGAAAGAGAAGTGGAACAAACCACAATCCGGAACCAAGCGGCGGGGTGTTGGTGTGGCCTGTATGGCTTGGCTCAGTGGTGCCCAGCCGATGCTACTCGAACACTCGAATGCCACTTTGAAATTCAATGCGGATGGGTCGGCTACGCTGCTTGTTTCTCCGGGTCGCGTAGGCCAGGGGGTGGAAGGAGCGCTGGCGCAAATTGCAGCCGAAGTCCTCACAATTCCGTATGAGCGAATCAACGTTATCGCGGGAGATACGGACATCACCGGGTTTGATATCGGCACGCACGCTTCTCGCGGCGTCTACTGTATAGGAAAGGCTGTGTTGGCTGCAGCCACTGAGGCTAAGGAACAATTCCTGCAGAGAGCAGCTGAGAAACTAGGGCTATCAAATGATACGCTCGTTCTGGAAGACGGCGTGATTAGTTCCACGGCTGATCAAAATTGCTTTGTTACGTTGGAGGAAATCGCTCTCGGTTTGATATACGGCTTTGAGCACGACTGCAACCAGATAGTGGCGCATGCCACAGTCGAGCCGGAGGATTTTGCTCCACCATGGCAGGCAGGCTTCGCTGAGGTGGAGGTGGACATCGAAACCGGCGTGGTGGAAGTGGTCAAGTGGATCACCGTACACGATATTGGTCGGGCCATAAATCCTAGTACTGTGGAGGGTCAGCTGGAGGGGGCGACGTGTCAAGGGATGGGATTCGCGCTCTTCGAGGACCCGGTCATCAGTCTTTCAGATGGGTACATGCTCACCGACGGTTTCGATAAGTACAAGATCATGTCCAGCGTTGATTTGCCGGATCATGAAGCCATCCTTGTGGAGATGGGCGATCCCAGTGGCCCTTTCGGTGCTAAGAGCGTCGGTGAGGCAGGCTTGTTCCTGCAGGCTCCTGCCATTGCCAACGCTATCTACGACGCGGTCGGGATCAGGTTGCGCGATCTTCCCATGACACCGGAACGAGTGCTGGCGGCCATCCAAGCGAAAGAGGCGGGCGTCTGAGTAGGGGGCTCCGCGGCGGCAGCCGCCGCCGCGGAGCCCATGGGGGTGGCGGGGCGGGCCAAAGCCCGCCCCGCCACCCATCCGCCTACGTCACGCCCACTACTCTGCCGTATCCCGGCGCAGCTACGATCTCCCCAGCTTCCATGACCACCTTGCCGCGCAACATGGTCAGCACCGGCCACCCTGTGAGCTCATGACCTGCATACGGTGTGTAGTCGCATGCTGAGTGGGGGCAGCGTTCCACCGCATGGGTGGTCTCCGTGTCGACGATCACGAGGTCTGCGTCGGCGCCAGGAGCCAATGCTCCCTTATGAGGGTCCAGCCCAAAGATGCGTGCCGGGTTTGTGGACATGAGGGCGGCCAGTTGTGGCATGGATATACGGCCTTCGGCTACCCCGTGCGTAATCATGGTGGCTAGGGAGGTGGGCATCTCCTGCCAGCTGGGCTGTATGCTCCAGATGGTGCCGTCGCCGAGCTTGGATTTGAGAGTGTTGGCGGCACTGTCTGTAGCCATGGTATCCACGGCTCCCGCTGCCACTGCCGTCCAAAGACGGTCGAGGTGCGTTGCGGGCTTATAGCTGGGAGTAGTGAGGGCGAGCTCTGGTTGAGCCAGCCTGTGTCCCGTTTCATCGATGAGGAGATAGCGGGGTCCGGTCTCTATATAGACCTTGACCCCCCGATCCCGGAAGAGGCCGACGATGTCGATAACATCGGCGGTGCCCGTGTGTACCAGGTAGAGTTCGGCACCGGCTTCCTGGGCCATGCGGCAGGTGGCGTATGCGTCGATCTCCTCGCACAGAGGGGGACGGGAGCGGCAGAATGAAAGGAAATCGTTTTTCCCCGCCTGCCGCTGCTTGTGCAGCTGAAGTAGCTCGTAGTTTTCCACATGTACTACGGCAACTCCGTCGCAGGATGCTACCTGTTCCAACCCTCGTTGCAGGTATGCATAGTCGATGCCATAGATGCCGACACTCTCCATCTCGTCACCCTTGTAGGAGAGGAAGAACTTGAAGCCCCGTATGCCACGACTGCGGAGAGTGGGGATCTCGTGCAGATGCTCTTCCGTCATACACGCGGCCCAGAAGTGTATATCGACGGTGGCGTAGCGGGAGACCGCATCCAGGTAGTAGGGGAGACGGGGAAGGATGGGGCCCGGCTCCAGGATGACATGGAATACGGTGGTCACCCCACCTGCGGCGGCGGCTTTGGTCTCCGTGATCAGGTCGTCTTCAAACGGCAGGAACGCCCCGAAATGCGTGTGGCAATCCACCAGGCCGGGGATCACCCACTTCCCCGCGGCGTCGATGGTGTGGAAGTTTTGAGTACGGTCGACGCCGGCAGTTGGGGTCGGCTTAGCCACGGACTCAATGAAGGCGATGATGCCATCTCGGATGCCGATATTTGCGTTGGAAACTTCGCCTTCGGCGGTGACCACCCTGGCATTTCGTATCAGTGTGTTCGGCATTCGCCCACCCCCTAGAATAGAACCGCTCAGATTAAGAGTAGAACAGTTGCTTGTTGGCGCAACTACACGTTGGAGTGGTCCTCAGAAAGCAACCGGCGGGGTTGTTCGGCCGACGCGAGATATTGACAGCGAAAGGTTGCTGCTCGGCCCCTAGACTAGGTAGCATTAAGTTATATGGCCATGGCCCCACACATTCTAATCGGTCTGGATCTAGGAAAAGTGGCTACTCGTATCGCGTATACGCGTGCCGACTCACCTTCGTTCTCCGAGGCCGACACGATCACGATAGCCGAGAGGCACCAGGGACGACCACTAGATCCTTTCTTTAGTCTCTACCGGGAACTGGGCTCTATAGCCATCCGGAGTGTTGTAGCAACCGGCGTCTACAGCCAACGGCTGAGCCCCCCTGTTGTGGCCGGACTTCCAGAAGAGATTGCGCAAGAGTGGGCCGTGCGACTGCTGGCACCCTCCGCCGGTTCGTTGAATGTGGTGAGGATCGGTGGCAGCGGATTCTCGGTGTTGGTGAGAACGGCCAAAGGGGAGTTTCGGTACGAGAAGAACGATCGCTGTTCCGCCGGCACGGGCGAGACCATGGAAAGGATATGTGAGCGGTTGGGCGCCACTCTGGAAGAGGCCGCTGCTCTGGCCCTAGGGGCCGCTGAGGCCATTCCGGTAACGGCTCGTTGCTCTGTGTTTGCTAAGAGCGAGTTGACGCATTTTGCGAATCAGGGCGAACCTCACGACAGGCTCTTCCGTGGCTACTTCGAGAGTATCGCCAAGAACATCCACGCCTTGGTCCAAAAGACCGGAGTACCCGGGCCTGTTTGGCTGGTGGGCCATGGGGCGCTGATAGAACCGCTGGCGGCGGCGCTGCGCACGCAGTTGAGTGTCGACAATCGTCACCCGGTGGTTGAAGTATCACCTCAGGCTGCGGTGTTCGAAGCGTTGGGAGCGCTCAATTACGCACGATCTCACGAATGGAGCAGGAACGATTGGCCGAATGATCCCACAGAGCTTGTCAAGGAAGAGGGCCGTCGGGTGCGCGGTCTGGCTGAGACGGGGGTGGACCGGAACCAACCACGTGTGATTCGGCTGTCCGTTTCGTCTGAGGAGCCGGTTGCCGGGGATGATACTCCTGCCGTTTTAGGTCTGGATTTAGGCTCCACCGGATCCAAAGCTGCGTTGGTGTCTGTAGAAAGCGGGGATGTCCTGGCGGACGTGTATCGTCGCACGGACGGAAACCCAGTAGAGGCGGCTCGTGCTCTCGTGGCCGAGGTGCTGGAAAAAGCCACGTGTCCCATCATGGCGGTGGGTCTGACCGGTTCGGGTAGAGATGCTACGGCCACCGTCTTCCGTGCCGCCTTGGGAGATGTGGGTTTCAGGTTGCTCGTGCAGAATGAGATCGTGGCACATGCTGTGGCCGCCGCCCGCTACGATCCTGAAGGCGGACGGAGCCTCTCGGTTGTGGAAATTGGCGGCCAAGACGCCAAATTCATCAACGTACGTGGCGGAGTGGTGACGGATTCCGATATGAATCGTGCCTGTAGTGCGGGGACGGGGTCGTTTCTCGAGGAGCAGGCGGTCCTGCACGGCGTGGACGATATCGTTCGGTTCGGAGAGATCGCAGGCAGGGGGACACATCCGCCGGATCTTGGTCAGACCTGTACCGTATTCGTGGCCGATAAGGCGGCTGAAGCCCTCAACGACGGCTACTCTATGGCCGATGTTTTTGCAGGATTTCAGTACTCGGTCATCCGCAACTACAAGAACCGAGTCATGGGAAATCGTCAATTCCTAGATCGTATCTTCTTCCAGGG
This sequence comes from Actinomycetota bacterium, assembly GCA_012514635.1. Classification (GTDB taxonomy): domain Bacteria; phylum Actinomycetota; class Thermoleophilia; order RBG-16-64-13; family RBG-16-64-13; genus JAAYZX01. The sequence goes on from JAAYZX010000036.1 coordinate 26,910, forward strand.
CAAGCCGGCATCGAGTGACTCGCTGGCTCGTACGTTGTCGGTGGTGACGGGTCGCGAAGTGATCGTTCCGCCTAATCCTGGAGCTATGGGAGCAATAGGCATCGCTCTTATGGTGCGGGATGCGCTGAGGGAACCGGATGGCGCGCAACCGCTGGATCTGAGTGCGCTACTGGAAGCGCGGATCGTCGAGCGTCGTACCTTCCGCTGTTCAGATCGCAACTGTCTAAATATGTGCCGCATTGAATCGGCGGCAGTGGACGTGCAGGGCGAACGTCGGCGGATTGTAAGCGGCGGTAGCTGTCCTAAATATGAGGCCGTCTCGGCTTCCGGTCGCAAGCTTCCCAAAGATGCTCCCAATGCATTCGCACAGCGGCGACAGCTTCTTGACGAGATACTGGCGCGCCATGCGGTCCCGGCGGAGGATCGTGGGCCGACTTCAGTTGGTGGATCGGTCGATGGCGCAGCTCATAAACGTGTCGGTGCTCCCACAGCCGTATCGCTGGGCGTGCCGTGCGGCCACTATTATCTGGACGCTCTGCCGTTCATGACGGGCTTTCTTGCCGGACTTGGTTTGCGACCAGAGCCTCTTTGGCCGGACTACGATACGTTGGCGTTGGGCGACCGGCGTTGCACCAGCAGCAGTGTGTGTGTTCCAGTGAAACTGATGCACGGCCTGGCCGAGACGAACATGAAGTACCTACTCATGCCTGTCTTTGTGACACTGCCTCGGGCTGTGGACGGTTGCGGTACGGCCACATGTCCTTTGACTCAGGGGACTCCCGAGATGGTGGAATCCGCTCTGGTTGCAGAAGGAGCCAAGACCGAGGTATTGCGGCCGGTGATACTGAAGCTGGACAACGGGTTCGGTTCGCGGCAGTTTGCAGCCGAGTGGCTGGGTTATTGGCTTACGAAGGCACCAACGGAGCTGCGCCGGTCTGTGGGCAAGGTACGGCGGGCCTATCGGCGGGGAGTTGCGGCTCAGCTGGAGTATGAACGTGCTCTGTTGCGGATAGGGCGGTCCGCTATGGAATTCGCGCGCCGCGAAGGTTACCCGATTGTTCTGGTTGCCGGGGAAACTCACGTTGCTCTCGATACCATCATGCATGCCGGAATCCCCGAGGTAATCACCGAGAACGGAGCCATTGCCATTCCCGTGGATTGTTATCCGATCCCCGAGAGCATCCCACCTCTCTCGCGGGTTCATTGGGCTTCGGCCGCACGTACATTGCGGGCCTCGGTGGCCGCAGCCCGGGACGGCGATGTCTTCCCCATGCTGATCGGGGCTTATGGTTGCGGCCCGGGCTCTTTCGTGGAACATATTTTCAACGATATCCTCCACGACCATCCCCATACCATCTTGGAGAGTGATGGGCATGAAGGGCGCGCGGGATACGTGACGCGCGTGCAGGCATTTCTGCATGCCATCCGTGCAGCGACTACGGGCGATTCAGGCAGAGCGGCCGGCGGCGCGCCCGTCGCGGTGACGCCAACGATCGACACGCGCATAGGTCGCTACGATCGTTTCCCCATTCGCAATTTTCGGCAATTGCTGGAGCGCAAGGTGGTGTTCGGGACCGTGGGCGGTCGTTTGGGAGAGGCTGTGGCCGCCATGTTGCGCGGTTTCGGGGTAGATGCCGCCTTCTCAGGCGAATCGGGACCGGAGGTTTGGCGGCTGGCACAGGAAGGATGCACGGGCAAGGAGTGCCTGCCGTACGAGCTGATCTGGGGATCGTTTGCCTCGTTCCTTTCGGCTCAAAGTCCGGACTGGTTTACAGAGTACGAGCGACTGCCGTTGCTTCTGTCCGTGGGCTTGGGCTTCCAAGCGTGTCGCGCCAATGTATTTCATCTGGCCGAGGAGATTGCAGTGGAGCGCATGAGCCTTCCCGGACAGGTGGAGGTGTCGGATCTCACTATCATCATGACCTATCCGCCACTTACGGCGGTGGCGTGGGCGACCGCGGTGGCGGTGGACATCCTCAACATGCTGCGTTTCTACCATCTCGCCACCGAGGCTGAGCCGGGCGCTTCGGCGCGTATCTGCGACTACCATTTCGGACTGCTGTTGAAGGTACTGGAGCGTCCACTGGGCGACTCGCATTGGGTGGAGGTGCGGCCGCAGCTGCGTCGCATCCGGCGCGTGCTGGAGAAAGCGGCCGCGGCATTCGCTACGTTGCTACAGAAGTCTAATGCTTTAGATGAACTTCGTGACGTTTACGTATGCGGCGATATCTTCCTGCGCATCCCCGAGTGGGGCAACGACCGCCTGTTGGAACGCCTCAGCGCGCTGGGACTGCGGGTCACTTTTGAGCCCTTCGCCGAGCTGTTTGAGCTCCTAGCTCTGCGCGAAACCCAGGATCACGGCGTCCGCACCGAGGAGTGGTGGAAATACCACGGCTTCCTGCTGATCATGAAGCGCATTCTGCGGTGGCTGTTACAGGCGGTGACCCCGGCGCATCCTTGGTTGGAATGGTTCGATGTGGAAGAAGTTGATCGTGAAAGCAGGCGTCTCTTCTGTGGCTATCCGTTTGGCGAGAGCATCCCCACCATCGGAGGAGCACTGTTGGCCTGGCGGACACGACCCATCGACGGAGTCGTGGTGGTGGGCCCACGCGGTTGCGGGCCGGCTCTGATTTCCGAAGCTCAGCTGCGCCGCGAGACCGGCATACCCCTTCTCTTCCTCTACAACGACGGAGATCCCATTGATGAAGCCCGTCTGGCGGGCTTCGCCTGGCGGTTGAGGAGCCGGCCGCCCGGGAGATCGCGCAGGTCTTAGCGTCACCGTCACCCGGCTCCTATGCCCCTGAAGCCCGGCCTACTTCTTCTCCCACTTGATCAAATATGCAACCTGACTTAGGGTGCTGCCTTCTTGGATCTCTCCGCGAAGCCGGTTCTCCTTCTCCAGGACGTCCATGGCGCGATTGGTGTACTCCACGGCCTTGTCCTTGGGGATCACGCAGACGCCGTCGTCGTCGCCGATGATCCAGTCACCGGGTGCCACGGTCACATTGGAGATACGGATAGGCACATTGATCTCACCGAAGCCCTTGGGTTCGCCGGCGGTGGGAGTGCAGTGAGTGCAGAAGAGCGGGAAGCCCAGTTCGCGGATATCACCGGTGTCGCGGGCGGCGCCGTGGATGACCACGCCGGCGGCGCCCTGCATGATGGCGGAGTTGGTGGCCAGTTCCCCCCACACGGCCGGTGTGACTCCACCCGCGTCGATAACGATGACGTCACCGGGCCTGGCCACATCGATGGCTTCCACCGGTTTGGCCCAGTCGCCCGGATAGGTGCGGACCGTTACCGCCGGTCCCACCATTTTGGCGCCGGGAGTGCGGCAGACGATGCCGGGCAGATCGCCGGAGCGATGGAGCGCGTCGGATACGTTGGCCGCCGAACAGCGGAGGAGCGTGTCGCGGATATCAGTGTCGGAGCATGCCCGCACAAAATAGTCGGATTTCACAGCCACTAGATCCTTCATGGCCTTCTTGATCTGTCGCGTGGCCGCGGCGGCGTCCGTGGATTTGATGATGGCTCCACCCACTACCACGATGGAAGCGCCGGCTTCTACTGCCTCGGCGGCGGTCTCGGAGTTGATGCCGCCGGCCACCGCCACGGGGATGCTCACGGCACAGGCCACTTCCCGTAGGGTGTCGAAGGGGGTCTTGCCCTCCATCTGCTCGTCGATGGCCACGTGGATGCCGATGTAGGCGGCGCCCATGGCCTCCGCTTCGCGCGCCCGGGTCACCACATCGTCCACCTGGATCATGTCAACTATGATCTCAGCCCCGTAGTTGCGACCGGCTTCTATGCACTCGCGTATGGTGGCATCTGAGGCGGCTCCCAGCACGCCCACGATACCGGCTCCGGCCTTGGCGGCGAATTCCACCTCGGCCCGCCCGGCATCCATGGTTTTCATGTCGGCTACGACCACTTTGTCGGGCCAGCGGTTGTGCAGCGCCCGCACCGCCGCGAGCCCCTCGCTCTTGATGAGGGGGGTGCCGGCTTCCAACCAATCGGCTCCGCCCGCCACCGCTTCCTCCGCCACCTTCAGCGCCCGTGGTAGATCGACGAAGTCCAGCGCCAACTGGATGACCGGCTCCTTGATTTCCATGATGGCTCCCTTCTGCTTGGGTAGGCTTCGCTTACGACCTCAGACGCCCATGAATTGCACCACGACCTTGCGATCGCGGGGCACGTTGTCAAAGCACACGAAACAGACCGCCTGCCAGGTACCCAACGTGAAGCGACCGTTCGTGAAGGGAATGACCAGAGACGGACCCAGGAGACCGGCCCGGCAGTGGGAGTGGCCGTTGCCATCGCCCAGGCGCACGTTGTGCTCATAGCCCTGCTCGCGGGGGATGATCTGGTCGAACAGGCGTTGGAAGTCTTGTACCACACCCGGTTCGAACTCGAGAGTGGTAATGGCGGCGGTGGCACCCGGCGCAAATACTGTGGCTGTGCCGGCATCGAGCCTGGTATCGGCTAGGAGGTCTTCCAGTTCCTGTGTGATGTTGACGATGTGGCCTTCTCCCGCAGTAGAGAAGGGGATGAAGCGGGTTGCGATTGTGAGTTGGCCGGTAGTGGTGGTGTCGGTGGCGTTGGCGACTGAGAAGTTACTCATGGGGTTCTCCCGTGTCCGGCGGGTGCAGAGACGATTTTATCAGTCGACTGGAGGGGCTGGAGTCGGCCGGCGAAGTAGTCTCGTAGCCGTCTTGCGGGCCGCCTGCATTGCGCAGCACAGCCTCCAGAGTTTCCAGGGTGTGGCGCGGGACTCGGTCCATTTGCTGTACGATTTCCAGCGTGGCCAAGCCGAGCACTCGGTAGAGATGATCAATTTCCGGCATTTGCTCGCTCAACGCGGTCAGGTGTTGTTCGATGGTGCGGGTATCTCCGCGACTAAGAGGACCGGTGAGGGCGGCGATGGTGCCGTGTGCTGCGAGATTGTCCACTGCGCCGCGAACCAAGGGGAGAAACGCGGCGAGTGCGGATTTGGCCGGAAGACCGGCGCGAAGGAACATCTTTTCCGCGATGTATTCCAGGGTTACGAGGTAGTTGCTGGCCACACACGCGGCGGCGTGATAGAGGGTACGAGCCTCTGCGGCCAGTCGAACGGGCTGTGCTCCGAGGGCTAGGGCCAGCTCACAACCCAGTTCCCAACCGCCGCGCGGCCCGGGGGTCACAGCAATGGTGGCATCTTTGAAGCGGGTGAAACCCGTCTCGTATCCTGCGAAAGTTTGGAGTGGATGGAAGCCGAATGTGGTCGCTCCTGCGTGTAGGCAGGAATCGAGCGCGGAAACCGGTGTTGCCCCGCTGGTGTGAGCTACGGCGATCTGCGCATTCACGTTTGGCAGCGTGCCCAATGCGCTTGCTACTTGGTCCGCTACCGTTATTACCAGCGAGTCCGGCACGGCCAAGAAGAGCACGGTTGGTCTCATGGCCAATAGCGCACGCAGGGTAGGAGATGCCTGGAGTCCAAGGACGGATGCCGCAGTGCGCGAGGTCTCGGACGAGGTATCAAAGAAGCCACAAATCTCGAGACCCGCGTGCTGCAGGGCAAGTCCCAGCGAAAGTCCCACCCGTCCTGCCCCGACGATCGCGGCGCGGAGCCTGCGAGAGACGTCGGCAGGACGCGGGCTGCTAGATAGCTCCGTGTGCAGGGAGCAAGCGGCGATGATCGACCTTCCGTTCCAGTTCCGCTGTGAGATACCAGACGCGGTCTTTGTTCTTGGTGATGTGGTTGCTCTTGTGAGTCTTGTAGACTTGTGCCGTGTAAGACGTTGCCATGTGGACCTCTCCCTTGGGGTACGGCTCCTTATGGTGGCCGTCCCTGGGATGATGTCGCCGTTAGAATAACAGCAGGCCCAAGTGTCAACAAGACGTTCCGGTGTGACTTTGCCGGGGTTAGAACTTGATCCTCTCTGCAGCCTACTTCATACTTTGCGGAGATACCCGGGCCGCTTTGCTCCGGTAGTAAGTCAAAGCGATGAGAAGCAGGTACCGATCCATGTCATGGGGGCGGCTGTGTCTGTTTGTGAATATATATGCGGTTGGTGTGATTGTCAGTTTGAGGAACCGGTATCTTTGGCGCGTGTCGCCGAGATGCTGATTCGATTCGGATAGTGAGCCTCTTATCTATGGCTATTCCCAAAGATCCTCGTGTGGCGGAGGAAGCGCTTCAGGCTCAGGCGGCGTCTCTCGTAGACTGCCGGAAGTGCGCGCTGTGCCAAGAGAGAACACAAGTGGTGTTCGGCGCAGGCAACCCGGTGGCCGACCTGATGTTTGTGGGTGAAGGCCCCGGATTCAACGAAGACAAGCAGGGAGAGCCGTTCGTGGGCCAAGCCGGAAAGCTCTTGAATGAGTTGCTGGCAGATATCGGCCTCTCTCGCCCCCAGGTATACATCGGCAATGTGATCAAGTGTCGTCCGCCGCGAAACCGCGATCCGCTTCCGGAAGAGATCGAGATTTGCTCGCCGCATCTTATGGAGCAGATCAGAGTCATTCGTCCTATGGTCATTTGCACACTCGGTCGCTTCGCTACGCGGGTTATTGCCTCCACTCAGGCTCCCATGTCCGCTGTGCGTGGGAAGGCAAAAGAACTGGAGGTGGCGGGAGTTCCCGTGATCGTGTTTCCGGTCTTTCATCCGGCGGCAGCGCTGTATACGACGGCCAATCGAGGGGTGCTGGAGCAGGATTTCCAGAAGCTGAAAGTGCTACTGGCGCGGGGGCGTGAAGCTTTGTCGGCCGGACCTGAGCTTGTGGAGGGAGACACCGAGGAGGAGGCAGAGGTGGCAGTGGCCGGTGACGCGGGGCCTGCCTCCACGGAAGAGCAGTTGCAACTGTGGTGATCCTTCGGGAAACGGGTGTCGATCTCGAGCGGCTGGAGGAGATCGGTCGCCGGCTGGCGCAGGTTCTGCGTCCGGGTGACGTGGTGCTGCTGTTCGGTCCTCTGGGCGCCGGCAAGACCACGCTGATACGTGTAGTGGCTCGGGCTTTGGGCGTAACCGATACCGTGCGCAGCCCCTCCTTCACCATCGCGAATATCTACTCCGGAGCAGTGACTGTCAATCATCTGGACCTCTACAGGCTGGAGGGTATAGAAGCGGAAGATGCACTGGCACTGGAAGAGTACTTGACGGCGGACGCAGTGGTGTTGATTGAGTGGCCGGAGGCCGGGCGTGACCGCCTGGAGGAGCCCACGTTCGAGATCCACCTTGAGCATGAATCCCTGCAGACACGTTCCGTGCGTGTAGAGGCCGGTAGCGAAGCAGGCGCTGCGCGCTGGGCGGCGGCCGACCCCGGAGAAGGTGGGCTGTGAGTAGGAACTTGGTGGTGGCGTTTGACTGTGCCTCTGACGCTACGTCTGCCGCTGTTTTGCGGTGCAGTAGAGATGCTTCGGGTTTTGTCGTAGCGGGGTCTGCGCGGGATGAGGCAGGCGCGCGTCATGGTGGCGGAGTACTTCTGCCGTTGGTGGCGAAGTTGCTACAGGGCGCCGGCGCCGATCAGGAAAATATTGCAGCGCTGGTAGTCGGTACCGGTCCGGGGACGTTCACAGGTGTGCGCATAGCCGTGTCCACCGGACGGGCGCTGGCTCTGGCGTTAGGCCGCCCCGTCTTTGGCGTGAGCACGTTGGATGTACTGGCTGCTCAGGCCCTTTTATCAACGGGTGCAGCATCGTGGACGGGTCCGGAATCGGCAGGTCGAGTGGTTCTGACATCGGTAGTGGACGCGCGGCGCAGGCAGGTGTTTGCCGCCGACTATGTCTTGGAACCGGAGGGGTGGACGTGCAACACAGTGCGCGCCGTAGATCCTGAGGGGGTTGTCTCCACAATAGGGGCTATGCATCCGGGAGCGCGGGTGGCTCTCGTGGGGGCAGAGGCTTTGGTGATGAAAGGGGACGGGCAGAGTGGGGCTCTGATAATGCCGCAGGTTCTCGACGCGGCTCATCTGGTGTTGGGCCAGGAGCAATTGGCGGGCGGGCGGGAGTTAATGGAGACTTTGGCCCGCGCGTGCGCAGGACCATGCGGGCAGAGAATCCCATGCGGAGGAGATTCTGGACGGGATAGAGATGGTATGTCCCGCGCGGGGGAGCCGGGATCCCCGGAACTCGTTAACCCTATCTATGTGCGACCGCCGGATGCAGACACCCACATCACTAAAATGCGCGATCCGTGGGGCGGCAGATGACGGCCGATGTTCCGTCGAGGGCAGGGTCGGTGACAACAGGCGCCGTGGAGGCTCGGGTTATGACCATCGCAGATCTGCCGCAGGTGATGGTAATCGAAGAGGCATCCTTTCATTCGTCGTGGTCGCTCGAGTTGTTTCTGGGCGAGTTGGAGGCGCCGGCTGCATGGAACCGTGTGAGCGTGGATGGTGAGGGTCGTGTGCTTGGATACCTGCTGTGTCGCAGACTGTTCGACGTGTGGCACGTTTTGAATGTGGCCGTTGCGTGTAAAGCGCGGGGTCGAAGAGTGGCGCAATCGCTGATGCGGGAGTTTCTGAACGCCGTTGGTCCCACCGGATACGACGTCACTCTGGAAGTGAGGCCTTCCAATACGGCGGCCATCGCTTTGTATCAACGGTTGGGCTTTGTGGAGCGGGGTCGTCGGCGTGGCTATTACGGTGATGCGCAGGAAGACGCCCTGATCATGACCCTGGATACGGCAAATTTGAGGAGAGAGCAATAGTGGCAAGGGTGTCGTGGTCGGGGATGATGCTGGCTCTGGAGACGTCCTGTGACGACACCTGTGCGGCCGTTATGACTTCCGAAGGTCATTTGCTGTCGTCGGTGATCCACAGTCAGGATGTGATCCACAAGAAGTATGGTGGAGTGGTGCCCGAGGTGGCCAGTCGCGCCCATGCTGAACGGGCTACGGTGGTAGTGCGGGAAGCGTTGGAGGAGGCGGACGCCGGCATTGCGGACTTGGGAGCCGTAGCGGTCACGGTGGGACCGGGGCTCATAGGGGCCCTGCTTATTGGTGTGAACACCGGCAAGGCCATCGCTTGGGCCCGGCGACTTCCGCTCATTCCCGTGAACCATCTGCATGGACACTTGGGTTCCATGTGGTTGACCGATCCGGACGCACCCTTCCCATTTTTGGCACTGGTGGTGTCTGGCGGCCACACCATGCTGGTTCGCGTCGATTCTCATCGCGACTTCACTTTGCTGGGTCAGACTCTGGATGATGCGGCGGGGGAGGCCATGGATAAGGCCGCTCGCCTACTGGGCTTAGGTTATCCGGGAGGCAAGGAGTTGGATCAACTGGCGGAGCACGGTGATCCTACCGCCTACTCCTTTCCCATAGCGCTACGGGCTGCGGACAATCTGAACCTTTCTTTCTCGGGTGTTAAGACGGCTATGTACTATCTTCTGCGCGACATGAGCCCAGAGGAGCGGATAGAACACGCAGCGGATGTAGCTGCTTCGTACCGCGCAGCAGTAGTGGAGGCGCTGGTGAGCAAATTGCTCCGCGCCGCCGTTTCTGAGCGGGTGGCCGGTATAGCTATTGGAGGCGGAGTGGCCGCCAATTCATTGTTGCGTCAACGTGTGCAGACTGAAGGACGGGCCAAAGGATTTCACGTGGTAGTTCCCTCGTTCGAGCTCTGTACAGATAATGCCGCTATGATCGCTTCGGCTGCGCTGTACGAGGATGCTTTACCCTACCCCACTTATCTGGATTTGGAAGCTACTGCGTCGCTGACGCTGGGGCAACGGGTGAGTGCGGGGGCATAGGTCGACGGTAGGTGCGGGAGCGACCTCACCCCCCATTTTCTTCGCCTGTACGATTGACAATATTTGTCACCGGGCATATCATATGAGGCGTTTGGCACTCTCAACGCATGAGTGCCAATTCGACAAAGGGGATACCTGCGTCATCATCAGCCATGTGTGGTAGTAGAAGGAGGATTGTGCATGAAGCTTGTGCCGCTCGAGGACAGGGTTATCGTGAAGATTCTCGAGGAAGAAGAGAAGACTGTCAGCGGAATCGTTCTGCCGGATACCGCCAAAGAAAAACCGCAGAAAGCCACAGTGATTGCGGTTGGGCCCGGCCGCTACGTGGACGACAAACTCGTCCCGGTCGACCTGAAGGAAGGCGATGTGGTTGTGTTTGCCAAGTACGGCGGCACGGAGATCAAGGTGGACGGCGAGGAGCTCCTCATCCTGCGCGCATCTGACATTCTGGCCAAGGTCGTTTCCGAGTAGTCGGCTTCGCCATCGCACATACGCCAAGGAGGCATGAGGAAACATGAAAAAAGAGCTTAAGTACGGTGACGAGGCGCGTCGGTCCTTGGAGCGCGGTATCAACGTTTTGGCCGACGCCGTCAAGGTCACCCTGGGCCCCAAGGGCCGGTACGTAGTTCTGGACAAGAAGTTCGGTAGTCCCACCATTACCAACGATGGTGTGACCATCGCCCGCGAGATTGAGCTGGAAGACGTCTTTGAGAACCAAGGCGCTCAGCTGGTGCGCGAGGTTGCCACCAAGACCAACGATATCGCCGGTGACGGCACCACCACTGCCACCCTGCTGGCTCAGGCCATCGTGCGCGAAGGTCTGCGCAACGTAGCAGCCGGCGCCAACCCCATGGGTATCAAGCGCGGCATTGAGAAGGCAGTTGACGAAGTTGTGGAGCAGATCAAAACTCGTTCCAAAGAGATCTCGGGTAAGGAAGATATCGCGCGCGTGGCCACCATTTCGGCCGACGATCGCGAGATCGGTGACGTAATTTCCGATGCCATCGAGAAGGTAGGCAAGGACGGCGTGGTCAACGTCGAGGAGTCGAACACCTTTGGCATGGACCTTGAGTTCACCGAGCGTATGCAGTTCGACAAGGGTTACCTATCGCCATACTTCATCACCGATGGCGAGCGTATGGAAGCAGTGCTCGAGGATCCCTATATCCTGATCGCCAACCAGAAGATCGGGTCCGTACAGGATCTGCTCCCCGTGCTGGAAAAGGTTATCCAATCCGGCAAAGGCCTCCTGATAATCGCGGAAGACGTAGAAGGCGAAGCTTTGGCCACTCTAGTGGTGAACAAGCTGCGGGGCACCTTCACCGGCATCGCGGTCAAGGCTCCGGGCTTCGGCGATCGTCGCAAGAGGATGCTGGAGGACATCGCCATCCTTACCGGCGGCGAAGTGATCACCGAGGAGATGGGCCTCAAGCTCGAAAACACTCAGGTCTATCAGCTGGGACGCGCCCGCAAAGTAGTGGTGACCAAGGACAATACCACCATCGTTGATGGAGCCGGCTCCGGAGACGACATCAAGGGTCGCATTAACCAGATCAAGACCGAGATCGACACTACCGAGTCCGAGTTCGATCGTGAGAAACTGCAGGAGCGCTTGGCCAAGCTGGCCGGTGGCGTAGCGGTTATCAAGGTCGGGGCGGCCACGGAAACCGAGATCAAGGAAAAGAAGCATCGTGTTGAGGATGCTCTGAGTGCCACCCGCGCTGCTCTTGAAGAGGGCATTATCCCCGGTGGTGGCGTTACCCTGGTGGCAGCCATCCCGGCGGTCAACGCGCTGGAGCTGGAGAACGACGAAAAGACGGGCGCCAATATCATTGCCCGCGCCCTGGAGGAGCCGCTTCGTCAGCTCGCCAACAACGCCGGCGTGGAAGGGTCCGTAGTGGTCAACGAGGTCAAAGTGCGCGAGGAAGGCGTTGGTTTCAACGCAGCCACGGGCCGGTACGAAGACATGGTCAAGTGTGGCATTATCGATCCTGCCATGGTGACCCGCTCGGCGTTGCAGAACGCTGCGTCCATCGGCAAGAATATTCTCACCACTGAAGTGGTTGTGGCAGAGATCCCTGAACCCGAACCGGCTATGCCCGGCGGCGGTATGGGCGGTATGGGCGGCATGATGTAGCAGTAGCGACAAGGCGGCGGCGGCGGGCCTGCGGCCCGCCGCCGGCCTTTGGGGCCGGGCTTTCCGTGCGGAAAGCCCGGCCCCCTGTGTTTGCAGGGCGCCTCGGTGCTGCTGATCGGCCACAACGCATGCTCAACCGCGGCGTTTGCGACTCCGGCCGTCGTCGGGTGGAAGCGACCTTGTGGTAGGATTAATCGTCGTCGCTACGAGTGCCTCTCTGCTTGTAACAGGGTCGGCTGAGCTAATTCGGCCTTTGACGAACGATCCCGAAATATTCACCTACGACATATTCGTAATGAATACACTCACCCAGCTTCTCCTCGCAATCGGCCACGAGCGGCGCGGCGTCCGCCGCGCAGACGACAGCACCAACCGCACCGGCCGCATCACTCATATTGAAGGCAGGATGCCGTTGGGCTGCCGTGTGGCCTACTACGGGTTTCTGGTCTCCGCGACTCTGTGACAGTAGTGGCGCTTTCCAATGAATGAACTATATATTCTGACTGCGGTAATCCTAATTGTGGTGGTGTTGGTCGCCGCCCTGCTGGAACGCTGGAGCGTCCCCGTTATTCTGGTGGCTCTGGGGACGGGGATCTTCTTCGGCAGCGATGTGCTTGGGTTGTGGGATTTCAGCGACGTCATCCTCACCAACCAAGTGGCCAACCTTGCCCTGGTCTTCATCCTGTTCCACGGTGGATTCAGCACGCGCCGAGAGGATTTCCGATCCGTTGCTCTGGTCGCGGGAGGATTGGCCACGTGGGGGGTAATACTGACGGCTGCAGCCACTTTCGTCATTCTGTGGAGAGTGCTGGGATGGCCTTTGCAGGAGGCGATGCTTTTGGCCGTCATCATCTCCTCCACCGACGCAGCCGCCACGTTCTCGATTCTACGCCGCCAGCGGATCCCTCGGAAGCTGTCGTCCACTCTGGAAATCGAAAGCGCCGCCAACGACCCCATGGCCATACTTCTGACTGTTGCGGCCGTCGATGCCTTCACCTCTGGAGCGGGCCCCTTGTACATGGTGGCGTTGTCGTTTCTTTGGAAGGCGGCGGCGGGGATTGCCATCGGCTGGCTGCTGTCCTATGCGGCGATTTGGCTGTTCAATCGCCTGGGGCCTCGGGACCGCGGCCACTACTATGTATTGATGCTGGGCATCGTTCTTCTGATGTATGGTCTGGCCGAAGTGTCTCGGGCCAGTGGGATGCTGACGGTATTCATCGCCGGGTATATGATTGGTAACCGCCCGTTTGTCCACAAGCAGGGAGTTAACAATTTCTCTGCTGCCCTCTCCACCATCGCCGATATTGGTATGTTCGTGCTGATGGGACTGCTGATTTCTCCGCGACAATGGGCCACCCTATGGCTCAAGGGCGTAGTGCTGTTTCTTGTGCTGACCTTCATCGCCCGTCCTGTGGCTGTGTGGTTGGGTACGGTGGGGATGAAAATAGGTCTCAAGAATCGCGTGTTCATCTCTTGGGCGGGTCTAAGGGGAGCGGTTCCCATCATTTTGGCCACTTATCCTCTGGCAGCGGGACTGGAGGTGGGACGGGACGTGTTCAACTTGGTGTTCTTCGCGGTACTCATGTCCGTACTCGTTCAGGGGTCCTCTCTGGGGGTCGTGGCCAAATGGTTGAGACTATCCAAGGAATCTCGCCCGCAACCGCTGCACAACCTCGAGCTTCTCACCATGGCCCGGAGCGATATGGACCTGATCGTGGTGGACCTTCCGGATCCCCAAGGCGCGCGAGGTCCCCGTATCCGCGATCTTCCACTCCCCGAAGGATCCGTCATTGTATTGATCACCCGTGGCGCTGACGTGATCGTACCCAAAGGCAACACGCACTTGGAGGGCTGGGATCAAGTCACGGTACTGGCCCACATCAAGGACGAGGCCGCGGTGCGCTCCGCCCTGCTCGATGGAGAATTTGTGCCACCGGATGCCGAGGATGAAGAAGAAACGGCCGGTTGAAGTGATGACCAATCTGTGACGATCGTCGGTATAGGCCACGATCTCATGTCTTCGCTCGTCTGAGCCGGCGCGCCGGCTCAACACTCGCACGGTATAGTGATATCCGCCCGCAGAACAAAGGGGGCATGTTCCTGAGAGAGGGTGAAAATAGATGCACGTGAATGGCCGGTGGATCAATATGCCCGGTCTGCAACATGGTCGGCAATATGATTTGTCGGTGGAACTGTTGCCGGAATATCGCAGGCTGTTCAGAGAGCACGGGATTCCGATTTGGGAGAAGGGGGGAGCCGCTGAGTCCGCCCGCCGGATCGTGATGGTGTCCACCCACGGCTACTGGGGGGATCCGCCACCAGCCGGTGTTCCTGATACCGGGGGACAGACTTACTACGTCCTTGAGGTGTCAAAGGCATGGGCACGGCAGGGGCGGCAGGTGGTGATCGTAGCACGGCATTTCTCGCCATATCCGCGTGTGGAGCAGTACGCGGATAACCTGTGGCTGGTCCGTGTACGCGCCGGCGGTGACGGCTTTGTTCGCAAAGAAGATATCTATCCTCTGGCTCCCCAGATGGCGGAGGGGGTGGTCGCGGTCGCCGATCTATTCGGGGCCGATGCCGTAATGGGACACTATGCAGACGGCATGGTGTGCGCACTTGAGGCGGCGGAGCAGCTGGAGATACCCCTTGTGGTCATCCCGCATTCGCTTGGGATCAACAAGGTTCTATCTCTTGGATTGGATCCCGACGACCCGGCCGTCTGGTTCGATAAGCAGTATAACTTTCGCATACGGGAGGACTTCGAACTGGCCGCCCTGCGGGGAGCCGATTTCGAGATCGCCAACACCCTGCAGGAACCCCATATCCTGAAGGAATACTATGGGGCCGAGTTTCCCCATGCCGTTATGCCGGCGGGAGCGGGCACGCCCTTCTTTGATATAGCCGCCGATCCGTGTCGCAAAACGTTGAACGAACACGGTCTCGCCCCGCAACGATATCTCCTCTACTTCGGACGCTTCTCCGAGGCCAAGAACGTGCCCGGCGTCGCCCGCTTGTACGGCGAGGCGCGCAGGATCGCTCCCGAACTGATGAAGGAAGTACGGCTGGTTCTGGTGGGAGGTTCTCCTGATAATCACCTGCCCGAGGAAGCCGGAGTAGAAGAACAGCTCAGCTGCGCGTTGAGCGAATACGGACTGTCCACTGCGGAGGTGGTGAGGCTGCCCAGTCAGCCGTGGCCGGTTTTGGCCACACTTGCCCACCACAGCCTCTGTTACGTGGGAATGCAGTTTGTGGAGCCTTTCGGGATGGGGGTGGCCGAGAGTATGGCGGCGGGGGCTCCAGTGATGATCTCCGGGAACGCCGGGATCACGAGGTGGATGGAAGACGGTGTCAACGCTCTGGTTGTTGACCCTGGGGACCCGCATTCCGCCGCCCAGAGGCTCATCGACGCGTTGGCGGTTCCCGGGACTTTGGAGCGGATCGCCGCGGGCGGGAATCATCTGGCTCGTGACACGTTCAGGTGGGATGCCATCGGACGGCGCCAGGCCGACATCCTCGATGAACTGTGTTCGAGGGGGGCAGGGAGCCGGGGGCGTGCGTATCACCGGACCACCTTCACTTGGCGTGGCGACCCTCCGCGGGTAGAACCTCATCACACGCGGACGGCCCGTATTCTTCTGCCCTATGTGTGCGACAAGGTGGAAGATATGCGTCCGGCGAATATGCGGGCGGTCGTCGTTCTGGCCGGAGAGTCGGGAGCCGGCAAGACTGAGGTGGCGGAATATCTGCGTTATCTATTAAGGAGCCGGGGGATGCGTGGAGTGACCGTCTCAGGAGACGCTTTCTTCCGATTGGGGCCGGAGGCCAATCATCGCGCACGCCTCGATGCTTATGCGCAGGGAGAATTGGACGCATACCTAGGGCCGGAAGAGGTCGATATAGAGCGATTGGACGCCGTTCTGAAACAGGCGACCAATCGGGCGGTTGACGAAATTTTCGTCCCTTCGGACTGCCGGAGGCTTGCATCGCGGTGTTATCCTCAGGTGCCTCTCTCCCTTCGGGGGGCGGATGTAGTTCTTGTGGATCTGACCTATGGAATGGCTCTCAAAAATGTAGTCTTGAAAGTTTTCCTCGAAACAGACTATCGCGCCAGGATCGCTACAGTGAAGGCAAGGAATCTTGAGCGCGACCCGGATCAAGACTTCGCCTTCGTAGAAAAGGTTCTAGAGATTGAGCACGGCATTATAGAGGGCATGAAAGAGGTCGCCGATCTCGTTCTGACTGAAACGCGGGAGGGCCGACCTAACGGGACTGCGAGTGGAGTTGGATGACTTAGCATCACGCTGCTGCTCGAAGGACCGGGGTCGTGGGAGCCGGGCTACGCCTGCTTACAGCGCTCGGGGCTACGCGATCTGGTCATCGTGCCTACTGCTGATCCTCGGCGGTATCGTTGTTTTCGGCGCCGCCTGCGGTGGGGGAGGGCAACGGGACCCGGCCTACGGGACCGTGCTCACGGTCGAGCAGGCCCTGGCTGCTCAGCCGGGCGAGCCTATCAGTGTCACTGGGGCAATCGTCGCCACGGGGAGTGGAGCCGATATGCAGATGGTTCTCGCCTCCGTTCTGCTGGAGTCGTATCCGCCTCAGGCCGGAGGAGCTATGCTGCCGGTTGCCGGCCTCGACTCAGCTTCTCTGGTGGGGCTCAGTTCCACCGTGGGCCGTCCGGATCTATCCCCGGTGACGTGGTCCGATTATTGGTTGACCCTGCACGGAGTCATAAAGAACGGGATCCTGGAAGTCCAAGGCGTGCCTCAGGTGGCGGAAGCGTCGTCCGGAGACCTACAAGTGCGTTTCAGCCCCGTGAGTGAGCCGTTGACCGCCGGCGGGACGGCCGTTTGGTGGGCCTTCGACATCCAGAACATGGGTGCAGGCGCCGCGGATCTTACATTCTCCAGCGGACAGAGGGCGGACGTGGTTCTCAGCCGAGATGGAGTGGAGAAATACCGTTGGAGCGCAGACAAGGTCTTCACGCAGGCTCTGGAGACCGTCACTGTGGCCTCGGGCGAGATCCTACCGATCGTCCTCAACGATGAACTGATGGTGGAGGCGGGCCGGTACGATCTGCGTGCCACGATCGTCGCTGCCGTAGGGCCGGACGGCGCGGAGCCCTCGCTCCTGCCGGAACTCAACCTCACCGTGACCGTCTACTGACCGGGGTGGCGCGGCAGGGCGTCGCGGTCAAGGCTCCTGCCCGTGGAAAGTCCGAAGACGGGACGCTGCGCCACTTCGCCTTCCATTCATCTGGCGCATAGCCTTGGTGGGCACGGATTCCTCCGGCATGACCCTTGGGGGGGCGTCTATCTGGAGGCCACCAGCGGGCGAGTCCAGATGCAGCTGGGTTACTGATGTCGCTGACACTGCGGTCAGGAAAAACGGGGTGTATCGCCCCCAGTTACACTGCCGCCCGCTCTTCGGACGTATACGGTCGAAGAATGATCTTTCCCTTGCCCGGCATGGTGACGCCACCCTTGCCGGCATGACCCCAACCTGCAGGGACGGCGAGATCGCCGGCCTGGGGATCGAGATTGCCCCCGCCCATCCGCGTGGCCACGCCGATGACCTTCATCTCCGGGTGGATGTCCCCGATGGCGACCCATCGACGTGCCCTTTTTCTCCACGCGGCGTGTGTGTATGCTCTTGCGACAGCGAGGGGAGCAACGAATGCAGCACAATCTCAAGATCGAGCGTCAATGGTTTGAGGCGGTCGTAAGCGGCGCCAAGAAGGCCGAGGTCCGCAGGACAGACAGACCATTCTCCGTTGGGGACAGCTTAATGCTCTACGTCCCCGGCGAAAACGACGGAGTCTTGGTCACGGTGACCCATATCCTCTCCCTCAGCGAGATCGCTGATCTGGACGGCGCGAGCTCCTACGCGGTGTTGAGCTTCGCAGATCCCCGTCCTATGAGTGGACAGGAGTTGATCCACCAATTGATGCTTGGGAATGACACATAGTTTCACCGATGTATGCGAACGACTGCGGGGCATGCTCTACACCGAGTTCGTGCAGTAGCCGCGGCTCTTCGTAAATGAAGACCTGACCCAACTCATAGGCGACAGCCATGTCGCATCCGGAATAGTAGGCTTCATAGAAGCTCCGACTGATCCCGGAGTGCCGGGCCGTCCGCTCCCAGATGTCATCCAACGATCCGTGATGGGTGCCAACCAACTCGACTTCGCCGACTACACGCCTCACAGGCGACGTCGCGTAGATCACGATTGAATCCACCTCGGGCCGGCAGCGGACCTTCCTGAACTCATACCGCTTGGTTCCGTTCAATATATTCTGCACGTGTTGAGGGTTAATGGACAACAACATCTTCAACGGACACGCCCCCCATCCGCAGTATCTTGAAGAACTCGTCTCGTGTGTATGTCCTTTGATTCGGATGGCAATTCTTAATGAGTCCGTTGTTGTCCAGCCAGTTCCAATTGATGTTCCGCCCCGGGCCAAAATAGCCCAAATACACGAGTTCTACGACAACGACGCTACGCTTTTTCCAGTGAGCCTCCAGTTCCTCATCGTCGAAGACAGACTTGTTCTTCACCAGTTCTCGATACTCTTCGAAGGGCCTAAGAACGCGGCCCTCCTGTTTGAACTGCCGCACATCGCTGACGACCCCATAGGAAGTCACAACAGACTTGAAGCCGGGTGACTGTCCGGTCGACCTCCGGTAAATCAGAACCGGGTTGTTCGGAGCTGCGGCCATATGCCAACCGTGACCAACATAGACCTTCGTGACGCCATTCCCGGCGGCAACACTCACAACCTCCTGTTCCGTTCCGGCGAGTTCAGAATACGGGAACAGCTGATCATGGTAGCCCTGATCAACCGTGAGTATGCCGGCCTCTTCGAAGCTGGGGTTCACGAACGGGAAGGCTCTATACGCGGTCGAGTAGTCCATGGTCGTGCGACTTCTTAAATAGACCGACTCACCATTCGACTTCAGCCCCGCGCGTTTGAAGCCGAACTTTTCCAGCAACCCTACCAGCGAGTGATGCTTCTCGAAGACCGTCACGTAGATTTTGTCAAGGCCGGAGTCCCTCCACTGCCACAACGCCATACCAACGGCACCCTCGCCAAGGCGATCCCCCCTTGAAGACTCAGATATCTTCAAGGTGTCTATCTTCAAACGTGGCATCGGCGGTAACCGGCCCTCGACCAGGTCCACCGGCTCGCCCGACTCGGGTTTCAGATACAACAAGGCGACCATATAGCCATCATCGCTAAATGCGGCAAGTGCACACTCGCCAGCATTAGCTTTCCGCTGAAACCAGTCCGCGAACTTCGGATTCGCCGGATAGTCCTCCTTCAGCGAATCGAAGAACGGGTCTTCTAGATTCATGGCGCTGAATGGTATGGAGCGGAATCCCCCCGACATGCTGCCTCACCCCTTGCTTGGACACGTATTTACAAGTCGTCGTACGAATAAGCTGAACTCTGTGGCTAGTCTAGCGCGCCGCTCGGACGGGAAGTTGAGCAACTCATGCGCAGACATTCCAGAAACGGTCGGATGCCTCCGGCGATGGCGGCGGAGGTCCGCATCACACCGCCGTTTCGCGTGAAGATCTCCGTTGCCGTCGATATGGCCTGTTCGGTCGGTATGGTCGGAAGCAATGACCTTCCCCACTACACAACTCACGCCGGGAGTGATCAAGCCGGAGCCTTCCACTCCCACGTGTTCTCCTTCACCGCCAGGTAATTGGCATCCAGCGCCGGCTGCAAGAGCAAGATCGCCGCGATCCGTCGGGCCATGCGCATGACCTCGCGCACCTCCGCCGGCTTGAGGTCCCGCCCCAGGAGCGGCCGCTCCCGGTAGCTCAGCCACTTCTTCATCACCTGGTACCCGCCGATGGTATAGCTCCACACCCTCGCCGGCACACATCTCCAGTAGGCGAGGTCGTTCAGGTAGACGTCGACAGCTTGATCTCCGAGTTGAGCGAACGCCTCCTCCGCGCTGAGACCCAGGGCCTCAGCCCCCTGCTCCACGGCCACCCGCTCTTCGGGCGAATACGGTCGAAGAATGATCTTTCCTCTGCCCGGCATGGTGACGCCACCCTTGCCGGCGTGACCCCAACTCGCGGTGACGGCGAGATCGCCGGCTTGGGGATCGAGATTGCCTCCACCGACCCGCGTGGCCACGCCGATCACCTTCATCTCGGGGCGGATGACCCCGGTGGTGACTTCGTCGACGTCGGTCTCGGGATCAAGCACGTCGGCCACCTTGCGGCCCAGTTCGGCCGAGGCGAGGAGCAGTTCCTTGCTGTTCGGGAGGGGAATGCGGGGCCAGCCGTGTCTCAGGCCCGAATGATTCTCCGTGCGATACCACCGTGACTGGAGCACAGCATGAGAGTGGAACATCACAGCCTCTGCTGGAATTGCCGCGGCCGCAAGATAGGTATGTAGCTCGTCTGACGTGTTCTCCGATCTAGACGTCGAGTCTAGGAGCGTCGCATGAACCTTCTTCGCGAGGAGTGGGGTGGCGCGAGCGCCACTGTCCAGGAAATTGTAGTCCGCCAGGTTGGTACAGATGACCGAGGGTTCAACGAGATCCTTGCGCGTCCGCCCAGTGGTCAGCAGGAAGTAGTTGCCACGGAGTACGCTATCGAAGTACTCGGCGCGGTTTCTGTCGAGCAGCTTGGTTTCGCGCTCCTAGTATAGCCAGCGGTTATCGAGGGGCCGATAGCAGTATCGAACCACATTCTCAGGCCGAAAACCGCGGCGGAGCAGCTTCTCCCTCGTTTGCTGTGCCTTGAATCCTGAAGTATCGGTCATAGATGCGGGCGATAGTTGGCGCATCATCTCACTACTGACAGAGGCATCGAGATAGGTCCCTATGCGGCGCACAAGATCCTCTCTACTCATGTCCACCAGGAACGAATCCCGACTTGTTGTGACACCCGGAGTGGACACCGGGAACATGTCCGGAAGCGACGGCCAGTCAACGTAACAGGAGTCAACAGTCGTCGCCATGAACGGCAAGCCAAGGGCATTGTGAGGGCCGAGGGTTGTGTAGCCGGCGGGCAACAGGTCGCGCGCAACCTGCGCCAACTCCTCCCGCTTCTCCACTCCCCAGAACTGTGCCACACTCACCGAGTCCGCCGGCCGGTGCTCCTCCCTTCGCGCCAGCAGCGCGATGGCGGTACCCACCTGGATCCCCTCCCGGTTGTGTTCGGTCGAGAACACGCTGGGGTCGGGCTTGCCGTCGGGGGTCAGTTTGCCGGTCTTGTATTTGTCGCCGTTCAGGCAATCGATCCAGATCTTGTCGAACACCTCCAAGTAGCGCTCGCGCATCCCCGTGAACGACAGACCGTCCAGCCACGAGTAGTTGGAGATGAAGCATACGATGCCCTTGCCCGTCTTCTCCACGATGCGGCGTTCGGCCATGCGGAAGAAGCGCACGTATAGGTCGTTCAGACCTTGGCCCTGGGGCGGCGGCGCTTTCTTTGTCGTGCGGTAGGCATCGGTGAGACCGCGTTCTTCGGCGGCAGGCATGCCCGCGTACCCGTTGTACGGCGGATTCCCCAGGATCACCAAGATCGGCAACTCCTGCTTCACGTGCTCGGCGGCGTCGCGCTCGGCGTCCAGCTCCGGCAGCGCCGACAACTGCTCGTGCTCGTGCGGCTTTTCCCATCCCGTGAGCGCGTTGGTCAGGAACACTCCCACCCGTTCGCTCTCCCCCAGAGGCAGGTGCATGTTCTGGAGTAACAGACCCAACTGCATGTGGGCTATCACGAAGGGCGCGGGCAAGATTTCGAACCCGAAGACCCGTTCCATGGCCGCCTTCTTGATCTCACCCGCGGAGAGGGCGTCGGCTCCCTTCTCGTCCAGCGTTTGGCTGATGCGCTCCAGCACCTCCACCAGATAGGCGCCGGTGCCGCAGCAGGGGTCGAGCACATACACCCGCGGGTCGGCCAGGCCGTCGGGCACGTCCAGCTCCTCGCGCAGCACCGTGTCCACGCGTGCCACCATGTATTCGACGATCTCCGGCGGCGTGTACCACACCCCCAGTTCCTTGCGTAGCACAGGATCGAACGCCTCCAGGAACGGTTCGTAGAAGTACTGGACGGCGTGATGCTGCTCGAATCTCTTGAAGAATGCCCGTCTATCTACTCGGTTGAGCGCCGCGGCCGCCTGCTCGAGAACCGGCACCAGTTGCAGCGAGCCCAACAGGTGGGGAGTGGCGATCTGAGTGAAGAGCGCCTGCACCACCGGCACATGCAGGGTCCAGGCGGCGGTTCTCCAGTCGAAGTGGGCGCCGTCGTCGGGCTCATGGTCGTGACTCCACATGACCCAGGAGGCGAACAGGCCGTAGAAGAGGGTCTGGACCAGCGTGGACCGGAAGAAATGCTCTCCTTTTGGACCCTCGAACTGTACACCCAATCCCTCTTCGAGCGATCGGCGCACCGCGTCCAACGCCGGCAGCTCCGCCGATTCGGTCAAGAAGCGGGCCTCGCGCGCATACGAAGCGAGGAACCAGGCCAGATCTTGCGGCGACGCCAACGTGGCTCCGGAGAGCGACACGCGTTTGAGAAACTCCAGAAAACGTTCGCCCTGCTCCTGTTCGGTGCGGCGCGGGTGGTTGGCTGCCGCCCAGAACTCGGCCTCGGTGGGGGCGATCTGGTAGCGCTCCAGCACAACGGGTGCACCCCTGGCATCGAGGCTCAGCAGCTGGAATTCACGTAAGTTGGTCACCAGCACTTGACGGTAGGCTTCCAGGTAGCCCATGACCTGCTCGGAGGCGGCTGTGACGTCGATGTCGACGGAGGGCGCCTTCACCTCGATGGCGCCGCGGGCCGGCTTCTGACCACCCAAGAGCGGGTGCAACAGACCGTCGGCGCCGATTGCCGCCGGTTCGGCTCTTTTGGTGGCGCGTGTGCGCCGGATTTGGTCGGCTGTGAAGAGGCCGCCGTCGGGAAGCCCGGCGCCTCGGTTGCGGATGTTCATGACACAGCGGACCTTGGGCCTGAGCCTGTCACCCACATCTTCTAACAAAGATCGTAGCGCCGGATAGAAAGAGAGCTCGGACACTCCTTCGCCTGAAAGCCTGATATCTCGTACGTCGGTCAGATAGCGCTCAACCGGCCCCATGCCCCCACCTTCCGGTGCTTAGCCTGCGTATATACCCACTGTAGCGCGGACGGTGGACGGATGGCCAGCACAACTGGAGCTCCGGAATCGCAGGTTGATTACGAGGCCGAGATGGCCGGATGCGCGGGTCACAGGGGCCGAGATGGCCGGGAGCGCGGGCGGTGGAGTCGTGGTCGGCCGTCGGGCGTACGCATGGCAGGGACGTGATCGGCGCCGCTCAGCGGGTAGACCCTGGGTTTCGACCGGCAACCAGGCTTCTCCGGTGAGCGCCTCCTGCAGTGTGGGGTAGGCCCGCGCGGCCGGCTCTCAGCGGCGCCGATATGCTCCAAGGAACGGCGGGAACGGCTTCAGTGCCCGCCACAGCCACCCGGGGACGTGCGGCGCATAGGATTCCGCAACCACCTCGAAGCCTGCCGCCTCGAACAGACGGGTGACCTGACACCCGGAGGGTCGAAAGACATGCGTTGGATCCTTGGCGTACGAGTAGCGATAGTATAGGCGATTGCAGACATTGTTGATGGTGGGGAGATGAACCACACAAAGGCCTCCTGGAGGGACGACATCGTGGAGGACGGACGCTGCATCGACCGGGCGTGTGAGATGTTCCAGTACATTAATGAGTAATACGACACGGAAGGGACCGGGGAAGGGTAGACCCTGCTGTATGTCGGCGACGGCTAAGGAGGCTTCGGGGAGACGTTGTGCAGCTACTTCCACGGCGTGCTCCGAGATGTCCACCCCGAACAGGTGGTAATCCGGGGCGAAGCGTTCAAGTAGGAAGCCGAATCCGCAGCCGATATCCAAGAGAGCGTCGAGCGGCTCACCACCGAGGATCTCGGTCAATGATCGTCGGAGCGCCCGAGTGGTGTCGGGCTTCTGCGGGTGGTGGGACCCACTCCGTTGTGCGACCGAGTGCGGCGGTGCGAACGTACGCACCCACCGTTCCACTAGAGCGTCGCGTGAGCGATCCGCCCAGGTTTGTCGGGGACGCTCTCCATACAGATTGTTGAAGTAGACATGATCGAAGTCGTTCATAGATACAGAGTAGCCGCCACTCTACGCGAGGAGCAAGCGAGAGGGAGTGATACACTGGAAGCCGCCGTTGGATGCGCCAAGGCGATGTGGGGGTAAAACTCCTGTGGAACGGGTCGTAAATATGCGGGATAACCCCGTCCCGAGGCCCTGTATCGCTCAAGAGAGGAGGACGAAGTTGTACGAAAGTGCCGACAAGGCGTTCAAAGAAATGCTTGACATCTCCACCGATATTGATAAGGCCATTTTGTACGCCGGCGAGGCTGTAGTGGCCTCCAACTTCCCGGAGAGTCTCAACGCCGTCATGATCGCCAAAGGTCAACAGCTGGCGGCCATGGGTGATACGCGGGCGACGGACATGAAATCGGCGCCGCTGACGCAGTTGGTGGTAGATGCGGGATGTGCCGGTATGGTTTTTTTCGTGCGCGAGCCCAAAGCGGAGGGGCTGGCGGTGCTTGCCACTGGGAAGAAGGATAGCCGCATTGGCCTCGTTTTCTATGATATGAAGACGTGCATGCGTGATGCTCAGGAAGTTGAAGAGGAAGCGGAGGCCGAGGCATGAAGAAACTGATAAAGGTTTTGGCCGTTATCCTTGCAGTGGCAACGGCCGGTGCAGCAGCCTACTACTACTTCGTGATGCGTCAGAAGAAGCCTCAGGTGGAGCTGTACTTCGATGATGGCTCTATGCTCGCTTTCCCGGGCAACACACCGGAGGCCGCCGAGTTTATGAATGTGGCTAAGGATGTGCTGGACAATAGCCCCGTTGCAGGTAGCTGTTAGTCTGCGACGGTAAAGCGTGAATCCGGAACTGGCAGCGCGGGCTCTGGAGCTCGCGCTGCGGCGTGGGGGCGACTTCGCTGAGCTCTTTGTGGAGAACCGCCGCTCGCTGAATGTGCGTTTGGAGGCGGGGCGCATAGAAGCGGTGACCGCAGGTGTGGACGGCGGGGTGTCACTGCGCATCGTGCGCGGTCATACTACGTTGTTCGGTTACTGTGAAGGTATTGACGAACCGGCGGTGCTGGGACTGGCGGCAAGACTGGGAGGCACTGAAGGTATCTCCACAAAAGAGACGATGCGCCAGTCTGCGATGCGCCCATCTGCGGTTGGATGGACCAATTCGGAGATGTGCCGTTCCAAGGAAGAACGTGGTGGCGAATCGGTCTCAGTTAGTGGAATCTCAACCCAGCATGCCACAATGCTTCTGGATGCCGTCGACCGTACCGCACGGTCGTATTCACCTGAAATTGTGCAGGTGCCGGCCAATGTTTCGGTTTTGGAGCAGAAAGTCTGCATCGCGAACTCGCAGGGGGTCTTGGTCCAGGACCGGAGGCGCCGAGCATTCCTGGCGGTAACGGTTGTTGCCAAGCGGGGGACTTCAATACAGACCGGAAGGGAGACTCTGGCCCAGACGGGAGACTTCGATCCTCCGGATACGGCTGCAGCTGCAACTGCAGCCCAGGAGGCCGCCGGCAAGGCAGTGATCATGTTGGATGCCGGTCCCGCTCCGGTGGGTCGCATGCCGGTGATTCTGGCCGGCGGTTTCGGCGGAGTGCTGTTCCACGAAGCCTGTGGGCATGGCCTGGAAGCGGATTTTATCCTCAAAGGCACCAGCGCCTGGAAAGGAAGGCTGGGTACTCGTGTGGCGCCGGCGTTCCTGACGGCTGTCGACGACGGTTCGGGACAAGGATTGTGGGGCACTGATGCAGTGGATGATGAAGGCACCCCTATGCAACGAACCGCCGTGATCGAGAACGGGGTGCTGACGTCGTATCTAACGGATCTCCTGCGTGGCGAGAAGCTGGGACTTGCCCTCACCGGCAATGGACGGCGCGAGAGCTTTCGTCACCTTCCATACCCGCGCATGACCAACACCTATTTTGCGCCGGGGGAGGATACCGCTGCCTCTCTGGTGGCTGATACGCCGCGCGCTTTCTACGCTAGGAGTCTCTCGGGCGGAGAAGTAAATCCTGCCACCGGTGACTTTGTATTCGGGGTCTCGGAAGGCTATCTGGTTGAAAACGGTCGCGTGGGTGCTCCGGTGCGAGGAGCCACGTTGGTGGGTAACGGGTTGGAGGTGCTTCAAGGCATTGATGCGGTGGCGGACGACCTGGAGGTGAAGGCAGGGTTCTGTGGCAAAGAAGGACAGTCGGTGCCGGTGGGCACTGGGCAACCCACGGTAAGGGTGCGCGAGATGACCATAGGAGGCACGGATGCCGCCTGAGTTGGAAATGGCTGTGCCTGCTGCGCTTCGTGACGACGGCGCCGCCCTGTTGGACGTCGGTCGTAGGGTGGTGGCTGTGGCCGAAGGTATGGGAGGAGATATCGAGGCTTATGTTGAGCACTCACTCACCACAACGATCAAGGTCTACGAGGGCAAACCAGAGTCCATTGTTGTAGCGGAGCCGCGTGGTCTGGGTGTGCGCTTCATCAGGGAGGGTCGTCTGGGGTATGCGTATACGTCGGATCTAAGTGAGGGTGGGATTGGGGCGGCGGTGGATGCGGCTGTGGCCGCATCCACCGCCGCCGGCACCGACGAGTACGTCCAACTTGCCGCCCCGCCGCAGAGTCCGGCATCGGATCTCCACAACGCCTACGCTCTGTGGTCTCCAGAGTTGGGGGAGTTAGGGATCGATGATAGGACCGCCCTCGCAGTTGCCGCGGAGACCGGTGCTCTTGCGGACTCCGCGGTGCGGAAAGTGGAGAAAGCCGTCTACACGGATGCCGATCGTCGCGTAGGGATCGTCTCTTCCCGGGGGATTGAGTTGTGGGCGGCCTCCATCTACTCGCTCGTGTATGTTTACGCTCACGCTGAGCGGGGCGGGGAGGTCCGTTCGGGCTTAGCGGCCGTCGGCGGTAGGGAGGGGGTTGATAAGCTCCAGCCCGAGGCAGTGGGCAAGGAAGCTGCCGAACATGCGCGTAGGTTGCTGGGCGCCAAGCCCTGTTCTTCCGGCCGGTACGTAGTGGTTCTGGATCGCGAGGTGACTGCGGCCCTTATCTCGGCACTGGCTCCTGCGTTCAGTGCAGACGCCGTGCAGAAAGGCAGGTCGGTATTTGCCGGCAAAGAGGGCCAATGTCTGGCTCCGTCTTCCTTCCGGCTCTGGGACGACGGGGTCCATCCGTTGGGGCCGGCCACCTTTCCCTTCGATGACGAGGGCGTGGTAAGGAGTGGTCGCACGGCGGTGGTGCAGGAAGGACGGTTGTCATCGTTCCTGTACGACTCGCGTACAGCCGCTAAGGCCGGTGTGGTGTCTACGGGTAACGCCGGGCGCTCTTCGTATCGGGTGGCACCTATGCCGGGTCCCACCAACCTGGTGGTGGAGGCCGAGGGCCAAGGAAGCCTGTCAGATTTGGTGGGTCGTGTGGGCGAGGGGCTCTATGTGTGCGACGTGAGCGGTCTCCACTCCGGCATCAACAACATCAGCGGTGAGATCTCTGTTGGGATCAGTGGGCACTTGATACGGCAGGGGCGCTTGTGTGAACCGGTTCGCGAAGTCACAATAGCCACTGATGTGCTGTCGCTTCTATCCGGTATCGTAGATGCGGCGACAGACAACCGTTGGGACGTGGTGTACGGGGGTGTTTTATCGCCTTCGATCGCCATTGAGGGGGTCGCTGTTTCCGGTGCATAAGGATGGCGAGCGGTGGGGGCAAGGGCGAATGGTTGCACCTCAAGGAGGCAGTGTGGACAAGGAGTCGTTGGGCAAGCTGTTATTGTCGGTTTCGTATTTGGAAGGAGATTTCGTCTTGCGCTCGGGCAGGCGAAGCCGGTACTACCTTGACAAGTACCTGTTTGAAACCGACCCGCGAGTGCTCAAAGGCATCGTGGAACACATGGCAGCTATGATTCGGCAGCAGTCCGGATCTGTGGGCGGCTACCAGCGGCTCGGCGCTCCCGAGTTGGGCGCAGTGGCATTGGGTGCTGGACTTTCTCTTGAACTAGGATTACCTTTGCTTATAGTGCGTAAGCAGGCCAAGGACTATGGTACGGCCAAGGCTATGGAAGGCGCTTTTCTCCCGGGTGAGCGCGTTGCGGTTGTGGAGGATATTGTCACCTCGGGAGGTGCTGCGCTGACCGCTGTTGAGGCGCTTCGTGTGGCCGGACTGGAAGCGGGTGACCTGTTCTGTGTGGTCGACAGAGAGGAAGGGGGTAGAGAAAGCGCGGCTGCAGCCGGTGTGAACCTTCATCCGCTGTTCACGGCAACGGAGTTGGGAATAAAAGCGTAGGATTGGGACCCAAGCGTAGCCGGGAGCTTGGGATGGTATTAGAAACTGTGATGGAGGGTTGCCGACCCGGGGCAATGACCGCTAGTATCAGTCGACAAACAAAGACAAGGGGAGGCTAACGTGACCAAATCGGAATTCATCGAGAGGTTCGCGGCGCGGGCGGGTTTGAGCAAGAAGGATGCCGCGGCAGCGGTCGATGCGTTCATCGATGTGGTTAAGAGCGCGCTGGAGGAGGGAGAAGAAGTCCAGTTCACGGGTTTTGGGAAATTCTACGTTCAGACTAGAAATGCCCGGGAAGGTATCAATCCTCAAACCAAGGCCAAGATCACCATTGCAGCTACGCGCGTGCCCAGATTCAGTGCGGGGTCGGCTTTGAAGGCGGCGGTGCGCTGAATAGCGGGAGGTCTTCTTCCCATATGGTATTTCAGGGGCCGCGCTGAGCGCGGCCCTTTTGTGCACGAGGGACTGCGCGTCCGGTCCCCATCGGCAATGGAGGCTCTCTTGTGTCCAACATGTTTTGCGATCGACTTGCCGCAGCCATTTTAGAGAAGCGCTCACACGTAGTAGTGGGGCTGGATCCCAACTACTCTCTTCTGCCCCGCGAGATCACCGAATCGTGGGGTAGTGATGCGCCCTCTACGGAGGCAACGTGTGAGGCCTATCGAAGATTCATCTTTCCTCTTCTAGAAGTACTGACAGAGGAAGCGGTAGCAGTGAAGATTCAGGCCGCTTTCTTCGAGGCGCTGGGTTGGGAAGGGATGCGGCTATTTGAGGAGGCTGTCGGGGAGGCGCAGCGGCTGGGGTATCTCGTGATCGCTGACGCCAAACGGGGCGATATAGGAAACACGGCAGAGGCTTACGCGCGCGCACACTTGGATGTGATGGGCGCTGATGCCCTCACGGTGAATCCGTATTTCGGTACGGACGGCATGGAGCCGTTCCTGCAACGTACGCGCAACCAGGGCAAAGGCCTATTTGTTTTGGTTAAAACGTCCAACCCTAGTTCTTCCGATTTACAGGACTTGGTCCTAGGCGACGGCCGCCTTGTATATGAAGCGGTGGGAGATCTTGTGCAGCATTGGGCAAGAGAGTCGAGAGGTGGGAGGGGTTGGTCGGCCGTGGGGGCCGTGGTAGGAGGCACTCACCCATCCCAAGCCCGACAGTTGCGGCAACGTATACCGGAAGTCCCGTTTCTGATCCCGGGCTACGGTGCCCAAGGAGCCACAGCCTCTGATCTGCAGGGCCTATTTGGGACTGATCGTGTGGGTGCGGTTGTGAATTCGGCTCGGGCCATCTTGTATGCGCACCGCACATCGGAGAAGCCGTGGTTAGATGCTGCTCGTGAGGAGGCGGCCGCCATGAGACGGGCGCTGTGGGAGGTCTCAGGCGGGGGATAGGTGCCGGTGCGGTCGTGGGCAAAGTTGGCAATTCCGGTGACTGTGCTGCTGGTAGCGTTGCTGGCCATGGCGTTCATAGCGTCGACCCAGCTTGGGCGCAGTCGCGTGGTTCCGGCGCGGTCTTTGACCGTCACCACCACCGTCACCACCGTGTTGACACATGAGGGTTATTAGTTGCGGTTGCCGCGCACCCGGTTTTCCTGGACACCTGAAGGGGGTTAACCTGTAGCCCCAGAAAGGTGCAAGAGATGAGCGAACAGGAGACGAAGAGGGTGAGAGGCGGGCAGAGGGCGCCGTTCCCGGAGGGA
>JAAYZX010000037.1 GCA_012514635.1 Actinomycetota bacterium
GCCTGAAGCAGTTCCGACGCATCGCCACGCGCTACGACAAGCTGGCGGAAAGCTATCGGATGATGTGGGTGCTGGGCGCCATCTATCTGTTCGTTTTTTCAAACACGCCCTAGGACATCTCGGGGTCCGATCTTCGGAATGTCGACATCCTCCACCCGGACATCGCGCTCGCCGTAGATGATGACGGTCTTCATCTGCCCGTCCCTTTCACGAAGGGTGTGTGAAGCCTCGAGACGACAGCGAGCACCGCATGAGTCATACCGAAGGGAAGATATCGCATCCCCCGGGGACCCTAACCCACCGACCTCCGGGTCCTGATCGCGTACCTTGGTCCTAGCAAACCAGACCGCGCCTCATCGATTCTGAGCGCATTGGCTCCGGGCAAGACCTTCCCTAATGCGCAGGGTACCAAGTAGGCGCAGAGCACAAAAAACGTGCCGAACAATCACAACAGGAGGAGCACTCCACTGAATGATCAGAACAGCGTCTGACATATGGTGACGAGGTTCGGAGTGATCCATTGGGCGGAACAGCGCTCTGTACAGCGGAATCCCACAGCCCACCTTATCACAATAGCTACTCCATGTCAAGGGTTAGGAGCGAGCGATTGAGAAGCCGGGTCTCAGCGCCCCACTCATTCTCAGTTGATGGTAGCCGACCTAACGTGGCTGAGCCGCAGGGGAACGGATAGCGCACACCGTGTCGATGCCCTGACCACACTGTTGCCTGTCGCCGGACGACACGATTTGCTGGATGACTTCAATACCTGTGGCGCTACCTCCGCCGTGTGCCCTCACGGATAGCGAGGGTGTCCTGTCCACCAGTGCGTCGCCAGTCTTCCATATCTCCCGCGTGGTTGCACGCGGGCCGTCGTAGAGGCGCCCGCTGGCCCAACGGGGCCCCGCTCGTGGTGTAATGGCCGCTTCAGCAATGGCCGCCTCTTGTGCGCCCTCTACTACATCCTGACCATCACGCGACGCACCATTGCCTGCCACCCGCCCAAGGAGGTGCTCCGAGCAGTGTCCTTGGTGGGCTCCGAGGACTCCTACACCCACTCCGAGGAACACACTCCTAATGGAGGCTCGGGCGATCCAGGGGAGTACGCACGATGGCGTTTTCGTTCACAGGTCGGGCACCTCTACCGCTACGATCAGGAGCATGCGCCTGGTGTGTAGGCCCCATCCAGATGCACA
The DNA here is from genome assembly GCA_012514635.1 of Actinomycetota bacterium. Lineage (GTDB taxonomy): Bacteria > Actinomycetota > Thermoleophilia > RBG-16-64-13 > RBG-16-64-13 > JAAYZX01. The sequence continues at coordinate 1,194 of JAAYZX010000037.1, forward strand.
CGCTAGAGCGCATGCGCGGGCTGCTCAAATTGGCGCTTCTGGTCGCATTCTGCTACCACGGACGCCACTTGTTCTGCGCCGGCCGTATGCTGCGGGCGGGCGTCAGCGTGGCCGGCGTCACCTTGGCGACAGCCACCCTCGCCTCTCACTTCGCCTTCCCAGCGCCAGCCCCACTATTGAGTAGCCTATAGTCAAAGTCTCTTGACACTGTATGGTGGTTGTGCTATTGTGACATATCGGATTCCCATGGTATAGATTGCTGTTCCATACTTTGGAACACACCCGATCGGGCCAAGCCCGTGATAACAGCATTTGGCAACGGCGACCCCACAAGGGAGCAGGGTATCAGCGAGTGTGATGGAAGGGTGATCCACGCTTCCTCACTTGCGGCCTGCGCAACGAAAGCGGAACCTGCTGCAGTATCCACAGGGGAATCCGTACAGAATCTCGTGGTATCCACTCAGCCGGTAGCAACTGTAAATAAAGATCACAGTCCGGCACTATAGCTAGCTTGTCTCGATCAACGATGTGATGCCCGAGTTGTACGATCAGCTGAAGGATGTGTCACTCAACGTGACCTTCGGCCTCGAAGGGACCCTTGACAAGACGATTTGTTACATGGCTGGCACATGCATCGATCCCGTGTACGACATCGACTGGCGGTACGTCGACAAGAGCGGACGTCTTGGAGGACATCGTGCGCGACCGAAGGGCGTTCGCCGAAGCCGCTTGCGGCCATTCTGACAGTCGCCCCCTGCAATCCAGCCCCGAGAGCGGCCAGTGCGCGGGCTACGATGGCCACAAGCCGCACCGAGGCAGCACGGCGCATCTGGCGGTGGACACGCTGGGCCAGCTGTTGGCCGCCGTCGTCACCCCGGCGGGCGTACAGGACCGCGCCCAACTCGAGGCCCTCGCCCGCCAAGTGCACGCCGCAACCGGTGACACCGTCGCAGTGGCCTTTGCGGATCAGGGCGACACCGGTCCGCAGGCGGCGGCCGCTGCCCAACCGCATGGGGTCCGCCTGGAAGTGGTGAGACTGCCGACGGCCAAACACGGCGTCGTCTTGCGGCCGCGCCGCTGGGTGTTGGAGCGCTGCTTTGCCTGGATGGCGCGCTTCCGTCGCTTGGCGCGCGACGACGAACGCCTGGCGGAGAGGCTGGCAAGCCTGTATGTCGTCGCCTTTGCGCTGCTGCCCCAGCGGTTCATCACTCTCATGACACATAGTGCATCATAGGCTCTCGGCCTGCGACTCTTCGGTGGCACTCCCCTCGGGCGGCAGGTGGGGAACCCGACCGGAGTCATCGAGTTTGGCCAGGTCATGGCCATGTCGGTGGTCTCGATGCTTCCCGTGTTCATCCTGTTCGTCGCCGCCCAGCGCTATTTCGTAACGGGTATCGCGATGACAGGCCTGAAAGAGGGATAAGGCCGAGGACGCCATCCCGGAGGGATTCTCGGGGCATCGAGGCATATCCGGGCGCCGCAAGTATGGCACCCTAACAACAGCGGAGAGGAGATCGTCATGGAACGGGTACCCATCGCTATCGTCGGCTGTGGAGGCATGGGAGGGCGTCATCTGCGCGGGGTCCAGGAGTTCTACGGCACCGACCTGTGCAATATCGAGTTGGTCGCCGCC
>JAAYZX010000008.1 GCA_012514635.1 Actinomycetota bacterium
ATGACGGTTGTGCCGTCGCCCGCCGCTACCATGGCAGCCAAATCCTGCTGCAGATCAAGAGCTTCCGGGGTGGTTCGCTCAGTCGGAAGATGACGTCCACCGATGATCCGCTCCACCGTCCCCAGCAACCCGGTCTGATTGCCGGCGCGCTCCAACAACCAAGCCGTTAGATAAGCGGTGGTCGTCTTGCCGTTGGTTCCCGTCACGCCTACCACTTGCAGGCGCCGGCTGGGATCCTCGTAGAAATAACGAGCCATCATAGCCATCGCCACCCGCACGTCATTCACGATAACCTGCGGTACCGGTAAATCCAGAGGGTGCTGGACACAGAGCGCCGCCGCTCCACGGGCGACCGCCTGCACGGCAAAATGGTGACCATCGCGCTTCAGGCCCGGAACGCAGAAGAAGAGCGCACCAGGGGCAGTCGACCGACTGTCATAGGAGAGAGACGTAATGTCCACCGCGGAGTGGCCGGAGAGTGTGTAAGCCCCCAGCCCACTTACCAGATCGAGGAGTTTCACGGCTCTGGATTCTACCACAGGGGCCATTCACACCCGCTTCCACAACCGCTCATTCCCCTGCACCTTCTTCCGGCGGAATACCTAAATGCTTCACAATAAAATCGGCGATACTGGCGAACACCGGCGCCGCCACTTCAGAACCGAGATGCGCGTTTTGCGGCTCGTCAACCGCTACGAGAATGACTACTTGGGGATCGTCCGCGGGGATCATGCCCACAAAGGAGGCAAGATACTTGTCCTTAGCGTACCCCATGCCGTTCTCCAGCGCCTTCTCGGCCGTTCCCGTCTTCCCGGCTATAGAATAGCCATCCAGCGCGGCCGCATTCCCGGTGCCGCGCTTAACCGTCTCCGTGAGCATGGTCCGTAGCTGAGCCGCCACCTGCGGGTTGACAACCCGTCGGGTCACAGGTGATTCGACCATCTTGGTCACATGCGGCTGGATCCACACGCCGTCATTGGCAACTGCGCCGTATGCCGCTGCGAGTTGCACAGCGGTCACGGAAATACCCTGTCCAATGGGCACATTGGCCACGGTCCCCAGATTCCACTTGTCCGGAGGAAGCATGAGACCGGCTACTTCACCCGGCGCATCGATCCCTGTGTGTTCAACGAAACCGAACGCCCGGATCATACGGCACAGCTTCTCGGTCCCCACCTTCAGACCCAGCGTCACCGCTCCCACGTTGGAGGACTGGACTACTATATCTGTGACGGTCAACTCCCGCTGCGCCGGCACCCCGTCGCTTGCTTCTCTGATAGTCACATCCCCCACCTGAATGGTGGGAGCCAGAGTGAACATAGTGTCGGGGGTCACCAACTGTTCGGCCAACGCCGCCGCCGCCACTACCAGCTTAAACGTACTTCCGGGTTCAAACAGATCCGTTACCGGGTGATTGCGCCTGTCATCGGCTTCTTCTTCCAGATATAAGTTGCTGTCGAACGCAGGCGTGGTGGCCAAAGCCAATACTTCTCCGGTCTTCGGCTCCAGAACGATGGCAATTGCACGCTTGGCCTCGGACTCCTCCACCGTCTGAGTGAGTATCTGCTCCAACGCATACTGTATATCTTTGTCAATGGTCAACGTCACATCTGTTCCAGGATCCGGAGGAGTCTCCGTCACAACCTCCAATACACGTCCCTGATCATCGGTAACCGTGGTGCGGGACCCCGCCTTTCCCGACAGAAGGTGGTTGTACTGCTTCTCCACCCCCTCAAGCCCTTGATCCATATCGATCCCCACAAACCCCAGAAGGTGTGAGGCGACAGCGCCCTGGGGATAGTAGCGTTTATCCTCGGCCTGCCCGAATACCCCCGGAATCCTCAGCAGGCATGCACGCTCCGCCACCATTGGATCCGCTTTGCGCGCAAGATAGACAAACGTCCCCTTCTGGGAGAGTTTCTCCACCAGGTTTGCTTCCGGTATCTCCAGTACAGGTGCCAGAAGCTTCGCCGCCCCAGCCGGGTCATCTACCAATGCCGGGTTGGCACAGATAGAAACCGTCTCCACGGTCATTGCTAAGACGGCGCCATCACGATCCAGGATGGAGGCCCTCTTGACCGGCAACTCCACCGTAGTCAGATGCTGACTTTCTGCCCGCTTGGTATACTCGGCCGCCTTCACTACCTGCAGGTAGAAGGCCCTGCCCAGCAGCCCAACAAAACAAAGCCCGAGCGCCAGGACCATCAGGAGCAGCCGCCTGTTGAGCGAGCGACCGCCCACGCTGCTAGGGCCTTCGGTCTGCCAACGCGCCGACGGCCTTACGCGCCCCCGTCTCTGCGACATCGTTCAGAACAGTGGTGGAATCCTGTGGACACGTCACACCTGGAGCCTCAATGTACGCCACGTCTCCGGCGTGTTCTAAACCCAGGTTCTCCGCGGCCGCCTGCAGGCGAGACGGCGCACAGAGCATCACAGTTTGAGCCTCAAGTTCAGTCTGCTCCTTGACCAAAGCATCCGCCTGTTTCTGCATTTGAGCGCTCTCCGCTTTGTAGTGAAAGGCAGCCATGTTCAGTAATACGGGCACGGCTCCACAACAGATCAGAACGGCGAGCAAATACCCAAACACCGACATGAGCACCGAGCGCTTCTTCCGCGATATCCGCACTACCCGCAGGGCAGGGCGGCTCCGGACCGTCTCCACCGGCTGGGGTACCCGGGCATGAGCCACACGTGATCTCTGTGCCGTCCGCAGTCCTGTCGACGATCCTTTTTTTGCGTCGGCAACGGGCCGTCTGCGCGACATCGCTGCGTCGGCGTAGCCGCCCGCAGCGGCGGCACGTGCCGCGCTGCGGGCGGCACTTCTCCGCGCGGCCGCGGACTCATGAGTCCGCCATTCGTAATTGGTGTAGTAACGGGCAGCCGCCGTGCCGGGCATCACAATCTCCTCGCCGCGCGGAGCTTGGCTGAACCGGACCGTGGGTTCGCCTGTCGCTCGCGCGCCTTCGGTGTGAGAGGTCGAGGTGTGAGAATTTCCAAAGCGGGAACCTTCCCGCACGCGCACACCGGCAACGATGGCGGACAGATGCAGGGTCGGGCTTGAGACTGGAAGAACTGCTTCACAATGCGATCCTCCAAGGAGTGGAAACTGATGACGGCCAGTACTCCGCCGGACTCCAACAGCTCCAAAGCTTCGGGAAGGGCCCGCTTGAGTGACTCCAGCTCATCGTTCACGGCGATGCGCAGTGCCTGGAAAACTCTCCGCGCCGGATTGCGAGCTCCAAATCGGGCCGGGGTGGGAATGGCCTGCTTGATGGTTTCCACCAGCTCGGCGGTCCGAGTGAAAGGTGTCCGCTGCCGACGTCTCACTACGGCGCGCGCGATATGACGTGCGTACTGCTCCTCACCGTAGATGCGAAAGAGACGGCTCAGTGCAGCTTCAGATTCGCTATTGATGATGTCCGCAGCGGTGACGACCAGAGTCGGGTCCATACGCATGTCCAGCGGCGCGTCATAACCGTAGGAAAACCCACGCTCCTCCGTGTCCACCTGCATGCTTGACAGCCCCAGATCCATATATACGTGAGTGGCAGTGAAGTCCTCATCGCGCAGATGCCTCAGAATGTCTGCAAAATTGCCTGCATAGAACGTAGTCGGCGAGCGGAAGCTTCCGCGTAAGGTTTCAAAGTACGCCTCCGCTACCGGGTCGCGATCACAGGCTATCAATCGGCCCTGGGGCCCAATTCGGGCCGCAACGGCCGACGCATGCCCTCCTGCGCCAAACGTGCAGTCCACCACGCGGCTGTCCGCCTCTATCTGCAGGAGGCCCATAAGCTCACTAGTCAAGACCGGTATGTGCGCCATGGCCATTTCCGCCTCAAACGCCAGTGCCGCCGAGCTAGGACTCATGGTCTGTCTCCCTCTCGGCTTCTCTCTTCGCCTTACGCCGATAATATTTATCCATCTCGACGCTAAGGGTTGCCGGATTCCATATCTCCAGACGATTTCGGTTCCCCAGAATGGCGACCTTTCCCGTGAGCTCAAGGCCGTCCGAGATCTTGGCCTGAACCAGCGAAACCCTTCCTTGCTTATCCGGGACACACTGACTCATGCGCGCGAAGATGAAGCGCGAATCCCAATCATCTTCGAAATTGTCATAGGTATTCAGCGAATCGATGTAGCGTTCCTCATATGCCCGCCAATCATCCTCACTGAAGACCATGACACATAGAGGCTGGATGGGTAGACGCGCGAGCACGGCGCCACCCGCGAAATGCTCCCGGAATTCCGCCGGCAAGGTCACACGACCTCTGTCGTCAACGGTGTGTTCGTAAGTTCCAAAAAGACGCGTCTGTTGCATAGTGGTTCCACAATAGGCTCTTTGTGGCCCATCGTCAACCACTTCGTGCCACTTTACGCCCTATTTCCCCACATTAACCCCCACACGGCACCCCACCGACATATGATGTAATCCTAATAGCTTTCGGCGTGGAAGGTGCTATGTAACGCAACATAGTGTGCATAAAGATAAAACTGAATAAAATTCTGCATACTCATCTGCGGATCACGCCTTCCGCATAGGAGCATAATCCAGCAACAAACTCTTCTGTTCGCCAAGGAAGCTGAAGAAAACACGCACCACGCCGCCCGCTTCCACGCCCAAAACCATGCCCTCTCCAAACTTGGCGTGGATAACCCGATCTCCCACCGCAAAGGGTGAACCCACGGCCTCTGCTCTGCCGACGCCGCTCTTCTTATCCGAGTCCATATTTGTGTGGGCGCCCTGGGCGGCGGCGCTGCGTTGCGGCGCCGCCCCGGAGCGGAAGCGGCGGCCGTAGAAGCCGCCCGCAGTTCTTCGCCCTGCGCCGCCGAGGGGTCGATATTCAATTAATTCGGTCGGAATCTCCTCTAGGAACCTGCTGGGAAGATTGTAGCCACCTGAGCCGTACAATGAACGGCTGGCTGCATATGAGAGATACAGCCTGTCTTCCGCCCGCGTTATACCTACATAGCAGAGTCGTCTTTCTTCTTCCAACTTCTGCTCATCCAAAGAGCGGGAATGTGGAAACACTCCCTCCTCCATGCCCACCATGAACACCACTCGGTACTCAAGTCCTTTCGCGTTGTGCAGCGTCATGAGTGTCAGCTGATCCGAGGCCTCGTTTAACGCATCCGCGTCGGCGTAGAGACTGATCTCCTGCAAGAATTCACCCAGTCCTCCGTCCGGATTGTTGCGATCATATTCTCGGGCAACACCAATGAATTCCTGGAGATTCTCTAAGCGGCCCTCGGCCTCCAAGGTCCGCTCGGCTTGGAGCGTCTCTATCATGCCGCTCTCCTGCAGCATCCGCTCCAGCTGCTCGCCTACCGGTGCAACGTCGGCCTCAGCCCGACTGCGCCAGCGGGTCATGCACTCCGCAAGGCCGCTCATAGCCCGACATGCAGGTGACGTCAAACCCACAATATCGGCACTGCAGTACAGTGCTTCCTGCATGGATATCCCCTGCTCCCCAGCATGGAGTTGCAGCCGTCCCTCGGCTACGGCACCCAATCCTCGTTTCGGAGTGTTCAGAATGCGACGCAGCGATAGATCGTCCGCCGGATTGGCGATGCATCGCAAATACGCAAGCGCATCTTTGATCTCGGCCCGCTCATAGAACTTAGTGCCTCCGACTACCTGGTACGGAATGCCATATCTGACGAGCATGTCCTCCAACACCCGCGACTGCGCGTTTACCCGATAAAAGACGGCCTGATCCGCCAAACGAAAGTTCTGCCCCAGCAGACGCTCCACTTCGCCGGCCACCCGTCGTGCCTCCTCGTGTTCATCCCGGCATTCGACCAGCACCACCTTCTCCCCCACCCCTCTATCGCTCCAGAGGTGTTTGGGTTTCCTGCCCCGGTTCTGAGACACAACAGCGTGGGCGGCCTCCAGAATGGTAGTGGTGGAACGATAGTTCTGTTCAAGCTTCACTACGGTAGCCGATGGAAAGTCACGCTCAAACTCTAGGATATTGCGAATATCGGCGCCCCGCCACGAATACACGGACTGATCGTCATCGCCCACCACACTGATCTGCTGGTGATCCGCCGCCAGCAGGTGCACCAGTACATACTGCGCATGATTGGTGTCCTGGTACTCGTCAACCAACACATGACGGAAGGCATTGCGATAGCGTTCGAGGCGTGTTGGGAAGCGACGGAACAGGTCCACCACGCGCATGATGAGATCGTCGAAATCAAGAGCGTTGGCTTCGAACAGGCGCTTCTGATAGAGCTCGTAGACGGCCGCCGTCACATCCGGCAGTCCGCTTCGCAATCTACCGCGGGCCCCCTCCGTTCCTGTCACGGCTTCTGCGGCAAACTCTTCCGGACCCACCAACCGATTCTTGGCATCGCTGATTCGCGCGTGCACGCCTTGCGGCGAAAATCGCTTGGGATCGAAGCCCAGATCTTCCAAGCAGTGCTTCACGAGCCGTACCTGATCCTGCTGATCATAGATAGAGAATGCCGGCCGGTAGCCCAGACCTTCCCCCTCACGCCTAAGAATGCGGGCGCACGCCGAGTGAAACGTAGATACCCACATGGTGCGGGCAATGGGTCCCACGAGCTCCGCCACCCGTAACTTCATTTCGCCGGCGGCCTTGTTGGTAAAGGTGATGGCGAGCAGTTCTTGTGGCTGGACCTTCCCTGTCTTGATCAGATATGCGATGCGGTAAGTCAGTACCCTCGTCTTCCCTGAGCCGGCACCGGCCAGCACCAAAAGAGGGCCGTCTTCATGAAATACGGCAGCAGCCTGGCTCTCGTTGAGCCCGGCGCGAAGTTCGCACAGAGTAGGGTCACTGAAGGAAGGCACCCTGTAATCTTAGCGGAGCTGCGAAGAAGTGTCTCTATGAAGCGCAGTCGTCACCAGAAACACCGGCAGACCCATGCCCTAAGAGCCTATTGAGGCTTCCGCTGCGCAGACCGGCCATATCAACCGTGACGTATATCCAGCCTAAATCCACCAAAGCCTCCACCACCGTCCTGCGCACTCTTTCGTCCACCAGTTCCGGGATACGGCCGGCCGTTACCTCCACCCGCGCTAGAGTGCCGTGGTGCCGCACGCGGACCGAGCTGAAGCCCAAGCCACGTAGCAAGGCTTCGGCCTGCTCAATGCGTAGCAGATCAGATTCGCTGATTTTGATTCCGTATGGGATACGCGTGGCCAGACAGGGCGCCGACGGCCGATCCCAGTTCTGCAAACCCCACCGTTGCGCCAAGCGACGAATCTCGGACTTGCCCATGCCCGCTTCGGCCAGAGGAGACCTCACCCCCGCCTCGGCGGCTGCGCGGAGTCCCGGACGGAAGTCGGCTAGATCGTCGGTGTTGGCTCCATCCAAAACAGAGCTCGCACCCTCCTCGGCAGCCACTTCCCAGAGCATAGCGTTCAAGCGTTGGCGGCATACATAGCAACGGTCCGACTCATTGCGTACGAACTCCTCCACATCCAGCATGCCGGGTATGACGATGCGGCGGCGCACGCCCAGCGCCGCCGCCACCAAGGCGGCCTCTTCTTCATCCACACCAGCATGTATGGCATCACGAGCGGTGACCGCTATAACCGCCTCCGCTCCCAACACCCGCAGGCAGGCTGCCAACAGAACAGTTGAGTCCACACCACCGGAGAACGCCACCACCGACGGTCCACACTCCTCCAGCACCCGCCGCAGTGTCGCAGGCACAGGGACGGCATCACCCTTCATGCGTACCCACCTCGGCACCGGGGAGCCCACTACACACAGGACAGATGGGGTCACGCTCCACCATCATCTTACAGAAGCTCATGTCCCATACGTCCACCGCCAGTAGATCCCGATTGCGCGATGCAGGGTCGATCAGCAGTTTGTACACCTCAGTGCTCTGCAGAGCTGCGATGATAGTCACAACCGAATTGACTACGGCCGATCCGTAGTCTCGCAACGGATCTGTCGAGTTCTCCGCCTCGGAAAGTACACATCTCAGACAGGGCCCTTCCCCAGGGACGATCGTCATGGTCATACCCGACGCCCCTCCCACACCCCCGTAGACCCAGGGCATACGAAACCTCACAGCCGCTCGATTCAGCAGAAAACGCGCAGCGAAATTATCGCTGCCGTCCACCACCAAATCGAGACCATGCATGAAGCTCTCAACCGTATCGACCGTCAGCCGTCCCACCAGAGGCTCCACCACTGCGCCGCTGTTAGCTTCCAGGAGGCGTTCTGCAGCCACCCGTGTCTTGTAGCATCTGTTTGCCACATCTTTCTCTACGTACAGGATCTGGCGATGCAGGTTGCTCAGCGACACACGATCATCATCAATAACGCGCAAGAAACCAACTCCTGCTCGAACGAGGTGCAGGGCAACCGCCGCACCCAGTCCCCCACATCCCACCAGTCCCACTCGAGCGGTCTTTAGTTTCTCTTGTCCTGCAATCCCCCACGACGCATACCCCATCTGACGCTCATAGCGCGCAAACTCATGGAAGTTTTGGCCATAGCTCATGGCATGCCTCTATCCATTTATCCGCCGGTGCTGGGAACAGACGACACGGGCAGATCCCGACCCACCACCACCACAATCCTTCCCACGGGAAACTCCTCCCGCTTCACAACCATCCCCACCCCCAGCAGTGTGCGCACGTGTTCGGCTTCGGCCAGTACGTCTGGAGCCGCCAGGATCTGAGTCGTCACTACATCAGGGAACTGTTCGGCATTCTTTGGTTCCAATACACCGAAACCCAAACCGACTATCGCCGTGCTGACGGCCTCCGCCACCCCTATTTCCCCTGAACCGTTTTGCACCTCTACGCTGACTCGGTCTTCACCACCACTCTCTCCTTTCAGCACTGCGATCCTAACGGGATCCGGTTCGTAGTACTCTGAAGGAGTCTGTCCTACCCATTTCCCCGGAACAACCGCTTCCACACCTGGTGGGCTGGGCAGCTCACGAAGTGCCTCGGCAACTTCCTTTGCACCCGAGCCCTTCAGGTCCAGAGAGTCCAAGGCCGCCTGTCCTTTGGATGTTTTTGCCGCAGCCGCAACCACATCGGCCGCAGTCAGCACCGACGCGGCAGATGTGCTCTTATTCCTCAGCGCAGGCGGGAGCGCCCCTTTGCTACTCACTATCGTTGCGACTTCACGCAGAGAGGCCCACGACACATCAGCTACAGCAGTCACCTCACTATCGATGAGGTGCTGCACAACGTGGGCTATTGCTTCGGGTCCCTGCTCGGCGACGATTGTTTCTATGGTGGCAAAACCTGCCTCCACCTGAGCCAGTGTATCTCCCGGGAAGGACATCAACGTAGTAGGTGAACCGCTCACCGAGACGAACAGCACGGCTGCTGTCGACGCGTCTTGCGTCACTCTCAACACAACCCCGGCGGACCTGGCAGCCGAGGGCGAAGTGGAGTCGGGGGCATTGCTCCCCCCGACTCCACTTCGCCCTCCAAGACTCACGACACCGAATACCACTCCACCGACCGCAACCAGCGCCAACAGCCCAAGTAGTACGCGCCGGATAAGCAGGCGACGGCGTGCTCGGCGAATCTCGGCACGCCGTCGCCTATATCCCTCCCGAGTAGACCGCACAGACCGAACCACGGGCCGGTCCCTCGCAGCGCCCTCCTCGCCTACCAATCTCTCTCTCCCGTCTTCTACTGCCCTTTGCTCCCCAAGGCGTAAAGTCCCCATTTGTAGATCAGATCTTCTACTCTTTGGGGCACGAGATATCGAATGGTGCGTCCGTCTGCCACTCTCTGCCTGATATCGGTGGAGGAAACATCCAGTCCTGGGACATCCATGGGCACGATTCGCCCTCCGCCAACGAGTCGGCTCTGCAGATGTTCCAGTTCACCCAAATCGTAGCCGGGGCGAGTAGCCGCAACCACAGAGCAAAAACCCAGCAGCCTCTCAGGTTCCTTCCACGTCATGATCTCCAGCACTGCGTCGGCACCCGTGATGAAGAACAATTCCACCCCTACTCCGAACAGTCGTGTGAGGTGGCTCATTGTCTCCACGGTGTAGTCCGTCGCCGGATTGTCGACCTCGTATCGCGAGACCCAGAATCGGGGGTGTCCCGCTGCAGCCACGACTACCATCAGATAGCGTAGTTCGGCCGGCGTAAGGAAACCCCTCTTGTGCGGCGGCGTCCCAGTAGGAATGAATATGACCCAGTTCAGCCGAAATTGCTCGAGAGCCTGATCGGCCACTGCCAGGTGGCCTATATGTATGGGGTCGAAACCGCCTCCCATCACCCCCAGCCGAGCAGGTCTCTTATCCAGCCGACCACGGAGAACTTCCAATGTATCCATGGTCAGCGAGTATGGCCGTTGCCGGTAACCACGTATTTGGTAGTGGTCAGCGCCTGGAGGGTCAGCGGGCCGCGAGTGTGCAGTTTCTGTGTGGCAATGCCTATCTCGGATCCCAACCCAAACGAGGCACCGTCGGTTAATCGCGTGCTGGCATTGACGTACACGGCCGCCGCGTCCACCTCACCCGCGAATCTCCGCGCCGCTTCCAGGTCTCTGGTCACTATGGCCTCGGAGTGCCCGGTTCCATATCGACCGATGTGCTCAATGGCTTCGGCCAAGCTGCTGACTACCCGCACGGCCAGCTCCGGACCCAAGAATTCCATAGCGTATTGGTCTTCAGTGGCGGGGTTCAGCAGTTGCCCGGTTTCTCCCAGCATACTCCTTGTCCGCTCGCACGCATAGATCGTAACCTTGCGATCCTGCAATTCGGCAATAACGTGGGGAAGGAACGCCTCCGCCACAGACTCGTGAACCAAGAGGGTTTCCGCAGAGTTACATACACCCGGGCGAGAGAGTTTGGCATTGAGAGTAATGGACACCGCCTGTGTTAGATCGGCCGCACGATCAACATAGATGTGACAGTTTCCCACAGAGGCGAAGATCACCGGAATCCGGCTGTTGTCGACCACAAATTCCCGCAGGTCAATGCCTCCCCGTGCCACAAGAAGGTCAACCACCCCGCTCAGCTTCATCAAATCTACAAGCGCCTCGCGTTCCCTGTAGGGGAAAAATTGAATGCAGCTCCCCGGCAATCCCGACTCCAGCACAGCGCCGGTGATGACCTCGGCCAGGATGCGATTGGAGGCATACGCGTGAGAGCCTCCACGCAGGATGACCGCATTACCGGCTTTTAGACACACGGCCGCCGCGTCAACTGTGACGTTTGGACGTGATTCGTACACCACAGCAACCACGCCGAACGGCACACGCTTAATCTCCACACCCAGGCCGGTCACAGTACGCCAGCCCTCGGTTACCACACCTACCGGATCGGGCAGGCCGGCCAATACCCGCAGCCCCTGCACCATCTCATCCACTCGATGCTCGTCAAGAAGTAGACGATCAAGTTCCGACGCCGAGAGTCCCTTCTTGCGCGCAGCGGCGACATCGGCGACATTCTCTTGGAGGACCTCACCCATGCGACGTTCAAGCGCATCAGCCATGAGGAGAAGGGCCTGGTTTTTCTCTGCCGTGAGGGCGGAGGCCACACGTCTCGAGGCCAACCGAGCTTCATATCCAAGCGTGCGAACGTCCACTATTCCTCCTACCACCGGGCCACAGCCGCGGCCATCGCCATCAGTGTTCGAACCCTCATCTGCATGTTACTCCACAAGAACCAGGTAATCTCGGTGAATGGCGTCGGGAGACGCATGGGACAGTACTTGGGCTACCTGCCCACTGCGCATGCCCTTCACAGCCTCCAATTCATCACTGGAATAATCCACGATACCTCGTGCCAGCTCCCGACCGTCTTGGTTGCACACGCCCACAGCGTCACCGGCTCGGAACGTACCCTCCACTCGGGTGACGCCTACGGGCAGCAGCGAGGCATTGCCGCACATAGCTTGGGCCGCCCCCTCGTCCACGTAAATGTAGCCGCTGATCGGCTTGCCGTAGAGCAGCCAAAGCTTAAACGCTCCCAACCCTAGGTCACGGGGCAGAAAGCGCGTACCCAGCTCCTCTCCCGCTACACAGGCGGTGATAACTCCGGACCGCGAACCCCTGGCTATGGTGGTGCGAACGCCTCCGCTGGTAGCCACCTTGGCGGCCCGTACCTTACTGGCCATACCTCCGCGGCCAAGAGGTCCGCGCGAATCCGTAGAGATGGAATCCAGCTCTGCGAAATCGCGTACCTCTTTGATCAGCATGGCCCGCGGATCATCCTGTGGATTAGCCGTGTAGAGCCCCTCTGTATCGGTCAGGAGAATGAGCAGATCGGCCCGGATCAGGAGCGATACCTGTGCCGCCAGCATATCGTTGTCGCCAAAGCAGAGTTCTTCAGTTGACGTGGTGTCATTCTCATTGATGATGGGCACCACTTTCCACTCCAACAGCTTACGTAGAGTGTTCCCGGCATTGAGATAGTTGGCACGCACAGCGAAGTCGTGGGCGCTGAGAAGCACCTGCGCGGTAACCACCTCCTCGTGTCCGAACAGTTCACTGTACGCATGGAACAGCCGCCCTTGACCAACGGCCGCCAGTGCCTGTAGCTGATCCACCTCCGTGGGCTTGGCCGCGATACCAAGAGGACCCATACCCGAGGATACCGCCCCTGAAGAAACCAGAACTACCCGATGACCTCTCCTATGCATATCGCATATCTCAGCCACCCTGCCGGCCATGGGACCCAATCGAAACTTCCCCCGCTCGTCGGTCAGTGTGCTGGAACCAACTTTCACCACTACCGTCATCGTGCCACGCCTGCCCGCCACGCTCGGCTCCTACCCAAATTCGAAAATGTACCCGGCGATCTCCACTTCGTCGCCGGGCTCTGCACCGGCCTCCCGCAGTGCCTCATCCAACCCTAAGCGGTTCAGCCGTCTGTCAAGGTACCGCACGGCCTCTTCGTTGGCCAGGTCTGTGCGTTTCACCAAGCGCTCTACCAAGTCGCCCTCCACCACGAACCCGTCACCTTTTCTGTGCACCATGTACGCCTCTGCCGCGTGCCCTCCCGGCCGGTATAGCACGTGAGCTTTGTGCGTCCGCTTTGCGCCTGTTTCCAAGGAGGCCAAACCCATCACATCACGCAACGGGGCACGTTCGCCGATGCCGCCGGCAGCCACGGTGGTGTCTCCCGCATCCAATCGCTGCAGAGCGCCCCATACTGCGTAAATCAGCCGACCAACCCCTGCCCCCGTAGCCGCAGACACGGTCAGCGTCAATGGAGGTGTCGGCGTGTCGTCGATATCGGCGTCCGGCCACCAGGAGAAGGCCGGATGGCCTTCTGATCGCAGCTCTGACACCCGGGCGCTGAACTCCTGCAGCCTCGCCGCGATCGTCGCCTCATCAACCGCATCGATCTTGTTGAGCACTACCATCTGCGGCGTCTGAGCCAGAGCAGGCGTATGGGCTCCCAGCTCACCGAGAATCACGTGGAAATTACCCATAGGGTCATCACCGTAGTATCCGGTGATGTCTATTACGTGCAGCAGTAATCGACAGCGCTCTAGATGGCCCAGGAACTCAGTTCCCAGACCTACCCCCTGACTGGCCCCTTCCAGTAGCCCTGGAACATCGGCAACCGTGAAGGAGGTATCCTCTCCCGGCACCTCCACCACACCCAACGTGGGGTCAAGAGTGGTGAAAGGGTAGTCCGCCACCTTAGGTTTGGCTCGAGACAGGCGTCGCAGAAGCATCGATTTACCGGCGTTAGGAAGACCGGCGAGCCCCACATCCGCCATGAGACGCAGAGTCAGGCGCAGCCAGCGGCTTTCTCCCTCCTCGCCCAACTCAGCAAAACGAGGTGACTGGCGAACGGCCGAAACGAAACGCGCGTTGCCTCGGCCGCCCTGCCCGCCGGCAGCCACCAATATCCGCCGGCCGGCAACCGTGAGGTCGGCCACAAGGGAGTCCCCGGCCCACACCTGCGTCCCCAGAGGGACACGTACTATTTTCTCATCTCCCCGCGGCCCCATGCGGTTTGCACCCTCGCCATGACCGCCCATGCCGCCCTTGAAATGCACGTGCCCAACGAAGTAGTGGAGATCGCGAAGGCGGCCATCGGCTTCCAGCCAAACACTGCCGCCATCACCCCCGTCACCGCCGTCGGGGCCACCACGCGGTACGTGTTTCTCACGACGAAAGGAGACGCATCCGTTACCGCCACGCCCGGCGGTCACGTTGATCTTGGCGTGATCGGTGAACACTGTCAGGAATAATGAGGGGAGGAAAGGAGGAGGCGCGGCTCCGGCACGGAGCCGCGCCTCACCAGGTTACTTAGATACTTCGGGCACAACAATACTGATGGCCCTACCGCGCCGCCCGCGGGTGAATAACACAAGACCGTCCGCCTTGGCGAACAAGGTGTCATCCTTACCGATGCCGACATTGACACCGGGATGGAACCGTGTACCGCGCTGACGCACCAGAATGGAGCCCGCAGTGACAAATTGGCCACCAAACGCCTTTACTCCAAGGCGCTGCGAATTGGAGTCACGCCCGTTCCGAGAGCTACCGCCGCCTTTTTTGTGAGCCATGAGATGCTATCTCCTCTATGCGATCTGTTCCACGGAAAGGCGGGTGAGCGCACTGCGGAAGCCCGTTTTGCGCTTGAATCCGCGCTTGGGTTTGAACTTGAAAACCACCAGTTTGGGCCCACGCAGGTGTTCCACCACTCGGGCGGTCACCTTGGCCTGGTCTTCGCCGAGACGAAGCTCGTCTCTTGTTTGAACCAAAATGGCGTTGAGCTCAACAGTTGAGCCTTCGGCGGCATCGAGGCGGTCTACAACCAACTCATGCCCCTCCTCAGCACGATACTGCTTCCCGCCGATGTCGACGATGGCAAACATCTAAGATTCTCCTCGCTTTGTGACCGGCTGCGCGGATGCATCCGCTCCGCGTCTACGCTCTACTACCGCAGACCAAGAAGTATAGCAACAGCACCGGCGCTCCGCTACTCACCGAGCCGGCGCCGCATCTCAAGAAGCCGGACGTGCATAGGCACAATTGCGGCTCACACGCTCCACAATTACTTTAACAGAGCGCCCCACTTTGGCTCCGGCGCCGAAAACGTTGATCACGTATGCACCCAGGCGCCCGATACCGTCGCGTGACTCGTAGACGCTGCGTTCAGTGATCTCAACCGTCAATTCCTGCCCTCGAGTCACGGGCAACGCGGCACGAGCAATCACCTCGCGGCTGCCCTCCGCACTTATGTTCATCTCCTCCCGGCCCAAATGGTCCACACCCTCGAAGATGAAGAGGCGTCCCACTTCCTCGCTGAAACGACGGGCTCTCAACCCATCACTCAAGGCGAACAATCCTGCCACATCCGGGTGCACTTCTACCAGAAACGCCTCTGACACAGACTCCTTGGCCAGCAGCCTGAGCTTCCTTTCCACTTCCAGCGCCACACTCTGCGCCGAGAGCACCACCCCCTCCCCACCACAGTCGGGACAGGGACGAGTCATAATGCCGCGAATGCCGTCGGTGACGTTCTGTCTGGTCATTTCCACCAAACCCAAGGGCGAAAGCTCCACCACGTACGATTTGGTCCTGTCCTTCGCCAGCTCAGCCTCCAAGGTAGCCAAGACCTGCTCGCGGTTTTGGCGACGTGCCATATCGATGAAATCAATGACGATAATACCGCCGATATCACGGATACGGAGCTGTCGCACCACCTCACGCGCAGCTTCTAGATTGGTCTGCAGGATGGTGTCTTCCAGAAATGTCCGTCCCACATATCGGCCGCTGTTTACGTCGACGACGGTCATGGCCTCTGTATGGTCAATGACCAGGTAGCCGCCGGACGGCAGATCCGCGCGGCGACGCACGGCTCGTTTGATCTCAGCTTCAATGCCGTATGTCTCGAACAGAGGTCGGCCGCCCTGGTACAGCTCCACACGATCCGCCATTTCGGGTGTTGTGGTCTGCAGAAAACCTACTATACGTTTCTGAAGTCCTTCATCGTCCACCAAGACCTGGGAGATTTCCTCGGTGAACTCATCGCGGATGATCTTCATGGCCAGGTCGGCTTCCGAGTACACTACGTTGGAAACGTCGAGCTCTAATCGTCGCTGTACGGTTCCCCACAGCTTCTCGAGAAAACGTAAGTCGTGGGTAATGGCTTTTTCGCTCACTCCTTCGGCCGCAGTACGGATGATAACTCCGGCCTTGTCCGGTTTGATGCTCTGGCAGAGACCGCGTAGACGGGCACGCTCTTCGTCGGGAATACGCCGAGAAACGCCACACACGCTCCCACCGGGAACAAACACGAGATACCGACCGGCAATACTGAGTTCTGTGGTCAATCGTGCGCCTTTGACCCCCATGGGATCTTTGGCAACCTGAACAACGACAGACTGCCCGGGCTTGAGGAGTTGTGTGATTTTCTTGCCTCGCGCATCCGGTTCGTCCGCCCGTACCACATCGTCCACATAGAGAAACCCGTTCTTCTCTAGGCCTATGTCCACAAAAGCGGCGTCCATCCCGGCCAGCACGTTGACCACCCTGCCCTTGTAGATATTACCCACCAGCGACCGGCGCTCGCTCCGTTCCACGTACAGCTCGACCAGTCTGCCCTCTTCCAGGAGGGCGGCGCGTGTCTCGTTGGCCTCCCCGCTAATAAGCAGTTGTTTCATGGTGTCTTCCCTGTCCCCGCCATGGGGTCCTCTCCTGCGATATCTATCTCTAGACGCTGGATCCCACGGATAAGAAAATTCACTCCTGTTACCCGCTCCAACGCCTCTACGACTTCCTGAGGTCGGGCTGAACCACGCCGACCAACCGTTGTGCGAAACCGTATACGACCGGACGACGCATCGCCGCCCAACCCTGAGTCAAACCCAGATATTTCGACATCGGGCACGAAGGTTTTCACATCGACCGATCTGACTTCGCCGGGTCGGCGTCGTTCCACCGTTATTGAACCTGCCTCAGTATAACTTCGCCCCGCCGACCATAGAACCTCGACTCCACCAACCACATCGTCCTCACGGGCACCCACGTCTCCAACCACCACGTCCACTTCATAAGTGCAACCCACTACCTCCGCCGGCACCGACCCCCGCCGCCGCCAGGGAACTATACGGATGACCTGCACCCCATCCGGAAGCGCAGCGGCAAGACGCGGTGCAAAGTCACGAGGCGGCGGCTCGCTCAACGAGAACTGGCAGAACTCTTGGCGGCTCTCGACTCCCACAGGTCTTGGTAGAGCTATGCTCAGCAAAGGCTTGGGGCGCAGGCCACCCGACAAACTCAAATGCCCACCCGCACGCCTTACTGCACGACGCAGGAGCTGAAGCGTGTCCAAGTGGGCCAGAAATCTCTGTCGACCCCGCACAGAGTACTCCAGTATGTAGCTGAAACTGCGCGATCTTCCGGCCGTCGGTGCTCGTCCGGCTGAACCCGCCGGAGCCTCTCCAAACTCCTCACCGTCGCCCTGCAGCGCCAGATCCGGTCCCGTCACGTTGACACCGCATACGCCGCACTCCCGGCACTCTTCCCAACGACAATCACCCGTGGTCAGGCCTGCCGAAGCCCTTTCACGCTCACGCTTGAGAAATTCACGCGATACCACCGGTCCCCGGACGATATCCCACGGCAAATCATCGTCCGAACCAAGCTCTGTGGTGGCAAGATCCTCAGCAGACAACCCGCACATGTCAAATGCGGCGCTCCACGCATCGGGGCGCTCTTGCTCCGTCCAGCAATCGAAACGGGCTCCCCGCCTCCAGGCCTCTTCTATCACATCGGCCAGCTCCGCTCCACCTCGGGCCAGGGCGGCCTCCAAATAGCTGGTATCGATGGAGTGCAGAGACAGCTTGAAAGGAGCGCGACTCAGACCGGCCCGCAGGATCTTTTGTCGACGCAACAAAGTCGACCGTTCTGCCATAGCCTCCCACTGGAAGGGCGTGGCCGGCTTGGGGATGAAGTTGGTAACACTGACGTGCAGAGAGAGTCTCCCGGCCCTGGACTCCAGGCAGCTCCTTCCCAGATCTCGCAGGCGCCTGCACAGATCCACGATGGCCTGTACGTCCTCGTCATCTTCAGTGGGGAGTCCAATCATGAAGTAGAGTTTGAGCACAGAGTAGCCACACGCAAACGCCTCTCGAGCCGCGCCCATGATATCCGGTTCCGACACGTTCTTGTTGATCACGTCACGAAGCCTCTGACTGCCCGCCTCGGGAGCCAGAGTGATCGTGGAACCGGACGGCGAGGCCAGGTGGTTGAGTCGGACGGCGGCCGAATCGACACGGAGAGACGGCAAAGCCACCCGCACATCGGCCAGATCCCGGCCGAGCGCAGCGAGCACTTCTCGCAGCGCCGTATAGTCCGTGGTGGACAGCGAGCTCAGCGCCAGTTCTTCATGCCCGGTGGCAACCAGCTGCGCGGTCGCCATCTCCAGCACAGATCGCGCCTGTCGTTCTCGGACAGGACGGTACCACATGCCCGCCTGGCAGAAACGACAACCACGGGTGCAACCCCGCATGATTTCCACCCACGCCCTATCGTGAACGCCGGCCGCCAGCGGCACCAGGCAGTCGGCCGGGTAGGGTGCCCCCTCCAGGCACGGAATCACACGTCTTTCCACGATGGTACTGACCCCCGGAACAAAGACTCCCGGGATCTCGGCCAGCCGCTGCAGCAGCTCCTGCCTGCTTCGAGCCCTCTGAATACCTTCGCCACAACTCTGCAGCATCTCCACAAACACTTCTTCCCCGTCACCCACTACGAATGCGTCGAAGAAAGGAAGCATAGGCAGAAAGTTGGCCATTGCCGGACCTCCCGCCACCACCAAGGGAAATTCATCGCGGTCCGCTGCTCGGAGCGGGATGCAGGCCAGATTCAACAGTTCCAGAACGTTGGTGTAGTTCAGCTCGTGCTGCAACGTAATACCAAGCAGGTGAGCTTCCCTCACCGGAGTCCATGTCTCCAATGTCACCAAGGGAAGACCCTGCTCGCGCAGGAGGGCTATTGCTTCCACCCAAGGCAGATAGACACGTTCCACACCCACGCCGGGCACGCCGCGCGCTAGATGGTACAAGATCTGCACAGCCTGATTGGAGATACCTATCTCATAGGCCTCCGGAAATGCCAGCGCGACCCGCAGACGATCGTGCGCGCTGAACCCGGGGCCTGATCCCGACTCCCCTCCAATCAGACGAGAGGCCTTCTGGATGCGCTCAAGCAGGGCGATATAATCGGGATTAGACGTACTGTGCACGGGAAGTAGGTGCCGGAACGATGTCAATTCAAGAACGGGCCCGCCGTGCCAGCGCCGTCACATGCTCCTGCAGTCTGTGAACAGACAATGGAGCGCCCTGCTGGAAGTAACGCAGTGCCGCCTCCCCCACCGCCCGGGTGCCCGCATAACCCATGCCGCCTTTGATCACCCAGCCCAGACCGGGTATCAGCCCCATAGCCTGACGCGCCACAGCCCTGAATCCCAGCCCCATGCCGAGAACCGACACCAATTCCACCAGCCGGTCCATACTCACTTCGTGCCCGTAGAGAGCGGCAAGATTGAGTATCAACCTCATCTGATTCAACGTCATGACGGCCAGATCTGTACCCGGAACGAACAATACGGCTCCCACGGCGGCATTCTGTAGACAGGCATTTGATATGAGACGATGGGCGGCGGCTTGACGCAGAACCGGAAAGCGCCGCGCCAAAGGAACCGCCCGGCCGGCGCCGGCCCACACCAAAGCCTCCCATACTCTTTCCCAAGGTTCCTCGTGCCTAAGGCCCACACGAGCTACGCGGTCGGCAAACCAGGTAATTCCGGCCCCTCCGTGCTCATCGCCCAGGACCACAACCACTCCGCCTGCGGGCCACTGTGCGCGCGCCAGCCAGGGACGGAGTGGTATCTCGTCCTGAGCTGAGACCACAGCCAATACCACGGTGTCGTCGGGCACCGTCTCTGGAACCTCCATAGTCAACTGCACTACGGATGGTGCCCCTGAACTTTGACCCATCAGCTTCTGCTCTGCCAAACGCGCATACTGCGGCTGAGCGGCAATCAGCAGTTCCACCGAGGCATCCGCCAGCGCAGAGCCCGCCTTGATAGCGTTCCAAACTTCGTTCGGGTTGAGAGGCAGATTCAGTTGCGGCATAAGATCCCCGTCATCGTCTTAGTGGCACACGTCCGGCCGAGTACCCGGCAATCGTGGATCTGACCTGCACACTCTCCAAGATTCCCACGGCCATCCAAAATACTACCAAAGATGAACTACCGAAGCTCACAAAAGGCAGTGGCACCCCGGTCACAGGCATGATGCCTATGGTCATACCCACGTTCACAAACACCTGAAAAACCAATATCCCCGCAACTCCAGCAGCTATCAGACTTCCATAGAGACTGTTCGCCCGCCCGGCGATGCGCAGCATCCGCCATACCATAATGAGGTAGAGACCCAATAGAATCATGGCGCCGAGAAATCCCAACTCCTCACCTATTACCGAGAAGATGAAGTCTGTGTGATGCTCCGGAAGGAAGTTCAAGTGGGTCTGAGTACCTTCCATGAACCCTTTGCCCGTGTACATACCGCTGGCCACCGCGATACGACTCTGGGTCAGTTGGTACCCCCATCCCGAGGTGTCATGTTCCGGATTCAAGAAGACCATCAGTCTTTGCAGCTGATAGTCTTTCAGCACCTGAACGCCCATGGCGGGTAGCGCACGCAAGACGGTCAATGCCCCCAACGCACCGGCCGTCGCTAAGACCACAGCATGCCGCCAATGGATACCCCAGACCAAGAACATGGACATCAGAACCGCTGCAAACACAAGCGCCGTGCCCAGATCCGGCTCCAAATACACAAGAATGATGGGAATCACAACGTAGCCGACGGCCAGCAACACAAAGCGGAACCTATTCCGCAACTCCACGCCATCGGCCAAAAACGCAGCCAGGGTCACCACGATCAGCACCTTGCTGACTTCTGCCGACTGCACCTCGAAGAACGGCAGCGCGATCCAACGATGAGCACCGCTACGACCTTCCCCCACTATTAGCGTAAGCACAAGTAGCAGGATCATGCCGGCGTAGATGAACTTATGCCACCGCGCATAGCGCTCGTAGTCGATAAGGCTCAAGACGATAGCTACCACTATCCCCAACGCCAGACCAATGGACTGCGCGCGGACGTAATGCAAAGATGCGCCTTGGCCGGGATCGGCATGCGTGGCGGAGTAGATCATGGCCAAGCCAAACCCGCTCACAGCCAATGCAGCCAAGAACAATAGCCAGTCGAAGGAGCGCAGGTAGGCTCCAAATGTCAGCCATGTGCCCCGCCGCGGACCCACCTGTTCAAGAATTCTCACTCCGTAGCCTCGATGTCTCCCAATCCCGTATCGCCGGTACGGAAGTATGCCTCCATAACCCTGCGTACCACCGGTGCTGCTACGTTAGAGCCATGACCGCCCTTCTCTATCAGGGCCACAACCACAATCTCCGGGTTGTCGATGGGAGCGTAGCCTACAAACCAGGCGTAGTCGTCATCGGGTAGCTTCTCCGCCGTCCCGGTCTTGCCCGCTACCGCAATG
Source organism: Actinomycetota bacterium (assembly GCA_012514635.1). Lineage (GTDB taxonomy): Bacteria > Actinomycetota > Thermoleophilia > RBG-16-64-13 > RBG-16-64-13 > JAAYZX01. The sequence goes on from JAAYZX010000008.1 coordinate 21,503, forward strand.
GGGAACCCCTTCCACGCCTCGTGCGCGGTGCCCAGCGGATCCGATGTCACCATCTCCAGCCCCTTGTAAAGAGCTGCGTAGGTGTCCCCGGCAAGATCAAGCTCGCCCCGCACCTCCGTTTGAAACTCGTGGATAATACTCCCCGATGGATCCGTGATCTGCCGCCCCAGGTGCGGAACCAGCACCTTGCCTTTGTTGGCCACAGCCGAATACGCCACCGCCAACTGGAGGGGTGTTACCAACAGATATCCTTGGCCGATACAGAGGTTTACGTCATCACCGGGAGTCCAGATCTTCAATTCATCGGTCTCCCCAAACTGACGTTTCCAATCTTTGTCGGGGACGCGTCCCCGGCTCTCTCCGGGTAAGTCGATACCGCTGGTCTGCCCAAATCCAAAACGACGCACCCCCTCCTGAAGCACGGGGCCTTCCTGCTGGAAGAAGATCTCGCCCAGCTGGTAGAAGAAAACGTCGCACGACTCCATGATGGCCTCAACCAGATTGACCTCACCGTGGCCGTCGATATTCCAACACCTAAGCATTTGGTCGCTGACCGTGTACCTTCCCGTACAGTTGGCCAATGTGTCCCACCCCACCAAACCCTCACGTAGGGCCGTAGCCGCAACGAACGTCTTGAAGGTGGAGGCCGCTGGATACAGCCCGTTGGCGGCTCGGTTGAAGAGGGGATTCTTGGCAGCGGGATCGTTGAGCATTTCGTAGTTCTTCTCGCTAATGCCGCCCACCCAGACCGACGGATCGTAGTCAGGATAAGAAGTCATGGCCATTATTTCACCCGTTCGGGGATCCATGGCCACCACCACTCCGGCGTCCGCTTCCTCAAAGTCGCCGGCGTGTGCGCGCTCTATACCTTCCACAATCGCCTGCTCGGCCGCCTCTTGAAGCTGGCTGTCTATTGTAAGAATCAAGTTGTTCCCGGGGATAGGATTGTCCGTCTCCAACAACTGCTTGGGACGACCATCGGCATCCACCTCAATCTGTCGTCTACCATCGATCCCTCTAAGGAAAGAATCGTACGACGACTCCACTCCGCCCTTGCCCACCTGCGCACCGGCAGAGAGCGTACGGAACCGCTCCTCATTCAGCTCATCCTCCGAGATTTCACCCACATACCCCAGGATATGAGCGGCAAACGGTCCGCGCGGATAGCTGCGCAGATACGACTTCTGAACCCGTACGCCCGGGAATTCAAGACTATGTTCCTTCAGATAGGCCACCGTAGGGGTCTCCGACACGTCCTCCGCCAGCACCACTACTCGATAAGGGTCCTGTTGTTTCGCCTTGTCCACTTTGGCCTTGATGTCCTCATAAGGAACATCCAGCACACCGGCCAGTCTGGCCAACACGTCGGACCCGTTCTTGAGGTCCATGGGCAGCACGCCTACGCTTAGTCCCGCTCTATTCTCCACCAAGACCTCGCCGTCGCGGTCCTTGACAACTCCCCGCGGTGCCTCCAAAGACACGGTCCGCACACGGTTGTCATTAGCCAATGACACGTAGTGGTCGCCCGACAACACCTGCAGGAACCACAAACGAAAGACGATGATGCCGAAGAGCACCACAACGATGCCCAGGAACACTCCCAACCGAATCCCGGTTGAAGGATCTTCTGAAGGGGGCCTGTGTTTCTTGGCCGGCTCCAGATACACCACTAATCGGCCCTCACTTGAAGCATGCGTGAAGTTCCACCCATCACCGCTTGGACATCCCTCCGGGTTCAAGCCTGCGTACGAGCTTGAGGCGCACCAACCCCAAATACAAAGGCGCCACCAAGAGACCGTTCACCACCGCCGCCGGCAATACCTGACGCCAAACCATGGTGAAAAACGGCGCCCTGTTGCCGGTGAGAAATTGGAAGACCGCATACACCCATTGCCCAAGCAGAGTGGCCACCGCCGTGAGAGCCACCACCGCCCACGCGCTGTACGGGGGCATCCATTCCGCATAGCGACCGCTCAGATACCCCACCAGAAGATAGATCAGAGCACGAAGGCCGATTGGATCCATGAAGATGATATCTGCCAACAGCCCGCTCACAAACCCGAACACCGCTCCCGCCAACGAGCCCCGAGTCATGCCCACCAGCACGGGGAGCATGAGAAACACATCGGCGGTCACTCCAAGCACCGTCAAGCGCGAGGTGAGTACCGCCTGCAATGCAACGGCCAATATCAGGAGTAGGCTGAGCCGCAAAACCTCCAGCAACCGTTCACGGGGTGTCATCACGGTTATCTGCCCCCTGAGCCAGGTTGAATCCCTGTCGGCAGTTTCTTGGTCTGGACATCACCGGATTGCGAAACGGTTGTCAACACCATCACTTCTTCCAGGGAGCGCACCTCCACGAACGGCTGCACCTCAATGGTCTTATAGATGTTGACGTCCTCCTCCCCCACGCTGACAACCTTGCCGACAGGGATGCCCTTGGGAAAGATTTGACCGGATCCGGACGTAATGACTACGGCCTCCAGCTCAACGAGTTGATCACGCTCTACGAAGTCCATGAGTAGGCTGCCGGTAACGGTGCCTTCTAGAATACCCTCGGCCCTGGTGCCCTGGATCAGAGCGGCCACGCTGGATTCCGGATCGGAAATCAACTGTACCTGGGCGGAGTGCGCGGTCACCGCCACCACCTTACCTACCAGACCCTTACCGGACAGGGAGTCGCCCGCCTTACCGGCCGCCCCAACCACCGGTTGATTGACCGCCAGCCCGTCCGCCGTACCCTTGTCAACCTGGACCCAGTTCTGCCAGCGAGTAGGAGACCTACCGATCACGCGCGCCACGCAGTAGGTGGATCCGGCGGGGAAGATGCCGGATTGCTGGAATTCAAGGAGACGCTTGAGGCGTTCGTTCTCTTCTGCCGCCTCCTGCATCTGCACAACCTGACCGCGCAGTTCCTCCAACTCGGATGCCAGCTCTCTGTTTTCCTCGTAAGCCGACCACACCCCGGTCACGTAACGCCAGGCATCCTGGAACGGCTGCACCGCTCGAGTGGCCACTGACTGGATGGGAGACATGGCACCAAGGCCACCCTGCTGCACACTGTGCAGCGCGCCATCCGATGCTTCCCGGAGGAAAAGCGTGATGAATATGAGAGATATGATGACCAGCGCTGTCAGTACCAGCCTGCGCCGGCCTAACTCCTTCTGTGGCTGCATGGGTGATGCCCCCCGCTAGCTAGTAGCGGCGTCTGCGTCCCCTTTGTGAACTCCGATGCAGAGTCTCGAACTCCTCCAACGAACGCCCCGACCCCACGGCCACACAGGTCAATGGCGATTCCGCGAGGTGCACAGGCATCTGGGTTTCCTGGCGAATGCGCTCAGTGAAGCCACACAACAACGAACCACCTCCCGCCATCATGATGCCTCGGTCCATGATGTCCGACGCCAATTCGGGCGGGGTCTTATCCAAAGTAGCTTTAAGCGCATCCACTATTGCGGCCACCGGCTCAGCAATAGCTTCCCGAACTTCTTCGGAGGATATGACAACAGTCTTAGGGAGACCGGTGACGAGGTCACGTCCCCGTATCTCCGCCTGCTCTTCTTCCGGAGTAGGTAACGCCGAGCCGATCTCGAGCTTGAGCTCTTCCGCAGTCTGCGTCCCAATCATGAGTTTGTACTCTTTCTTCACGAAAGAGATGATGGCTTCATCCAGTTCGTCACCACCCACGCGAACCGACTGCGCGGTGACGATTCCGCCCAATGCGATGACGGCCACCTCACTGGTTCCACCACCTATATCGACAATCATGCTGCCCGTAGGCTCGCTGACCGGCAGTCCTGCACCAATAGCCGCCGCCATGGGCTCTTCGATAAGATACGCGGCGCGCGCACCCGCTGAGATGGTGGCTTCTTCAACCGCACGCCGCTCCACCCCGGTAACTCCAGAAGGAACACAAACGACTACTCGAGGGTGGGCCCACCGGTTCTGGTGCACCTTCTGGATGAAATGTCGCAGCATCTGTTCAGTAACGTCGAAATCTGCAATCACCCCATCCTTGAGAGGGCGAATGGCCGTGATGGTACCCGGGGTACGCCCCAGCATCAACTTGGCCTCTGCCCCTACGGCATGGATTTCGCCGCTACGGGAATCGATAGCCACAACCGACGGCTCCGAGAGCACAATGCCCCGACCCCTCACATAGACAAGCGTATTAGCCGTGCCAAGGTCGACAGCCATGTCACGCCCGCCGAAACCGGTCAGCCAATCAAAAAAGGCTATGGTGTCGCTCCTTGTCAGTCAATATCCCGCCATCCGCTTCGCGGCGGCCTACCGCACGGGATTATACCCGGTCCTTCGCCGCGTTGCCCATGGCATCCGCTCCAGGCGGACGCTGTACGCCTTCAGTAGCGGGTGCGGCCCATCTTCGTGCAATTAGGTCAAAACCGAGCCGTCGGAATAAGGACACCAGCAGGCCAAGAGGGAGCCCTACAACGGTGAAGTAATCGCCTTCAATTTTCTCCACCAGTAGTCCCGCCCGGCCCTGGATACCATAAGCGCCGGCCTTGTCACGCCATTCATACGTGTCCAGATACGCCTCGATCTGTGCATCATCGAACCGCCTGAACCACACATGAGTCTGAGAGCAACCGACCACCATGTCGGCACCGCCCGCTCGGGTCGTGCGGGCATTCTCCCGGCACAAAGAGACCCCACTGATAACCGTGTGCCGCCGCCCGGACAACATAGCAATCATGGCGCGGGCATGGTCGCGATCCAACGGCTTTCCTAGAACTTTGCCGTCAAATGTGACAATCGTATCCACTCCCATGACAAAGAACGGCGGCAATACATCCACCGGAATCAACGCCCCCTCCGCCTTGGCGCGGGCGTTGAGCTCAGCAGTCAGCAACGGCTCACCTGCGGCGACCTCCTCCCGCGCGCAGGAGGACACTTCTCTAAAGGGGATACCCGCAGCCGCCAATAGCTCTCGTCTCCGTGGGGAACGCGATGCCAGAAGCAACTGAAAGTCGGGAGGGTAGCTCACCAAACAAACGCCCGGGCGCGTGGGTACGACTAGGACTCGTCCCTGAAGTAAAGGGCAATCTCCCGCTCGGCGCTGGCTACCGAGTCGGACCCATGAACCACGTTTTCACCCATATCCAGAGCGTAGTCGCCCCGAATGGTGCCGGGGGCGGCTTTCAGGGGATTGGTGGCTCCGTTCATATCCCGCACCACCTGCACCGCTGAAAGACCTTCCACCACCAGAGCCACAATGGGACCCGACGTGATAAAAGAGACCAGCTCTTCAAAGAACGCCTTCCCTACGTGTTCTGCGTAGTGCTCTTCCGCCAGTGATCGAGATACCTGGAGCATCCTGAGTGCGGATATGCGCAGACCACGCCGCTCATATCGAGCGATGATCTCGCCCACCAGGCCACGCGCAACTCCATTAGGTTTGACCAGCACAAGCGTGCGTTCGACAGCCACAAACGCCTCCTCGGACGGAATGAATTGTATCGCTAGAACTCGAGCAACTGCGTGGACTCATCGACGGTGCCGTCCGGCGAGGATGAGTCCGCGCGTGCGCGGAAGGTGCCATCCTCGCCGCCGGACGATGGGCCCGGCTTGGCGTTTACATCGTGGCCGCAATAGGGGCACATCTTCCACCAATATTCCAGCGGCCGCCCACAGACGACACAAGGCTCACGCAACGGGCGTCGGCATTTGGGGCAGGCCACATAGTCTTCTCGGACCGGCTCCCGGCAGTTGGGGCAGATCCGCAGGGCCTTCAATTCCTGCTCCACGGCAAGCATCTCCAACTCACGCTCTCGTGCGTCGATCAGATACTCAGCCGGACGCAGCATCATGTACACCAACGTACCGATGAACGGGAAGACCAGTGATGTGAGCACGGACACAACCACGATGAGCGTATCATCGATGCGTTTCCTGGCATCCTTCAGCGTCCAGAAAACTAAAGCCAACCACAGAACACCCATGGAAACAAGAAAGATCTTCCACGCCACCCCCCAGAGCGGCGAACTGAGAATCTGTCTGATGGTCTCGAAGGTGTTCTCCACGCGCCTATTCTCAGATCAGTAATCGACCAACGATATAACCAACGGCGAAGCATACCACGGCTACGACAAGCAGCACGATGATAAACACAATTGCCGGATGCCTCTTGCCCTGTCCGGTGAACACCATCTACCTCTGGTCTAGATCCAGAGCCCCAGACCCCGCTTCACATCACCTACCAAGTATAGGGATCCGGTGACAAGCACCACCTGATTGGAAGTAGCCAACTTGTATGCACTCCGCAGCGCAGAACACGGGTCATCATCCATGAACACTTCCGGACCCCGTCCCGGAGGTTCAACCAGCTGCTCCGCCATGCCCGCCAGTTCCGCCGGGGTCAACGCGCGGGCATTAGAGCTACCCGTCACAAAGACGATGTCGCACCGCGGAACCAGCTCAGCCAACATGGCTTGAGCGTCCTTGTCGCGCAGGATGGATACCACGGCAATGATCCGTCGCCGAGGAAGGATCTCCTCCAGGCTCTCAATTAGTGCGCGCAACCCCTGCAGATTGTGAGCGCCGTCCAGTAGGCACAGCGGCTTGTCGCTGACGACCTCTAACCTTCCGGGCACGGTGGTCTCCGCCAAGGCTCGGCGCAGGGCCTTCTCTTCCAAACCCTGGCCCTGGAAGAGCTCGGCGGCTCCCAGCGCAACTGCGGCGTTATGACGCTGGAATAGGCCCAGGGGGCCGAGACGAAGATCGCTGTAGGAGTCGTACAGACCGAAGACGTCAAACGATGATTCCGCAGGATCGTCCAGCAACGACAGATCTTCGTCGAGCAACTTCACCATCGCTCCGCGCTGTAGGCACAGCTCGCGCAGATGGAGCCGCAGATCAGGGGACAGTGATCCCGCCATGACCTTCCCACCCTCGCGAATAACTGCAGCCTTCTCCTCCAAAATGGCCTTCAGCGAATCGCCTAAGAACTCCGTATGCTCCAGCCCCACTCCAGTGAGTACCTGTATCTCCGAATTGATCACCGAAGTGGCGTCCAAACGTCCACCCAGACCGGCTTCTATCACCGCAACATCACAGCCGGCCCGCCGAAACCTCTCAAACGCCACGGCCGACAAAAACTCAAACTGGGTGATCCGATCATCTTCCGGACGCGAAGCGTTTACCTGCTCCGCAACCTCCCTGACTGCATCAACGAGTTCCTCGAACTCAGCTTCGGTAGTGGGCACGTCGTCGACCAGTTGCCGTTCAGCGGCCGACACCAAGTGAGGCGAGATGTACGTGCCCACTCGGTGCCCGTGGGCCCGCAGAATGGACGAGAGAAAACGCACGGTGGAGGTTTTTCCATTTGTGCCCACAACGTGGATGGTGCGATACGCCTGCTCGGGATGACCCAAGCCCTCAATGAGTGCCTGTATCCGCTCCAACCCGAAGTGGAATCCCAGCTTATCTAGACTTTCTACGTACTGTTGGCCCTTCTCATTCATGGTTCACTCAGGCAGCTCCTCACCTATGCGCTCGCGATATTGACGCGCCAGGTCCTTCAGCACCGACTCCGCTGTGGCCACTCTGCGCCGTTCCTCGTTGACGATCTCCGGCGGCGCCTTCTTCACGAATGATTCCTTGGACAGCTTAGCCTGAGCCTTTACCAGATCCTTGCGCACCCTGGCCGCCCTGCCCAGCAGTCGCGCTTTCTCCTTCTCGGGATCGACGATGCCGCCGAGCTCAAGCATGGCTTTGACACCCGCCTCCGGCCCCTCGATAGAGACGTAGCGACCGGCGGGCAGATCGGCTTCGGAGACGGCCACATCTACACAATCACAGCCCGACAGCTGTCTGAACGATGTCGCCTGTTGCATTACAGCCTCCGCCGTCGTCATGTCCGGCGAGATCAACCACACCTGCCCTACAACGTCTCGCGGCAACTCCAGCTCATCACGCGCCGACCGCAGTCCGGTCACCACCATGGTGAATACTTCCATGGCCTTCACCGCAACCGGATCCCCCCAGGAAGGGTCCGTAGCCGGGAAGGGCGCATCGAAGAGAGCGGCCGGGTGGGACTCAGTTGCCGCAATCTGCGGGAGATTTCTGTAGATCTCCTCAGTGATAAACGGCATGATAGGGTGCAGCAGACCCAGCAGATGCTCCAACACATACAGCAGGTTACCCGCCACCTCCTGCCGTGCGGCCTCATCGTCCCCGTAGAGCCTCGCCTTGGCGATCTCCACGTACCAGTCGCAGAACTCGTTCCACACGAAGCGATAGATAACGCGGGCTGCTTCCGCCAAGTCGAACGACTCATAGAGCCGGGCCAGTTCGCCGGTCACGTCCGCCAAGCGGCTGAAGATCCATCGGTCCGCCGGAGTGGCCGGGTTCACGGCCGGCGAAACACCCTCCGGCACTCCCTGCAACACGAATCGCGACGCGTTCCAGAACTTGTTGGCAAAGTTCCGACCCAATTCAATGCGCTCGCTGCTGAAACGCACATCCTGAGCGGATGACATATACACCAATCCGAAGCGCGTGGCGTCCGCCCCGTACTCGCTGATGAGCTCCAGGGGATCGACACCGGTACCCAGGCTCTTGCTCATACGCCGGCCATCGGCTGCCATGATGGTGGGATGGATGATCACCTCACGGAAGGGAACGTCCCCCGGGAATTCCAGGCCCATCATAATCATCCGGGCCACCCACAGGTAGATGATATCCCGCGCTGTTGACAGCACCGATGTGGGATAAAACTCGGCCAGCTCCGGGGTCTGGTCCGGCCACCCCAGTGTAGCAAACGGCCACAACGCCGAGCTGAACCAGGTATCCAGAACGTCCTCTTCCTGACGAAGACCACCGCCGCAGGCGGGACACGCCTGAGGCCTGTCTTCCGTCACCACGATTTCTTCACAGGCGTCGCAATACCAGACCGGCAGACGATGTCCCCACCAGAGCTGACGGCTGATGCACCACGGCTTAAGGCCACGCATCCAATCCAAGTACACGCCGCTCCATCGCTCAGGCACAAAACGCACACGGCCGTCCTCCACACAGGCGATGGCCGGTTCGGCCAGCCGCTTCATATCCATGAACCACTGCAACGAGAGCAACGGCTCTATCACCGTGCCGCAGCGATAACAGTGGCCCACCTTGTGCGCGTAATCCTCGGAGCGGACGAAAAGCCCCTCATCCTCGAGCATGTCTACGGATCGCTCACGTGCCTCGTCCATGTCCATGCCGGCCAGCCCTCCGGCTTCCTCGAACATGCGACCGTCGGGAGTGATCACGGAGATGGATTCCAGGCCGTGTCGAACACCGATTTCAAAGTCATCGGGATCATGGGCGGGCGTGATCTTCAACGCACCCGTCCCGAATTCGATGTCCACGTGCTCGTCGGCGATGATGGGAACCCAGCGATCGGTGAGCGGCACCCGAGCACGTCGCCCCACAAGGCGCCCGTACCGGGGATCTTCGGGATTGACGGCCACGGCCGTGTCGCCCAGTATGGTCTCCGGTCGCGTGGTGGCCACCGTGAGGAACTCCTGCTCCTCGCCTTCCACCGGATAGCGGACGTAATAGAGTTTGTCGTTGCGTTCGAAGTGCTCCACCTCAAGATCCGAGATGGCAGAACCGCACCGGGTGCACCAGTTGACCAGGTACACGTCACGGTATATATCGCCTTTGCGATAGAGATCAACAAACACCTTGGCTACGGCCCGCCGGTATTCCCTGTCCATGGTGAAACGTTCGCGCTCGTAGTCACAGGAGCAACCCAGGCTTTTCAGCTGGTGGATTATGGTGGACCCGTAGAGACGCCTCCACTCCCATACCCGCTCCTCGAAGGCCTCACGACCCAGGTCCTCTTTGCTTCGGCCTTCGTTCGCCAGTGCGGCCTCCACCTTATTCTGGGTGGCAATACCGGCGTGATCGGTTCCAAGCAGCCACAAGGTGTTGTGGCCCAGCTTGTGATGGTAGCGGATCAAGACATCCTGAATGGTGGAATTGAGGGCATGGCCCATATGAAGAGAGCCGGTCACGTTGGGGGGAGGGATGACTATGGAATACGCCGGTCGCCCATCGTCCACCTCAGCGTGAAACGCCGAGCGATCCAGCCACTCCCCCATCAACCTCTCTTCGACCTCGGCGGGTGAGTACCGCGCGGTCATGCTCACCTCTGCCACTATTCCTCCTCTTTGTTCTCCGCCAGCAGCACGTGAGGCAGGACCTCCGAGAAGCTGTTGACGTACACGAATTGCAGTCCTCTCTTCAGTTCGGCGGGCAGTTCGGCCACATGGGCCCTTACCTCTTCCGGAAGGATCACGGTTTTCACTCCTTCGCGCAGAGCGGCCAAAAGTTTCTCCTTGAGCCCACCCACAGGCAGAACCTGACCTGTAAGTGTGATCTCTCCCGAGAGAGCAGTGTGTGGAGCCACCGGGAAAAAAGTGAGTGCCGACAACAACGCCACCGCCACGGCGATGCCTGCCGATGGTCCTTCTTTAGGCACTCCACCTTCTGGGATATGTACTCTAATCTCCAGGGCATTGAGCAGATCGTGATCGCTCTGCGTCCGGCACGATGCCCCACCCGGCTGATCGGGCTCCTCGAAGGGTGATCTCTCCTCGATTTCGACCTGCTCGCCGACCAGAGACTCATCATTGCCAAGCCCCTCCGCTAAATACGCCCGACCCACAGAAGTGTTCCAGACGGCATTCAACAGCGCGTCGCGAACGATGGCCGTCTTCAGATACCCCCAGGCGGCCGTGATGCTCTCCTGCATGATCTCGCCCAACTGGCCTGTAATGTGAAAGTCGCCTTTGCCGGGGGCAACCACACACTCGATCCGCAACACATCCCCTCCGGCTCCCGTATATGCGAGCCCCACACTGACCCCCACCTGCGGCTCCCGCTCCAATCGAGCCCTCAGAAACACCGGAGACCCCAGGTACTTCTCCAGCGTTCTGGGAGTCAGGCGATGCGGCAACGCCCGTCCCTCCAGCTTTTCGCGCGCCAGCTTCCGGTAGATCTTCTCAATAGCACGCGCCAGCTCGCGCACTCCGGCTTCGCGCGTATAGCAACGGACAATGGCTCTAAGCGCCGTCGGACCTATGACGTCGCCCACTTCTGAAAGACCGTCATCTCCCACGATACGAGGAATGAGATATCGCCGCGATATCTCCTCTTTCTCGCGATCCGTATAGCCCGGAAGACGTAGCACCTCGAGACGATCATGCAGGGTCTCTGGGATGTCCTCCTCGTAGTTGGCCGTGGCCAAGAACAGGATCTTGGACAGATCGTAGTCGAGTTCTAGATACGTGTCACGGAAAGCATGGTTCTGAACCGGATCAAGGACCTCCATGAGCGCCGCCGCCGGATCTCCCCTCCAGTCCGTAGTCATTTTGTCTATCTCATCCAAAACGATCACGGGATCATCGACTCCTGCCCGCTTGATGGCGTCAATGATTCTCCCCGGCATGGCGCCCACATACGTGCGCCTATGGCCCCGAATCTCTGCCTCGTCCCTCACACCACCTAGACTTATACGTTGCAGAGGCCTGCCCAGACCTTTTGCGATGGCCATAGCCACGGAGGTCTTCCCCACCCCCGGAGGACCCACAAAACAGAGAGTGGTATTGGGAGGCGCTCCTCCCCGCAATTTAGTCACAGCCAAGTACTCAACAATCCGATCTTTGACATCTCTGAGCCCATAATGTGTCTCGTCTAAAATGCGGGACACGGCGGACACATCCGGCTCGCCGGCGCCTGATAACATGCCCCACGGCAGGCCCAAGGCCTGGTCTAGATACGTCTTGGCCACCGCTATCTCTGCCGAAAAAGGCTGGAGCTCTGCCAGACGCCGTATCTCTTTCTCCAACGCTCCCGCGGTCTGCAGGGGCAGGTTCTTCTCGCGAAGCATCTTCGCGTATGCCGCCTGTTCGCCGAGTTCCTCCTCTTCTTCTCCCAGTTCCTCGCGCAGGATCCGTAGTCTCTCGCGCAGGAAGGCCTGACGCTGGTGACGGCTCATGTTCTCGTGCACGCGCTGCGAGATATCCTGTTCGATATCCAGAAACTCGTTTTCTTGAATTACGATCTCCAGCAGCCGCAACAACCGCGCCTGGACATCCTCTCCCTCCAGCAATTCCTGCTTACGGTCAACACTGATCATAAGGTATGACGCCACCACGTCCGCTACCTGATCCGGATTAGTGACGGCATCCAACGCCGTTTCCGCCTCCTCCGGTAGATCGAGCGAGCTCATAACATACGCCGCAAACTCCCGATTGACCGCGTCCACCAACGCCCGCAAATGCGAGTGATGTCGCGGACGTTTACCCTTGAGCAACCGATAGCGCACCATAAACGAGGGGAAGAGCTGATCGAAGCCCTCCACCACCACACGCGACTGCCCTTCCACCAGAGCCTTCACCGATCCGTCGGTGAGACGAACAAACTGGACGACCTTGGCCAGAGTCGCCACACGAGCGATGTCGTCGGCCTCGGGTTCGTCCCCGGCGGAGGCGCTTTGCAGAGCCATGATCAACATACCCCCACCCTGGTATGCATGTTCAAGCGCTCGAACAGACCTATCGCGTCCCGCGAACACCGGAGCCACCATCTTGGGAAAGAGAACGAAGTCCCGGGTGGCGAGAAGAGGCAGCGGCTGCTGCGTATCGAGCATGCCGGCTCCTGGCTAAGCCGACTCCTCAGCCAGATCCAGGTCCTCAGGCACAGTGCTGGTGACCAGCGTGGGCTCGATCCTGCGTTCGATCACTTCACGGGTGACGACGCACTTGGAGACATCACGACGGCTGGGAAGGTCGAACATCGTGTTCAGCAAAGCACCCTCGATAATGGAGCGCAAACCTCGTGCCCCGGTTTCGAGCTTAAGCGACTGGCCGGCAATAGCCTCCATCGCCTCTTTCTGGAAGATGAGTTCCACGCCATCAAAGGAGAAGAACTTCTTATATTGACGCACAAGCGAATTTTTAGGCTCGGTAAGGATGGCCACGAGATCACCGCGCGACAACTGGTGCACGTGACACACTACCGGCAGACGACCTATGAACTCCGGGATGAGACCATATTCCAGCAGGTCTTCCGGCAAAATCTGCGAAAACAACTCTCCCACATCGCGGTGCGATTTGCTCTCAATATCAGCGATAAATCCCACGCCTTTGCGTCCGATACGGCGTTCGATCATCTTGTCCAGACCTGCAAAAGCACCGCCGCAGATGAACAGGATATTGGAGGTATCGATGGTCAAAAACTCTTGGTGCGGGTGCTTCCTCCCGCCCTGGGGGGGGACGCTGGCCGTAGTCCCCTCCAGAATCTTGAGCAATGCCTGCTGGACACCCTCACCCGAAACATCGCGCGTGATGGAGGGGTTGTCCGCCTTGCGGGCAATTTTGTCCACCTCATCTACATAAATGATGCCGGTCTCGGCCTTCTTGACGTCGAAGTCGGCGGCTTGGATGAGCTTGAGCAGGATGTTCTCCACATCCTCGCCGACGTAGCCGGCTTCTGTCAGTGCCGTGGCATCTGCAATAGCAAACGGAACATTAAGGCAACGGGCCAATGTCTGGGCCAACAGAGTCTTGCCGCAACCGGTAGGACCTACCATCAGGATGTTGGACTTCTGCAACTCGATGTCCGGGTCAATGGCCGCCATTTGCACGCGCTTGTAATGATTGTAGACGGCTACGGACAGCGTACGTTTTGCCTCTTCTTGGCCTACAACATAGTCCGAGAGGACCTGATAGATTTCGCGTGGCTTGAGGAGAGTTCCCAGCTCGAGTGTGGCCGGCACTGCGAGTTCCTCGTCGATAATCTCATTGCATAGATCAATGCATTCGTCGCAGATATATACGCCGGGGCCGGCTATCAATTTCTTGACCTGACGCTGGCTCTTCCCGCAGAAACTGCAGAGCAGTTGCTCTGAACCGCCGGTGGTTCTTGGCAAGGTCGCCTCCCTGGCCGGTGACTCTACCGCTTACGTGTAAGCGCCTCAGCGGTGTTCAATGATCTTGTCGATGATGCCATACTCTAGTGCCTCGGTAGCCGACAGGAAGTAGTCACGCTCAGTATCCTTCTCTACCTTCTCGAGTGGCTGGTTGGTGTGTTTGGCCAAGATTTCGTCGAGCCGCTTACGTAGGCTTAAGGCCTCACGCGCGTGGATCTCGATATCGCTGGCCGGTCCGTGGAAACCGCCGGACAGCTGGTGAATGAGTACTTTGGAGTTGGGTAACGCCAACCTTTTATCGGGAGCACCGGCGCCTAGAAGCAGGGCCCCCATTGACATGGCGACCCCCACACAGATAGTGGATACATCGGGCTTAATGAACTGCATAGTGTCGTACACAGCAAGCCCCGCATACACGTTCCCGCCCGGGCTGTTTATGTAAAGAGCGATGTCTTTGTCCGGATCTTCCGATTCTAGATGCAGCAGCTGGGCGATGATGAGATTGGCAACTTGATCGTTGATAGGCGTGCCCAGAAAGATGATGCGTTCACTGAGTAAACGCGAGTAGATGTCGAAAGCCCGTTCTCCGCGGCTGGTTTGTTCCACGACCATCGGGATCAATGGACTCACGTGTTCCTCCTAGTGCTCGAAGCGCCCGTCACGCCGACTCAGGAATCCGCTACGGGCGTCTCAGCCGAACCCGCGTCGACAGGGGCGTCTTCCGCGACACCCTCCGACACATCCGGCTCCACAGCCACAGCGAACTCTTCGATCAAGTTTGCCGCCTTGTCACGCAACAGGTTCTGACGTATCGCCTGAATTCTACCAGACCTCTCCAGTTGCTCCCGCATCACGGTCGGCTCTGTCTTAGCCGCCGACGCCAGCGGTTCCACAACCCCGCCAATATCCTCTTCCGACGCCTCAAGTTTCTCAATTGCAGCGACGGCGTCCAGCACCAGTCCGGTCTTCACAAGACCTTCAGCCTGCGGACGTGACTCGGCCATAAGCGCCTGCAAATTGTCTTGGTTCTCATTTATGAACGTCTGCACATCGACGCCCCTCATCTCCAACGAGCGAAGGTAGTCCTGCATCATGGACTCCAACTGTCTCGCCACCATGACGTCGGGCACATCCACAGTGGCATTATCTACTGCGGACTGCACAGCGGCCGCGCGGAAACGACTGCGCGCCGCGGCCTCTTTGCTGCTCTGCAGCTTCCGTCTAATATCTACTTTCAGCTCCAGCAGCGTGGCGAACTCGCTGACATCCTTGGCAAGCTCATCGTTCAAAGGCGGGAGCACCTTCTCCTTGATCTCTTTAACTTTTGCCGTGAATAGCACCGTCTTCCCGGCAGTATTCTCATCCTGCCAATCCTCGGGAAACTGGGCGGGGACTTCCTTCTCTTCCTCCGCCGTCATGCCAAGGATTCCCTCCTCAAGCTCAGGCAGAATCCGGCCGCTACCTACTTCCAGTACGTAGTCGTCGGCCGACAGGCCGTCGATCACCGTGCCGTCCAACGTCCCTTTAAAATCCAGTGTGACGAAGTGACCCTTCTCCACCGGGCGACCCGTGATGGGTCGTAGACTGGCCAACTCTTCACGCAGCCGGTTCATCTGGTAATCGACTTCGGCATCAGTCACCACGACCTCTTCTCGCGGCGCCTCTATACCACGATACCGGCCGAGCTCCGGCTTGGGCAGCAGCTGCACCTTCAGATTGAAGGAAAACGACCTTCCCCTCTCGGGTCCGGTCTCGAACTGGGCCGGCTCTAAGATGTCAACGGCTTCCACACCCGACTCATCGATGGCCGCCTCAGACCATTCAGGAAGCTTGTCCTCAAGCATCTGGGCCACCACTGTCTCCATACCGAAGCGCTGAAGTATGATCTCCCGAGGCACCTTGCCTTTGCGGAAACCCGGCAACCTAACCTCTTTGGCCAAACCCGCCAAGGTTGCATCCAGGCTCTGGGTCACGTCTTCGGCCGGCACCTCCACGTCGAGCCGCGCAGCGCTCGTCTCCTGCTCGGTCACGGTAGTCTTCACAGCCATCCTTTCCATGCGTTACCCGTCCCGGCACCCATTGCAACTTGAGAAGATGCGGGTGAGAGGACTCGAACCTCCACGTCAAAGACACATGCTCCTAAGGCATGCGCGTCTGCCATTCCGCCACACCCGCACGCGAACGCGATACTGAGGCGGCGCGGGCCTCTCGGCCCGCGCCGCCTCACGAGGGGTGAACGAGGGGACTTGAACCCCCGACCGCTGGGGCCACAACCCAGTGCTCTGCCAACTGAGCTACGTTCACCATGCCCGGCACTAAAACCCATGCGGCGAGTACCGCCTCATAAGAGGCGCGCCTGGGAGGATTCGAACCTCCGGCCCACGGATTAGAAGTCCGTTGCTCTATCCGACTGAGCTACAGGCGCCTGCAATCCGGCCGGAACCCGAATCCGGGTCCATGGAGCGGGCGACGGGATTCGAACCCGCGACAAACGGCTTGGAAGGCCGATGCTCTGCCAACTGAGCTACGCCCGCCCGCGCCGTCTCTCGCCTTCCTGGTACAACCTAGGTCGGGACGAGAGGATTTGAACCTCCGACCCTCTGCTCCCAAAGCAGATGCGCTACCAGGCTGCGCCACGTCCCGACGCCCGACCGCGCCGCCATCGGCCGAATCAGTATAGCGTATCTCAACGTTTTCTTTCCCCAATTCGGGGTAACGATGAGTACACAGATCGGGAGCACCGATTCACAAGGTTTCCGGGGAGCGCAACCCCCAACCAGGGAGGGAAGACAGATGGTGCGTGCATACGTTCTCATCAAGGTGGAATCCGGCAGAACCCGAGACATAATTGAGCTGCTGAGAGAGTTGCCTACAGTGGAACGCGCGGATTCCGTGACCGGCCCCATCGACATAATAGCGCTGGTGAACGCGGATGATCCCCGTGCGCTCGCGGACCTTATTTTCCGCTCTGTTCAGACCATGCAGGGCGTCAAAGAGACGGATACCAGGATCGTGGTGGATGGCTGATAGAATATCGGAGCCCTCCTAGACTCCATGCGCCTCGTTAGCGTGAGGTCGCGTGGCCGGAGCAACAGGTATTCCACGACACACGAGGACGAGAGTGGCCAGACGAGAACGCCGAGAGCCCCAACCAGACCGTGAACGAGATCGAGAACGGCCCGAGAGAGAAATCGAGGAGCCGGAACATGAATCTGTTGCCGCACTCAAGGGAATCCTGACCAAGACGTCGTCGCTGCTCAAACCGCTCGGGCTCACCCCCCAAGAAGCAACGGCTCTTGTTCAGCGCATGTACGAAAACGTGTTGGACATGGACGGTCGCTTGGTTGGTGAATCCGAGGAGAAACGCAAGCAGGTGCTCACCTCATGCGTGAACCAGGCGGAAGTCAGACGGGAAGACGATCAGCTGGTCATAGACTATCCGTCGTTGAACTCCGCCTAATCCGCCGCAGTGATTACGGAGCCTTCAAGGGCTGCAGAACAGCCGCAGGACACACCGGCGGTGAGTGCAGTTTCCTGGCCCAGTTGCGGTATAAGCCGGAACAGTATTTCCCTGAGACGATCCAGCCCCGCCGCGAACTCACTCAAAATCTCTGCGCTGGTAACGGGCCGGATGGAAGGGTCACCCACCAATCCGGCGTCGTAATCGGTGACAAGCGCAATGGACGTATAACAAAGCTCCAACTCGCGGGCCAGGTGCACCTCCGGGAAGGCCGTCATATTGATGACATCCCATCCGGCTGCGGAGAACCAGCGGCTTTCCGCCTTGGTAGAGAAACGGGGACCCTGGACCACCACCACAGTGCCTTTGTCGTGCACCGAGTAGCCGAGGCTGCGACAGATCTCCACCACCCCGGCCCTCAACCGCGGACAGAAGGGCTCTGCCCCGGAGACGTGAACCACCTGAGGACCGTCGTAAAAGGTGTCCGCGCGGCCCCGCGTACGATCGACATATTGATCGCATACCACAAAGTCGCCGCGCTCAACCTCCTTGCGCAGACTGCCGCAGGCGCACGGCGCCAGTATCTGCCGCATACCGAGATGCTTCATAGCCCATACATTGGCCCGGTAGTTGATCTTGTGCGGCGGCAGGATGTGATACCGTCCGTGCCGCGGCAGGAAGGCGACTGTGCGTCCTCCGATATCTCCAACAAAGAAATTATCGCTGGGGTCTCCGTAGGGAGTTCCCACATAGATCTCATCCACGGAATCCATCAGCGAGTAGAATCCCGAGCCCCCAAATACACCTATTTCAGCAGTCTTCACTCAGAGTCACCCTCTGCTTTCTTGGGGGTGTCCGGACGACGCAGCTCCTCGACAAAAGCCATCTGCATATGAGAAAGCGTTTCCCGATACACGGACATGTCCTCTTCCGAACTCCCCGCCTCCAGAGCATCAGAGAGCACCCGAAAACATTCAATGGCAAGATGAGCCTGCCCCATGTCCTTCAGCTCCGCGCCACCCTCATCCATGCCTAAGCGTTGGAGTGCAAGTCTAGAGAGAGTGGCCAGCATGCTGCGCACGTGTTCCGTTACCGACATGTGCATCAGTTCTTGTTCCAACTCCGACAGCAAATCCGCCGCCGCTCTGCCACGATCCGTCTCGTTTCCCTGACGTTCCTCGGGCTCCATATCCCGTCCCTTCTGCAGACAACGACGCCAATATGGGGGCACCCCGGCCACGCGACGACCGCCGCACACCACCATGATAGCGGGCCCCTTCAGCAGGTTACCAAACCCACTGCTAGAATGACCGCCGTCACATCCGCGCCGAAGAGGGCCAACGTCACGTCTCCCCAATCCAACATTGATATGGGCCTGGTGATACAAGCCAGACAAGGCGATCAGGCCGCTCTTACAGAATTGTATCGCCTATATGAGCATAAGGCGTACAACGTGGCTTTGCGCATGCTGGGAAACCCCTGGGACGCAGCCGATGTGACCCAGGAAGCCTTCATCAAGGCCTTCGGCGCCCTCGACCAGTTTCGGGGTGAAGCTCGTTTTAGCACGTGGCTGCACCGCATCGTGGTCAACGCAGTAAGGGACCACCTGCGCAAACGACAGATGGATCCTATGGAGGACGAAGAGCTCGACAGAGTGGCCAGCATGAACTCACCGGCAGCAGGCGGGCGTCTTGTCGGCGGACGTGATACCGCCCTAGATCCGGTAACTGATGGCCTATCGGAACCTCTCTTGGCAGCACTGCAGGCTCTTGATGAGCGATTCCGCCTAGCGGTGGTGCTGTGCGATCTCCTGGGCTTCGACTACGCTGAAGCCGCGAACATCCTGGAGGTGAGGGAGGGTACCATTAAGTCACGGATCTTCCGGGCTCGAGCGGAGTTGGCTTCTCGCCTGCGAGGTGCCGGATATGAGCCCAGCACGCGCCCCCCTCGTACGGAAGAAGAGAGACTCGGAACCGCGGCCGATGCCACTACGTCATATGAGCAACCCCCCGAATAGGTAGATACGCATGGATCAGGACGCTCCGCGCAGCAATCGTCACGGTGAGCAGAACACCGATCCACTCGGCCACATGCACGAGTGGGAGGCTCTCGCCCTAGATTACCTGGACGGACGGTTGACAGAGCAGGAGTTATCTCTGGTAGAGCGTCACCTTGACACCTGCCCGCAATGCCGTGCAGCCCTAGACACCCAGCGCTGGATCGCAACCTGGAACCGATCCATCCCTTCCGTACAGGCGCCGCCTGATCTGGCTGCCAAGGTCTTTGAGGCGTTGAAACCTCAGACCCAACGTCGCAAAACCCCTAGACCAACCCCCACCACTCCCATATGGCGAGACCGCGTCATTTCACTCCTCCGGCCCCGCAACCTTGCCGTTGTAACTGCCATCGCAGCCCTTGTGGTAATGGGTGCAGTAACGCTACGCGCACCGGAGACCACCCTTCAGCTGGCTCCCATAGGACCGGTCGCCACCTCCTCTGTCGCAACCACCGGCGTCCCTGCCGCAGAGCAATTTCAAGGAGCACCGAACACAACTACCGCCCTCCAGACAGATGTAGGAAACGTGATCACCACTGATACGGGTGCCGCACTTACAACCGTCGCCACACTGGTCGCCGAGTCTGACACCATCACCACTATTGATAACCAGATCAGCGCCGGCGGCATTACCAGCACCACAACACTTGACGGGAACACCACCGCAACATCCGTCTCCCACATGCTGAAAAGCGCAGTCCCAGGAGCACCGGAACCCAAGTGGCTCGCGTTCTCACAAGGAGAAACACAGACGCAGGACGTAGCAGTGGACTTCCAAGAACTCACCGGCCTGCAACCTCTGCCCGAGGACCAGTGGATGGGGGGTCCCACCTTCGCGGTAGTAGCATCCGAGACGGACGTGGCCTCCATACTCGACCACCTACGCTCTAAGGGCTTCAGGGTGGAGGCCTCCGCCCGGCCCGCCGATCTCCTTGGAAACACAGTGAATCTGATTCTGGCTGGTTTCACCAGTTACTCAGTGATGTACCTCTCCGACGGCTCCATACACACTCAACGAGCCCAATACACCAAGCTACCCCCGGACGACCACGCACTTCTGGTCTTCTTCGCGATCCGCTGAGGCCACCAACAGCCGAACGCACAAACCGCCGATCGCGCTGCGCCACTAAGACCCCCCGGGCTTCTGAGAGTACTGCAGCGTGACTGATGTGCCGGGTGTGGGTATGATCGCAGCGCATAGACCGACGCCTTTCCATGGTGTAAGATAGGCGGCCGCGGGGCGTGGCGCAGCCTGGCAGCGCGCATCGTTCGGGACGATGAGGTCCCGGGTTCAAATCCCGGCGCCCCGACCTCACTCCTTTTCTTCTTTTCCACCACCGCATATGACGAAGTGGGGACACAGACGGCAGTGTGCGCCTTTTTTAGGAAATTCGCCTGCGATGAGACCCCGGAGGGGCTCCGAAAGCCAACCCTCTAAGCGGGCGATGTCGTCTCGGGTATATGTGATGCGAACGGGTTTCTCGGGCAGTTCCAGGAACAAGAAATCCACTGACACGACCTGCGCTCCCTTCTTCAGCCCCGCCAGAGCGTACAGGGCGGCCTGCTTGACATAATGAGGCACCACAGAAGAAGGGTCTCCATCTGGAAGCCTGTTGGTTTTATAATCCACAATCAGCATTTCTTCCGCCGTCGCCACTACCAGATCCATCACACCGCTTACGACAACCCCGTCCACGCCAAAAGCGAAGGACAGTTCCCGCCGCGCCGTCTGCAGATCCAACAGTGCCAACGGTGAGCGCCAGAAAGCCGAAACCAAATTTACGCAACGTTCTTGTTCACCTTTTGCCAACTCCACACCCAAGGTGGACTCGGCCTGATGATATAGAGCGGCAAACGTAGCCGGAGACGGCATCGGCCCACTCAAATCTGCAAGCTCCAACATCTTGTGCACCACGAGGCCGCGCTTCACGGCACCAACACCGTCCCCGCCGGAATGGTCTGCCGGATCAAGCTCGTCTGAACGAATTTGCTCAATAGATAGCGGAGTCGACAAACCCAGAACCCGCTCCAGAAAATACCGCTGCGGACAGCGTTCGTAGAGAGCGAGGGCGGAGAAGCTCACGGAAGTGATCTGCGGCGGCGAGTGTGAGGGCTGGGGAAAGACCGGCGGTGCAAGGCGTTTGGGATCTCCAAACAAGGACTCCGGGGCCGCCGTGTCGCCTGCATGGGCAGGCGACACGGCGCCATCAAGCTCCACGTCCTCGTGACTGGTAATCTCAAGCCCCAAGTCCGGCAGCCGCTCACCGCGAAACGACCCGCTCATGATGTCTTCTTCGCTCAAACCTGCTGCCGCCCCAAACCACAGCAATGGTCGCTCAGTCAGGCGGCTCATCCTTCGATGCCGCGAACCCACCAAGATGAGACGCTCCTGCGCCCGCGTTGCCGCCACATAAGATATGCGTGCCTCCTCCTCCCGACCGCGTGCAAGGGCAACCTCCGTCAACTCGTTGTAAGGACCCAAGCTCACACGCCCGCCTAGTGCGCTGAATTTACCGCGCAGAGAGATCCGCAGCCCGGCGGTGCCGTCGGCGCCCACGACGAGAGCGGGAGATGACCCCCCCGGCAGTTCGCCGAGCCCCGCATACACCACCACGGGAAACTCGAGCCCCTTGGCCTGGTGCACAGTCATGATCCTAACGACGTCCTCTTCTTCGGCAAGCACTGTGGCTTCGCCCTCTCTGTCATCCAAGCTACCGCGCCGGGAGACGTATCTGAGAAAAGCAGCCAGATCAGGTCCTTCAACCTCTTCAAAAGATTCCGCCAGGCGCATCAATTTGCGCACATTGGCATAACGCCGCTTCCCCTGGACCGCTGCCAATGACAGCAAATCGTGGTCGAGCGCCTGTGCTGCAGCGTCGATTAGACCCGACAGCCCGGGCGAACCCACCCGCCTACTCAGATCGGCAACAGCCTCCATGAGCCGCCGGACTTTGTGTAGATCCACCGGTGCGAGAAGTCCTGAATGGTTGGACGAAGCATGCACTTCCCCTTCCAGTGCAGCCCATAACGACGGCCACCTTCCGCGTCGACGGACGAACCCAAGATGAGCAAGGCCGTCGTCCGTCAGCCCCACCATAGGAGAGCGCAGAACTATCACAAGGGACATGTCTGCATGAGGGTCTACCAGAAGAGTGAGTAGTGCCGTGAGATCGGCAATCTCCTCTTTGGAAAAGTACCCGCGCCCGCCAACTAAGTATGTATCAACACCGCGAGCCTCCAGCTCAGCCACATACTGATGGGCGTTAACGATTTTCCGCAGCAGGACGGCGATGTGGCGCGCGCTCCAACCCTCTTGGTTGATCAGCCTGCGCACGCGTTCCGCAACCATCACCGGTTCAGTGATTTGCCTGACAAGCTCATCCTCTTCGTTGGGCGCACCCCCAGACCCGTCCACACTACGACCGACAATGTGCAGCTCCGCCACTGGGTCACAGACGGCAGTAGCGTATTCCTTATCCACTTTGCGGGTCGGCCACGGAGCGAGCGGTTCATATTGCTCTCCAAAGAAGGCGCCGGATCCAAACATCCGGTTGATAACCGCAAGGAGGCCCTCGCTTGCCCTGAAACTGGTAGATAGGGACACATAGCGCGCAGAGCGAGAAGAGGAGACCCACTCCTCAGGTAGCGTGCGAGGTGGCTCCTCGTCGCCCCACAACGCATCGCGCCTGGCTCGAAACACCTCACAGTCTGCATTGCGAAACCCGTAGATACTTTGAAAGTAGTCGCCCACAGACATGAGTGTCAACGGCCTTAGAAGGTCGAGCAGTCGGCATTGGAGCTCGTTGGTGTCCTGAAACTCGTCTACCAATAGGTGCAGTGATTCCACCTCCCCCTCCGCGCGGACGAGCGCCTCCAGAGCTTCTATTTCCAGATCGGCGAAGTCCAGCGCATTGCGCTCCGCCTTGAGTTGCATGTACACGGTACCGAGCTCCCGCACCAAGCGCTCCGCCACAACTCCCACGACAGCCGCATAACGCTCTCCGAGCGCCCGGCACATTTCGAGAAGCGCTTCCTTCACATCTGTGAAGAGTTGTTTGGCCTCGTTACCGCGCATGTGGGGCACCAGTTTGGCCGCATCCAGGATGGAGGACGGACTGGGTTGGCACGAACTCAACCATTTGCGACAAAGACAAGCCTTTTGATAGTTCTGTTCCGAAGTTTTGCTGGTAAGAGCACAACAGGCCACCCGTTGATCAAGGTGTTCGAGCACAGCCTCCAAGGCTGACCTGGCCCCATCGAGATCGCCCGGTGGTGGAAGATGCAGTGCAGGAAGACGTTGGCCCAAACCACGCAGCGCGCCAAATGCAGCCGGCACCGCCTCGCGCAGCATGTCTCCGTGACGAGCAAGAATCTCCATTTCCTCAGGTCCGGCGGTAGAGACAACCCTTTCCCAAGCCTCCTGGAAAGCGGCATCCAGCAATATGGCGGACCCGCTCTCATCTAGAACACGGAAATCCGGCTGAAGCCCCCGAACCAAACCCTGGGCACGGAGGATCCGTGCGCATAGACTATGAATGGTGCCGATAGGAGCCTGATCGATCTCCTCCGCCGCCTCACGGTATCCGCCTTCCAGCAATCGCAGTCTGATACGCTGCCTCAGTTCTCCCGCAGCTTTGCGGGTGAAAGTAACTGCAGCCACTTCACGTGGCGAAGCCTCCCTATCCAAAACGAGACGAAGGTAACGCTCCACCAACACTGAGGTCTTACCGCTGCCGGCCCCGGCGGATACGAAAACCGTGCGCTCCGCCGCCTCCACCGCCCTCTTCTGCGGCGGCGTCAAACGTAGGGCAGTCATCTATCGGCCTCAAAAGCCGGTCTGTGGCAGATGGCCGTCAAGCGACAAAAGTTGGGACACTTCTTGTCTGTGGGGTAATCGAAGTATCCCGATCTCATCCCCCGGACGACCTCTATGGCAGCTTTCCGACACTGTTCGAGCACGGTATCGAGCCCGCTACGCGGTACCAGTTGCCAACCGTCACCATAGCCTGTGGTATCGCACACACCATGCTCAAGTATTCCCTCTCCCACCTCGGCCCCCAGAATTTCGTATCCTCCGCCCACCACCCGTTTTTCGGGATACAGATGTGCCAGAGCAAGCATGTAGAGCGGCACCTGGAGAGCCCCGGAAGCCGACCAGTCGCGCGACGGCCGATGAAATCCGGTCTTGTAATCTACGACTGTGCAGAGAGTGCCGTCGTCGCTCTCGTCGACTCGGTCTATTCGACCACGAACAATCAGATCATCTTCCAAATCTACCCCGGCGGCAGGAAGGGAATACTCCAGTTTGGTGGGGAACAATCTTCTTTCTTGCTCGGCCTCTCTGCGCAGATAGCCTTTCACTCTGTAACGCACCTCGGCGGCCAGGAGCGAGAGCACCGCCGGGCTGCGCCGTCCGCGGAGCCGGCTCAAGGAGGTGTTAAGGGCATCTTCAACCAGGACCAAGACTTCTCCAAGCATCGCCATCTCCAAGGGGAGCAAACCCCTGCGCATCATGGACCTGTACACGATTGCTAGAACCTGGTGTGTCACCGTCCCCAGTTCCCGAAGATCTCCCTCCTCCTGTGGAGTATCGATCCCAACAACCCGCTCCAGAAACCAGGCAATGGGGCAGCGCGCGTACGCCTCGATCTCTCCCACGGTCCAACTGCCTGCCTCTCCCAAACGAGCCAGGCATACCGAATCGCGCAGACGAACCGGCCCGGCCCTTGTTACTGACTGCAAAGAGATCCATCCATCCTCAGGCACCCCCTCCGGCACCCATCCCTGGGCCGCACATGACCTCAAGAACTCACGCGGGGAAGGGGCACGTGTCGCCTCATGCGTCACGTCGGCCAAAGTGCGCGTACGCCATACAGGAAGAGAGTGACCCTCCCTCCTCAGGGTCTCCAGAAACGGCGATTCCACAAGAGGTCCGCCGTCATCGTCGGCCAAGCGTTGAGATAGATAGACTGTGTCATTTGCCGCACTCAAGGCAAGTCTGAAGAGGAACATGTCCTGGCCCTCTGCCGACTCTTCAAGCAGATCCACTCCCGCATACCTATTGCAGTCACGTCGAAACTGAGGAGGTAACAATCCGGCCCCTCCCTCCGCTTCGGGAAATTCCTGTTCAACCAAGCCCAACACGAACACCACCTTACGGCGGCGCGTGCGCACTCGAGAGGCGCTGGTGACCAACACACCCTCTGCAGAACCTGCACCTACCCATATGAGAGAGTCACCTAAGTAGTCGGTCAGGAGCGCTCCATCCAAAGCCGGAGCAAGGGAACGATGCTCCGCCCGCCGCTCCAGAGCCGCTTCAATCCCGCGCAGGGCGCGCGCGTCTTCGGCAGCGCTGGCAGAAGTAAGATCTCGGCCCGCCCAAGCAGATGAGAACATGGCGCGGGCCAGGTCGATAAGAGCACAATCCTCCGCACTAGGTTGCTCTATCTCCTCCTCGACGCAACACCGCAATCGCGACCACGTAACGGGGAACAACTCCTCCAACACCGCAGAGGCATGGGGCGAATCGGGCCACATTTGAATATCGCGCAGGAGTTCCTGAGCGGGGCCGGAAAGTGCCGCCGGTTTCTCCTCCGCATAACGACTTGTCAGGAACGACAGAATAGCCGCGGTATCCTTCTGCCTGACCCAGCGCAGAGCCAACAAAAAGGCATTCCCCAGACCGGTGTCGGCGATCCGCGCCGGGGCCTCCATCTGAACGGGTATGCCGTACGCCCCGAACACCTCCTCCACGAGGCGACGCCACATACCTGCTCTTCGCGCCACCACCATGATTTCCCCAAGCGGGATACCGGCACGCAAGAGATCCACCACTTCGGCGGCCACGATTTCCACCTCGCCGCGGCGCCCAGAGGAACGCAGGAGCCGCAGGCGCACTGAGGCACCATCTTCCGATCCTGTGTCGCCTCGACGACACACGTGAGCCGCTCCCAGTCTCAACCAGTGAGTAACTTCACCGTTGAGGAACTTGGAAGCCGTTGTCCCATCCCAGGCAAGCTCAAGCAAAAAAGGAACCTTGCTCGCCAGAGTCGAAAGCAGTCTGCGCTGGGCCGGCGTGAAAGTCACGAAACCGAAGCAGGCCACCGGCCTGGTCCATGGCCGTCCCTGGTCCCCACCGGTCGCCAAAATAGATGCCGCACGGCCCGTGCGACGAGATCGGCTTTCCACACCCCATTCCGCGCACACGCGCCGATAGCCGGGCCACAGCACACGTAAGGCCTCCGCCGCCCGGCGAGAGGTTTCATGATGCGCTGAGCGCGACCAACGTTCCAACCCGGCATAGATCACCTGGTCTGCCAGGCCGGTTTCTTCCAACTCCTCCAGCACATTGGCCAACCCGCTCAATGGTCTTACCAGACGACCAAAAATCGACTCTTGCTCAGACCACAGCCGTTCACCCGCCTGGCAAACGGCGAACTCTCTCTCCAACGGAGCGAAGAGACGCCCTCTTTCCCCAAGAACAGCGTCTACAAGCTCATCGAGAGTCCCAACCCCAGTCCCGCCCAGCAGAACTCCGTCCTCTTGCGAGATGAGAAGCGTCAACTCCGCCGCATCCCTCCGCGAAGGAACCAGGAGGAGCGGATCTCGTCCGGCGGCGAGCTGCGCCCGCCGCCACCTCAGAACATAATGTCGCGCATCATCAGCGTTTAGGCCCGTCAACAATACGGGACCCCGAGTTTCCCAGAGAGATTCAACCGCAATGTCAACGTTATCCATATATCCATTGTATACAGGACCGCGGACGGCAATCGCTAAGAGTTCCACTCCCCCCACGGACCCATGATTATGCGGTACCCTAGATGCATGGCCAAAGACGATGAGAAGACCTTGCGCCAGCTGTCTCTCCTTTCATTCTTGTTGGACGCGCGACGGCCCGTTACCGCTCAGGAGGTCATGGAGTGTGTCGAAGGCTATGCCGGTATGACCGCTCAGAACTTCAAAAGACGATTCTTCGACGACCGCGAAGATCTGCGCCGGGTAGGAATCGGCATCGAACGCATGACGAGCCCCCGGTTAGGACCCGGGGAGGCATTCTATCTGTCCGACGAGGACTACCGACTTCCCGACCTCTCATTGTCAAGAGAGGAATACTCCGCCCTTGTGTCGGCACGAATCCTGCTCCAAGGCCGCTTTCCTTACGAAAAACCACTGCATCTGGCTTTAGCAGCACTGAGCGGTGCTCAGGGCCACCCCCTGCCGACTGATGGTACTCATCTCGTACAGCACATCACCGTACGAGAGGGTATCGATGACTCGGAAGACCTGCGCACGCGACTCAACCGGCTGGAAGCCGCTTGGCAGTCTCAGAAAAGCGTCCGCTTCCTTTACCATGGAGTCGGCTCCGACGAACCCACAGAGCGAACAATAGATCCGTACGGACTCTTTTTATTGGACGGCCATTGGTACGTGGTTGGACGCGATCATGACAAAGCGGCGCTCCGCATGTTCCGAGTCGATAGAATCCAAGGCAGGATCCATTACCGCACTAAAAAGCCCCACGACTTCCCTCCGCCCACCGATTACGAGCCGGAGCAGTTCAAAGCCAGACCCCCTTGGTTGATAGGAGAACCTGTGGGAAAGGCAGATATCGTGGTGGGTTCCCAGCTAGACTGGTGGGTCACCCGTACCTACGGCAGACATGTCGCCGACAGTCGTCCTACTGAAGAGGGAACTCAATTCACGCTTCCCTACGCTGACCCTGATCCGCTACTGGCCTGGGTCGTCACTTGGCACAAACACGTGCGTCTCACAGGACCGACCTACCTGATGGAACGCCTACTTAACGGTCTGCGGGCGGCAATCGAACTCCACCTGGAGACGGCGACGTGATCCACACCTGTGGAGTCACTCCCGAACGGGTGGCGCAGATCCTTGGGTTGCTGAGCTACCTTCTGCGCGACCCCGAGACCCTCCGTATACCGCTTGACACCATAGAACGCGATCTCGGTTTGTCGCGCGCCGAGATTATCGAGGACATCTCTATCCTCAATCTTGTGAATTTCGGAGGCGGCACGTATCTCATCTATGTTCGCGAGGAGAAAGGCCAACTCATAATCGACCGAGAACCGCTGGGAGAGAACATGCAGTATCCGGCACGCCTCTCCCCTACTCTGGCGCGTTCACTGCTCCTGGCGTTGGAACTGGTGGGCGACGTTGTGGCACCGGATTCGGCCGCCGGGTTGCGCGCA
This sequence comes from Actinomycetota bacterium, assembly GCA_012514635.1. Lineage (GTDB taxonomy): Bacteria > Actinomycetota > Thermoleophilia > RBG-16-64-13 > RBG-16-64-13 > JAAYZX01. The sequence continues at coordinate 50,167 of JAAYZX010000008.1, forward strand.
AAACTGATAGAAGCACTTGCCGGCGACCTCCAGCAACTTCCCCTCATCGAGACCGGCCTCGTCCTGCAGCCGTCCAACGTGGTGATGAATGCACTGGCTACCGCTATCCGAGGGCGACGAGTGGTTCAACTGGAATACTATTCAGCCGCCAGAGGCAGTCTCACTTTTCGCCATGTCGAGCCGGAACTACTGCGCTCTTCGGGACAGGCCTGGTACCTGGAGGCCTACTGTCAATCCGCATGCGGGTCCCGCACTTTCCGGGTGGATCTCATCAGGAGCTCACGGATCCTCGACGAAACATTCTCTCCAAGAACTGAACCGGACGCTGAGCCGGGCACAGACCCACTCCCATTGGACACCGGCGCTCCCGATTGGGCTACCCTGGCGTTCGATTCCGACCGCGAGACCGACCTCCGCTCGTGGGGTACCCCTTTCCAGAAAAGAGGCGACGGACGCTTCGTTGTAGAAACGCCATACTTTGATGACGAATGGCTCGTGGGGCAAGTGCTGGCCGCGCTCGGCACAGCGGAGCTGGAGAGTCCACAAACCCTTCGCCAAGACGTAGCGCGCGCAGGAAAAGCACTCTTGGCGACGTATTCGTGATCCAAACCCTCTGTGCCGATGGTCGGAGGCGCTTCAGACGACAGAAAGGAGTCTAGTTGCGACTCATCCTGCGCTGGATAATCAACACGCTGGCCATCCTGGCCATTACCAAGCTTCTGCCCGCCATCCAAATTGAAGCACTCTGGGTGGCCGTGGTAGCCGCACTTGTCCTTGGACTGTTAAACACTTTCGTGCGGCCCATTCTCGTTGTGGCCACGTTGCCGCTGAACGTCCTCACACTTGGGCTCTTTACTTTGGTGCTGAACGGTCTGATCCTTCAGATTATCGATTGGATCATGGGCTCCCGCATGTCCATAGCCAACTTCGGTTGGGCGATCCTGGGAGCGCTGCTGATCTCCATTATCACCGGCGCGATCAACATCATCGTGGGAGGTGACCGACGCATCGACCGCAGCCGGCGTTGACGACACCGCCGGCGCTGAAATAGCGACCCGCCGGCGCCACCGATACACACCTACGCACCGTCGGTCACCGCGGGTACGCTTGCTCTCGTAGCGAATTCCGACCTCGGGATTGAGCCCTTCAGTCAATCCGGCCTCGTACCGAGAGAAGGCGCCACACGGACGCGGCCCCCACCACTCCTGGCGCGACCACGGGCAACCCGGCGTCACCACCCGCGCCTCATCTGGAGATGATACCTCTACCCGCGCTTTGATAGCGAAGAGGCGATTGGCCAATGCCACCGTCTTAGCACATTCCAGTGGAGAAGATCCATAGCCGAGCTGCTCGCGAATCGCCCTGCCCTGTCGATGTCCAATCTCGTGAAGCGCACGCCCCACATCCACCGTTGCACTCTGAGCCGCGTCCAGCTGCATGGCAACCACTAAACCCAGCCCCTGCGCGGCCACCCGCCAACGCATGCAGAAAGGCAGCAATCCCGGTCTGCGCAGAACAAGGAGGGCCATGAACCCGGGTACGCGCGGTAGACCCGGAGCCTGGAGCGGTGCCAATAGCCGGATCAGTCGCCTACCGCAGCCGACAAATGACGGCCACAGGTTACTCAAGCAATGAGACCTCGTATCCTCTGGACTGCACCATAAGCTTGAAGTCGTGGGGGGTGGTGGCCACCTGCACGGCTTCCTGCAGGGTAACGACGCCGGCTGCATACAGCTGCAGCAGACTCTGGTCGAAGGTTTGCATGCCGTAGAAGTCGCCTTCTTTGATGGCGGTCTCGATGTTGTGAGTCTGGGCCGGATCCAGAATGAAGTCTCGGATGCGTCCGGTCATGATCATAACCTCCACCGCCGGAGCACGACCGGCACCATCTGCGCGTTGGAGAAGTCGCTGGGATATAATGCCGCGAAGAGAGCCCGCCAGCATAATCCGTACCTGTTTTTGCTGATACAGTGGGAAGAAGTCGATGATGCGGTTCACGGTCTCAGTGGCATCTATAGTGTGAAGGGTGCTCAACACGAAGTGACCGGTCTGCGCCGCCGTCAGAGCAGTCCGCACAGTTTCCAGGTCTCGCATCTCTCCAATGAGGATGACGTCCGGATCCTGCCGTAGCACGTACTTCAACGCAGAGGCATAGGACTCGGTATCGAGACCGACTTCCCGCTGATTGATGATAGAATTCTTGTCCTGATGCAGGATCTCGATAGGATCCTCGATGGTCACGATATGCCGACGCATGAGGGTGTTGATGTAGTCGATCATGGTGGCAAGTGTGGTGGTCTTCCCAGACCCGGTAGTGCCGGTGACCAGGACCATCCCCCGAGGCTCCAGAGCCAGTTTCTGGACGGAGGCCGGCAGCATCAGATCCTCAAAGGACGGAATGGAGCTGACTACCTGCCGCATCGCGATAGAAATGCTTCCACGTTGTCGATAGATGTTCACCCGGAAACGCCCCACTGCCGGCGCACTGTATGCGAAATCAATCTCGTTGGTCTCGCTGAAGTGCCTGATCTGTTTGTCGCTCATGAGCGAGGCGGCAAAGTCTTTGGTGTGCTCAGGAGTACACACCTCATCGTCCACAAGAATAAGCTCACCATCCACCCGCAGAACGGGTGGGCTACCACTCTTCAGATGCAGATCTGAGGCCCGTACTGCTACAGCTTCGGCCAACAGCTCTTCAATGGACTTCATCCAGCACGCTCCAGTGCTCGCGAAGAGCGTTCACAGTGGACGTCACTTCCGCATGATCCGAATCGGATACCTCAGGGATGAAGTTCACCACACGCCCCGCCAGTCCTTCAAGCGTGCGCACAACAGATCCGGCGAGCAGCTCCGGTTCATATCCGCCCTCGAGGAAGCATACGGGGCCCGCTGCCTCCAGCTCGTCGGCCATCTGCGCAAAACGAAGTGCCATCCAATGGAAAGCGTCGGCCGACAAGCGAAGACCTCCAAGAGGGTCTCCCTGCTGAGAGTCGTAACCACTGGAGATCAACACCAATCCGGGCCGAAATTCCCGCGCCATGGGCTCCAGCACGGCTTCGAACAGATGCTTGACGAGGCCGTCACCAGCGCCGTGACTAAGAGGAACATTCATTGTGAAGCCCTTTCCGGGACCGGCTCCCACCTCAAAAGCGGCCCCAGTGCCCGGATAGTGGTTCCGCAGATGCATGCTGGCATACAATACGGTAGGATCCTGATAGAAGGCGTCCTGAGTACCGTTCCCATGGTGCACATCCCAGTCGAAGATGAGCACCCTCTCCACCCCAAGCTCAGCCCGTGCATAGGCCGCAGCCACGGCCACATTATTGAAAATACAGAAGCCCATTCCCCGTGACCGTACGGCATGATGTCCCGGCGGACGCACAAGTAGGAATGCACGTTCGCCTACAGATACAGCCCTCTTTACCGCCTCCACTCCGGCTCCGGCCGCCAGTAATGCAGCCTCATACGAGGCTGGGGACACATGCGTATCCATGTCCAGAGCGCCGCCACTCCGATCGGCCAGCCTCTCCACGGACTGGATATATTCAGGCGCGTGCACACGGGCGACCTGAGCGGTAGTGGCCGGAGACGGCTCACGCCACTCAAAGGGAACATCTGCGGAGGCGAGTGCGCGCCGAGCCGCTACCAGTCTCACGGAAGACTCAGGATGCCATGCCCCGGTATCGTGGTCTAGAAAGCGCTCGTGGAAGTACACGGACAGAGCCACCATCGCTCCACCTCTCTAACGTTCTCCCGCGCGACGCTCCCTGTGATTTTATTGGTACATTCGCCGAGCACCGGCGTAGTCGCCGCGGTCTATGCTGTTGATTCGCACCGACGCTCCAGTGTAGGGAGCATGAATCATATTCCCATTACCCACGTAGATTCCAACATGGTGAATGCTGGACCCAAAGAACACCACATCACCGGGCTGGAGATCGCTACGGGCCACCGACTGTCCATACCTGAACTGCCAGGCGGCGAAATGCGGTAGTTCGATCCCAACTTGTCGGAAGACATAAGTCACCAGCCCGGAGCAGTCGAAACCGCTGAGAGATTCTCCGGCCCAGACGTAGGGTACGCCCTGGCATTGCATAGCCACCTCAACAACCCGCCCTCCGATACCAGACGAAGGCAGATCGGTACGAGGCGCCTGAGCGACCGGTGCGCTGGAACCACCACCCCCGCTGGATCCTGAACCACCGGAAGCCGGACGCTGCGGAGCCCTGGATGCCGCCGCTCGTTCGGCCGCCAATCTGGCGGCTTCTCGAGCTTCCTCCTCCAAGCGGGCCTGGCGCTCGGCCTCTTCGCGCTCCAACTGTTCGATTTCCTGCCTCTTGTCGGCCAAGAGCGCTTCCCTCTGGGCCAGCTTGGACTCCACGTTGGCGGCAGTAGCCTTTGTTTCCTCGAGCAAGGCCTGCTGATCCATCTGGTCCTGTGCCAGCTTCTCTTTGGTGGTCTGGACCTTGTCACGGTAGACAGTCACCTGCTCAAAAACATCGGCATCGCTACGCCCCAGGCGCATGAGCAGATCAAAGCGATTGAAGAAATCCGACAGCGACTCGGCACTAAGCAGGGCCTCGATTAGGGACATGCGCCCTTCCCGATAGATTGCCCCAACCCGTGAGGTCAAACGCTCCGATGCAGTGTCTAAATCTTCCTCAGCCTGCTGAAGAAGCGCAGTGTTCTTTTCAAGCTCCGCTTCCGTGGCGGCCAGTCTAGCTCTGGCACCGTTGTAGGCCTCGATAGCCACCTCGAGCTCGATGGCAGTGGATTCGATAAGGGCTCTCAGCTCATTCGCTTCTCGTTTAGCCTGGGTGATCTGCGCAGGCTCTGCCTTGGCCATATCCGCCACGCACAGAGGAGATATTAGAAGAGAGAGGAAGAAGACGAGAAGGATGCCTGTGAGACGTCCTCTGGTTGTGGCTTTGGTCCTGATGGTCATTGCCTCCCCATGAGTTGTCACGCCGGGGGCCTAGCAGTCTCTACTTGCAGGCCAACCCATTCCATAAGTCTACCATGAGAATTCTTTCGTTGCATAACTGCAGGCCCCTTTTTTTCTCAAAGGCGCTCCAAAAAGGCCCTGAGTCCTGCTGCTATGGCCTCCGCCTCCGCCTGCACACCCTCATCGCGGCCCAGTGATCCGCCCTCATGCGCATTACTGATGAAGCCGGGTTCCACTAAGACAGATACGCAGGGAGTCTCGCGCAGGCAGGGATATCCTCGACCGTGGGTGTGCAAATCCACCCTCCCCAAAATGTCCACCAGGGCCTTGACTATGTAGCCGGCAAGTCGCCTTCCTGATTCAGAGACGTACGAGCCCCGTTGGAAATAGTAGGTTGCGGCCCCGCTCGCCTGTGGGTTGCGATGCCATCCGTGCGCGATACTGATGAGGATCTGTGGTGATGCCGCTTGGGCAACCTCGGCCCTCTCGTACGGCCCCAATTCCACATCGCTTCTGCGGATCAACGTAACATCCGCACCGGATGACCTCAACCGCGATTCCAGCGCTCCGGCCACCGCCAGATTGACTTCTTTCTCCATGAGTCCCGCTACACCGCAGCCACCCACCTGATTGCCCCCCCGCAGTGCATCAACGGCTACGCAAAGACCTTCCAAACCAACCGGACCAACGTAGCCGTTGTGACGATCCGGTACCGTCTTCTTGCCTTCCGGGGCCGCTTTCTTCAGACGCTTCAACTGTGCGATAGTGGCCTCACCCACCATGCCGTCGGTGTTGAGACCGGTGTTGCGTTGAAATTCGATCAACGCATCTTCTGTCTGCTGACGGAACACGCCGTCCTCAGAACCGCAATCGAACCCCAGTTCGTCGAGAATCTGTTGAATGGCGAGTACGTCATCCCCACGCATGGGGGGCTGACGCAGATACAAGAGCCTGTCGCCCAGCCGATCTCCCGCCTCCACGAGCTCAGTCCATGTGTTATCGGCGACGATTCCATCCGCCAGAAGAAGTCGCTGCTGCTGAAACGCCTTAACGGCCAGCTCGGTGTACGGTCCGAAGAAACCATCCACACCTTCGCGGCCTACAAAATGACCGAGAGAACGCAGACGCTTCTGGATATCCAGAACCTCTTTGCCTCTATTGCCGCGACTGACCGGTCGCACAAGAAACACCTCCAGCGATTACACACTGCGTGGCGGCGCGCCAGCTATGACGTAGGGCTCGCCGCCATATTATAACCCAGCCTACAGCCCACTCTTAGAGCCGCGGAGATGAGCCACCGTCACTGCTCCATCAACGGCCGGGACTCAAAGCCTGATTAGAAATGGGCTCAGTCTAGCACCCGCACCACAGCCTCCGCTGAATCTATTCCCGTACCTGCACCATTACCCGATAGAGACCGCCCACATCCTCTGGGTCGAGCAACCTCTCCGCGTAGAAAGCTTCTCGATCCAGATCCAGGCCGTTACGCGTGGATGCATCCACTCCGTCTACCTGCCTGCTCTCTGTCCTTAACGCCTCTACCTCAGCACGGCCACCTGCAGCGGCAGTCAAGTTTGCAATCGTCGTGTAGAGAATGCAGTCAAATCCCAAACGGCGACCGTGAAGTTCCAGTGCTCCAAAATCTACATCCGCAGTCAGATCCTGACGACCTACGTGGGAATACAGGTCATGGCGTCGTTCATGACGAAGATACCCCCGTATCGTCCGTTGATATCGGCGGTCGGGCGCACTGCCGCCCTCAAACAACGCCGGCCGAGCAGGTAGGCCACCGTAGTCCACCGTCACTACGCAGCCTGACCCCATCCCCCGGGCAATCGAGGCAAGGAAGTCCCGCATCGCCGGGCGCACTTCCACAACACCATCCGCCGAAAAAGGGCGTATATCGGCCGGCTGCACTGTTCCGAACAGTTCCGTAAGCTCGGATAGAGCCTCGGGGCAGGGATGGGACCACACCTCCGCCAACTCCTCTTCCGTTGCATCCATTTCCACCCATGCTTCGCGGACGCGATCCCCATCCACATTCAGAATATGAATGGGCAGCGCATCGACCAGTTCGTTCGTAACGACCACCCGCGGCTCCGAGATGCAAGAGTCAGGCGTCGCACCCCATTCCACCGTCCAACCCGCCGCTAACGCCCAAGCAAGTGCCTTCTGCTGCCTCGCCATCAGATGGCGTCCGACGTCCAGCAGACGCCAGCGTACCCGCGGGCGCAGATCCGGTCTCACGGAATCCCACGTCTTGAGTATTCCGGCCGCCATATCACCCCTGCCTCCCCCTATCTCCCAGATAGAGACGGGGAGTCCATTTCCAGCGGTGTCGAGGAGGGCATCGACCAGATCAGCCACGAGAGATGCCATGGCGCGGTTGAAGAGGGGGATACGCGCGGGCACAGTAACGAAGTCTCCACTGCGCCCGAACTGTCTCTCGCCGCGCGTGTAGTAGCCGGCTTCGGCATCGGTCAGCGCCAGCTCCATGAAACGAGCGAACGAGACCCGTCCACCGGCGGCGCGGATCGCCGCTGCGATGGAGGCGGGAAGGCCGTGGAGGGTTGAAGGGTGGTCGCCCGCCGGCGGCGTTCCGCCGGCGGCGGCTCCACCGTCGCTCTTCTCAGCCATTTGCCTCACCTGCGCCCAGGCGCTCTAAAAATGCCTGGTACCTGCACATCTTAGCGATCACGCGCACCGAACGCAGAGGTGACGGCAGGACTACGGTGGAGTACGGACCGCCCTCGCCGAATACGGCGCGCTCGATGGGACGCACGGAGACATTGATGATGGGTTTCTGGTATGCACGCATCAGTTCGGACACCCATTTGATGAAGTCTCCCTCCCGAAAACGATACCGCTCCGGATCCGGCAGAGACCCACCCACATACAAGCCCGAACGCTTCTGTACACGTTTCACTTCCTCGATCACACGCAATGGCGAGGTCACCATGCCTATGACGCCCAGGACCACCACTGCGTCCACCGCATCCGATCTCACCACAACCTCCAGAGCCTTCTCGGCGGCCCCATCCTTCATAGTGCCCACCAGGTCCACCGGATTGGCCCTACTCCAGTAAGGCGGCAGCACGCGATCGATCTCCGTAAGCGCCTCCTCGGGCAGCTCAGCCAGCACCAAGTCGCTCCGCGCCACTTCGTCGGCCGCCACCACACCCCAGCCACCGCCCATGGTCACCACCGCTACTCGACGCCCCCGCGGAAGCGGCAGATATGAGAGGGCGAAGGCCAAGTCGATAAACTCATCCGGATCATCGGTGGCTATGATGCCGCACTGGCGTACCACAGCCTCGAACACCCGTTGCGAACCGGCCATGGCTCCCGTGTGGCTGGCGGCCGCCTTGGCTCCGTACTCGCTGGAACCGCCCCGCAGCACGATGAACGGCTTGCGTACCGCAGCGCGGCGCGCGGCATCCATGAAGCGCCGCCCGTCGTCGAGACCCTCGACGTAATCGAGTATCAACCCGGTTTGGGGATCATCGCAGAAGTAGTCGAGGAGATCCGTAGCTGTGGCCAATGCCTCGTTTCCGATGCCGACGAACTTACCCACACCTCCGTGCCGTTCCTCAGCCGATGCCATGAGCTGCACTCCCATATTGCCGGAGTGCGAGAGGAAACTGGCCGGGCCCGGTCCAGGTTGGGTGATGACGCCTCCGGTTCCGTAAAATCGCCGCCACGACGACATGGCCCCCACGCAGTTGGGGCCGATCATGGCCATACCTGCATCCGATGCTATCTGTGCTATCTCCCGCTCCATAGCAACGCCTTCAGGTCCGGCCTCCGAGAATCCTCCGCTGATGATGACCACAGCCTTGACGCCCAGCTGCGCGCATTCCTCCACCACACCTTTCACAGCTACTGCCGGAACGGCAATGATGGCCAAATCGGGCACTGCCGGAAGGTCGGACAGACTCGGATAAGCCGCCCGCCCTAAGACATCACGATCGTGCGGGTTGATGGGATACACGGGGCCGGGGAAGCCACCCGAGATTATGTTGATGGTGATGACCCCTCCCCACTTGGCCACGTCGTTTGAAGCCCCCACAACAGCCACGCTGTCCGGGTAGAAGACGGCGTCCAATGCTTTGCGTGCCAAGGGCAGACGCGGCTCCGGCGGCACGGGCGGATCGCCCAGTGCTACCAAAGCATCAACCGCAATCGGCCGACAGCCGTCCACCAGCATGGGGTTGATATCCACTTCCGTGATCTCAGGGTGATCCAACGCCATCCGGCCTACTACCCTGATAGTGGTTATGAGCGTGTCGCGATCCACGGGAGGCGCACCCCGGAATTCTCCGAGCAGACGAACCGAATTGATCTCGTCGAGGAGCTCGCCGGCCTCACGTTCGTCCAGCGGGGCAACCCCGAACACGACATCTTGGAGCGCCTCGGTCAACACCCCGCCCAGGCCAAACATCACCGCAGGACCGAACTGAGGGTCCCGCGACATGCCAATGACGAACTCGCGGCCACCCGAGATCATCTGCTCTACTAGAACACCTTCGAGCGCAACGGGAGCACGACGTGTCAACGCATCAAAAGCGCTACACACGCCCGTGTCGTCCGGTATGTCCAGCAGCACCAATCCGGCTTCCGACTTGTGCTGAATCTCGGACGACAGACCCTTCATCACCACCGGATACCCCAGCCGACCGGCCACTTCGACCGCCTCTGCGGCCGAACGCACAGGCGCGCCCTCCACCACAGGGATACCGTAGGCGGTAAACAAGGCTTTAGCTTCCACCTCGTCCAAAGCCCGCCGGCCGGCCGCCAATGCCCGTTCCACGATATACCGGCCCGGTGCCGCCGAATCCGCCGTCATGATGTTCCTCCCTCGCTCTGCGTGCTTTGCGCCCTCGATCGTACAACCTAAAATAAAATGGATTGTACCCCGGGTCGTGGCCGCCCCATGCGCAGGTACGCCCAATCCGCCGTTGTAAGCGTGATATGCAGGCACACCCAAGCCGATAATGCGCGCGCAGGCGCCGGTGCGCTGGTGAAAAGTGCGCGGTGGGACCGCAGCAGGATGGTGGAGGCGGCGGGAATCGAACCCGCGTCCGAAACTCGTCTGGAGAAGGCTTCTACGGGTGTAGCCCCTACTACAGTGTCTCGCTCCGCGCCCCCGTAGGAGCTGGGTGCGCTCGGCCAGCC
>JAAYZX010000038.1 GCA_012514635.1 Actinomycetota bacterium
CAGCGTCCGGCCGAGAAGGTACTGCACGATGTCCGCAACGAACTCGTCTCCCTGGAATCAGCCCGCCGCGATTACGGCGTGGCCATCAATTCCGACACTTGGGAGATCGATTGGCAGGAGACGGAGAAGCTGCGGGCAGCGTAGGGAGTTCGGCATTAATTGCCGGGGTAGGCGCCCGTGGTGTTCCGCGGGCGCCGTCCACCTCGGTATGGCGACCATAAAGAGGGAGTGAGCCGTGGGAAAGACGTTCATGCCGACCTACAAGACCGACGAAGAACTGAAGGCTTTGCAGCTCGAAGGCCTGAAGTGGACCGTGAACCACGTCTGGAATGGTTCCGACTTCTACAGGGAGCGACTGAAGGCCGCGGGTGTTACGCCTGACGACATCAAGAGCCTGGATGACATTCGCAGGCTTCCCATGGTGACAGCGTACGATCTTCGGGATCAATATCCCTTCCCGCTTCGCAGTGTGCCCTTTGAGAAGTTGGTCCGTATTCATGCCTCGTCCGGCACCACGGGTAAGCGTAAGGTAATGGCCTACACGGCCAAAGACATTGCCGACTGGCGGACGATGTTTGCTCGGGTGTATGAGATGGCCGGTTGTGACGAGCTCGATCGTGTACAGATCGCTGTGGGCTACGGGCTGTGGACGGCAGGTGTGGGATTCCAGGCCGGCGTTGAGGAATTTGGCGCCATGGCCATCCCCATTGGCCCCGGCAACCTGGATATGCAGGTTGAGTTCCTGATGGACATGGAGACCACAGTCTTCTGCTGCACTGCCTCTATGGCGTTGCTGCTTGCAGAGCAAGTGGAGCAGAGAGGAATCCTCGACAAGATCAAGCTTCGCAAAGTGATCCTGGGCTCCGAGCGGCACAGTCCCGCCATGGACCAGCGTATTGCGGAGCTCCTGAATATTCCGGTGGAAGAGATCTATGACATCCCCGGCATGACTGAGCTCTACGGTCCCGGCACCGGTCTGGATTGCAAATATCACACAGGCATACACTACTGGGCCGATTACTATATTCTCGAAGTCCTGGATCCTGACACACTCGAACCCATGCCCGACGGTGAAGTGGGCGAGATGGTGGTCACCACGCTCAGGAAGGAAGGCGCTCCGCTCCTTCGCTATCGCACCCGTGACCTGACGCGCGTCATTCCGGGCACGTGCGAGTGCGGATCCGTGTTGCCACGTCACGACAAGCTCGAGGGTCGTAGCGACGACATGTTCATCTTCCGAGCTGTGAACATCTATCCGGGCCAGATTGAACACGTTCTTGTCAATACACCTGGTGTTTCCAGCGAATACAACGTCATCCTCGATCGTCGCGAAGGCAAGGACTTCATGACCATCATGGTCGAGCGCGATCCCGACGGAGACGCATCAAAGGACAAAGAAACATCCAAGACCATCGAAAAGCGTGTCAAGGCCGAGATCATGTGCTCGGGAGACGTAGAAATTGTGGATTACGGCTCGCTGCCGCGCTCTGAACGTAAGAGCAAGCGCGTGTACGACAACCGCGGCCAGTAAGGTTAACCCGGCAAGACTGGAGAGTACTCATGGCTGCAGCACTCGACTACCTCCGCCCCGCCTCAGTGGCGGAGGCTCTTTCGCTCCTCTCAACTATCGAGGGAGCGCAGCCGGTTGCCGGCGCCACCGACGTGTGGGTAGGCATCCGGTCCAAAAAACATAGTCCAAAAGCTCTGGTATCACTTAAGAACATTCCTAACCTCAGGTTCATCCTGCCCGATCGGGAGACCGACGCATACGAGGGCAGGGCCGAAGGCGTTACCGGAGACTCTGGAGTGCTCCTGGGCGCCGCCACCACCCATGGCGACGTGGAGGATTCGGCCTGGATGAAGACACATTTCCCCGCGGTGCATCAGGCATGTTCCGGTGTGGGTAGTCGCCAGGTCCGCAACGTGGCCACCGTGGGGGGAAACATCTGTAACGCCGCCCCGTGCGCCGATTCCGCCGTGGGGCTCCTACTCTACGACGCCACGCTGGTCATCGCCGGTCCCGCCGGGGAGCGCGAGCTTCCCCTGTCGGAGTTCTTTGTAGGACCCGGAGAGACACGTTTGGGTCCCGCCGAGATTCTCAAAGAGGTCAAGGTGCCGAATCCTGGACCACGCACGTATGCATGGTACTGGAAGCATACTCGCCGGAAAGGTGTTGAGTTGCCGCTGCTGGGCGTGGGCGCACGCGTAACTCTCGATGCAGACGGGATGGTGGAGAAGGCTAGGGTCTCGTTGGGGGTGTGCGCTCCCATGCCGACCCGTAGCTACGAAGCCGAGAAGGTATTGGAAGGGCAGAAGCTGACGGCTGAACTGGCTGCCGAAGCCGGCGAAGTGGCCGCTGCCAATGCACTGGTGCGGGACACGTGGAGAGGTCGCGGTTGGTACCGGCGGGAGATGGTACGGGTGCTGGTTCCTCGCGTCATCAAGCTGTCCGGCGCCCTGTCCTAGGTCGACCCACACTAAAGGTGAGTGGCAAGTGAAGACCATTACTTTCACAGTGAACGGGAACCCCGTCACGCTCGACGTGAGTGAGGACGCCAACCTGTTGTCGGTCCTCAACGACGACCTCGAGCTGGCGGGGGCCAAGGAAGGCTGCGGCGCCGGCGAATGCGGCGCCTGCACCGTGATTGTCGACGGAGTAGCGGTGACCTCGTGCCTGTATCCGGCCTGCGAGGCGGATGGACGTGTGGTGGAGACGGTGGAAGGTCTTGTGCTCGAGAGCGGAAGCCTCCATCCATTGCAGCGTACATTCGTGGACTACGGCGCGGTGCAGTGTGGATTCTGCACCCCGGGCATGGTCATGAGCGCCAAGGCGCTTCTCGACAAGTACCCCAACCCCAATGAGCAGGAAGTGAAGGTGGCGCTGGCGGGCAATATCTGTCGTTGCACCGGCTACACCCAGATTGTTGAGGCAGTTCTTGCGGCCGCCGAGGAGATGAAGAAATGACACGAAAGGAAGAACGTCTTCTCCCCGAGGTCGAGCGTGCGGTGCGCGCTCCAGAGGAGCTCGTCGTTGTCGGTAAGCGCATTCCCAAGTCGGACGCTCTGTACAAAGTACTCGGCCAGGCTCAGTACATCTACGATATGCAGCTACCAGGCATGTTGTACGGCAAAATCCTGTGGAGCGAACGCGCTCACGCCAAGATCATTTCCATCGATACTTCTGAAGCGGAGAAGGTTCCCGGTGTGCGGGCGGTCATCACAGCCCAGAACACGCCTGAGATCCGCATAGGATTCATGAAGGACCAGCCGGTCTTGAAGAAGGATAAGGTTCGCTCCTTCCGTGACGAGGTGGCTGCAGTTGCCGCTACCAGCTGGGAAGCGGCCGAGGAAGCCATCTCCAGAATCAAGGTGGTTTATGAAGATCTCCCGGGAATCTTTAGCCCGGAAGAAGCCATGGAAGAAGGCGCACCTCTCATCCACGAAATGGATGCGCGTGGCAAGGAGCTCAAAGACAACCGTATCCGACTCCCGTGGAAGCTGGTGTGCGGCGATCTGGAGAAAGGAAAGGCAGAAGCGACTTGCACCGTGACCACCTCTTACGAGGTGCCGGCTGTGAACCACTGCTGCATGGGTACCTCTGCCTGCATCGCCTCCTTCGACGCAGGTGACAACCTAACTATCTACGACATCACCCAGATCCCCTCTCTGGCCAAGGCAGATTTCCTGGAGGCGCTCAAAGCTATGGGTGCCAAGGGTCGGGTCCGGGTGATCACGCCGACCATCGGCGGTGGTTTCGGCTCCAAACTCGATACCTATGGCTACCAGTACATCGCCATGCTGCTGTCCCATCGGACCAAGCGGCCGGTGAAGATCGTGTTCACGCGCGAAGAAGAATTCTTCGCCACTTCGCCTCGTCAGCAGGCCAAGTTCACCATCACGCAGGGTTGCGACAAGGAAGGCTATCTTACGTTCCGTGAGGTTAACGCCACGCTCGACAACGGCGCATACATCTCCTGGGGTGCTACTACTCCGTCGGTCATGATGATGCCCATGTCCAGCCTATATCGCGTGCCCAATATTGAGTTCAAGTCAACCTGCATCTATACCAACAACACCTGGGCGCAGGCTATGCGTGGATACGGGAACCCGCAGGCCACCTTTGCCATCGATTGCAACATGGATGAACTCGCAGAGAAGGCGGGCATCGACCCGGTGGAATTCCGCCGGCGCAATGCCAACATTCCTGGTGAAGAGACGCCGCAAGGCTTCCTCCCGCGCACTTGTGGGCACCGTGAATGCCTTGAGGCTGTCGTTGAGAAGATGGGATACGAAGGACGCCAGAGCGGCATAGTCGAGGGTACGCCGAAGGCCCGCGGGATGGGTGTAGCCTCACTCATTCACGTGGGTGGTGGTGCCAAGATCTACCGGTCCGACGGTTGCGCCACTTCCATCAAGATCGACGACGATGGCTGGGTGGACGTCTTCTCCGGTTCGCAGGATATCGGCCAAGGTTTGGATACCGTGCTGCGCCAGATCGTAGCTGAGGTTCTAGGATTCAAACCCGAGAAGGTCAAAATCCACGTCGGCGACACCGATACATGTGGCTGGGACGCCGGTTGCCACGCTTCTCGTTCCACATTCGTGGCTGGGAACTCTGCCAAGGTATGTGCGGAAATTGTTCGCGCTCAGATGGTGGCCAACTTTGCCGCCCAGCTCGAAGTTGCTGAAGATGCCATCAGCATAACGGAAGGTGAAGTCCTGGCTCAGACCGACGATCCCGACAAACAGGTCACCAAAGTGGAGAGGCTCCTGCGCCGGGCACACATGACCGGACGTGGCAACACTATGTTTATGGCCTCGAATTTCTGGGAGCCAAATAACAAGCTGCTGGCGGGCGATTTTCACGGGAACTTCTCCATGGCGTACACGTACGGTGTGCACGGGGTGGAGTTGGAGGTAGACACTGAGACCGGACAGGTCGACGTGATCAACTATGTGGCGGCGCACGATATCGGCAAAGCTATTAACCCCATGTTGCTCGACGGGCAGGCGTACGGTGGGATCATGCAGGGCATTGGATATGCTCTCACCGAGGAGATGCTCTTCGACAAGGGCAAGCTTCTCAATCCCAACTTCCGTGACTACAAGATCCTCACCTGCCTCGATGTGGTGCCGATCGAAGCCATCATTGTGGAAACCGACGATCCGGAAGGCCCCTTTGGCGCCAAGGGCGTAGGCGAGCCCGGATTGGTTCCGGTGGCGCCAGCCATTGCGAATGCCATTTACGATGCAGTCGGTATCCGGCTGCGGAGATTGCCCATGACACCCGACCGGGTGCTCGAGGCCCTCTGGGCGAAGGCGGGCAAGGCGATCGCATAGCATGAAGTTGTTGCGGTTTTGCGGGGGCGGGTGGCGATAGAAGTCGACCGCCCCCGGCACAAGATCCGCGTAGGTGTTGTAGGATGATAATGGTGGATACATATGAGGGGAGGGGGTGGATATCTGCGGGGAATATCAATCGTGTAGGCAGCATCGATGGGCCGGATCGTGCAGAATGCATGGCCGGCAAAGGCGCGAGTTGATGCCACACAGAAGAAGGATGGGGATTCATGAAGAAAGCTAGTTGGCTTGTTGCAGTAGTTCTCGTAATCTCACTTGTCGGATTGCTTGCCGGTTGCGGCGAGACCACTACTACTACTACGGCTGGACCCACTACCACCGCTGTAGAAGGCGAGACCACTACTACGGAGGCGGAAGAGGCTCCGGGCGAGCCTGTCGAACTGAAGTTCTCGTTCTTTGCCCCGGAAGGAACCTTCCCCGGCAAGGCCTCACTTTGGTTCATCGAAGAGCTTGAGAAGGCTACCAACGGTCAGGTTACCGTGAAGTGGTTCCCTGGCGGTACGCTGCTTACGGCTCAGAACACGTATGACGGTGTCGTCGAAGGCGTGGCCGACATCGGCCTGTCCTGCCCCACATACGAGCCGGGTCGCTTCCCGCTGCTGTCCCTGAACGATATGCCTCGTCTTTACACCACGGGTACGCAGGGTAGCCTCGCTGTCTATGATGTGACGATGGCCAATAAGGACATTGCGGAACTCAAAGACTTCCACGTTGTGACCATCTTCTCGATGGAGCCCGGCTACATCATGTCCATCAAGGAGTACACCACACTGGAAAGCCTGAAGGGTGCAGAAATTCGCAGCCCGGGGGGCCCCAAAACTCTTGAGGCTCTGGGTGCCATAAGCGTTGGTATGCCGCAATCCGAGGTGGCGCAGGCCCTTCAGACCAACGTTATCGCCGGTATTTACACTTCGCGCGAAGCTCTGGAGGACTTCAAGTACGCTGAAAAGTGCAAGTATGTCCTCGACTACCCCTTGGGCCAGGTCACCTTCCTGGCAGTTATGACGAAGGACAAGTACAACTCTCTTCCGGACAATGTGAAGAAGGCCATTGATGATCTCGGAAGACCGTTCTCGGAGAAGGGCGGAGAGATCATCGATACCACTGCTGCGAGCGGCCTGGAATGGGCTATCGCCGAGGAGGGTGTCAAGGTTGTGACGCTGTCGCCGGAAGAAGAGAAGAAGTTCGACGACGCTCTCGCTCCATTGAGGCAGGGTTGGTTGGATGATCTGGAAGGCAAGGGTCTGCCGGCCGAGGACTTCTTTAAGCAACTACAGGAAGCGGCTGCAAAGTACGCGCAATAGAGCGTAGCTTGTTGGCGATTGAGTCTTCCGATACTTCGTAGGACTCGGTGCGTGGCCCGGCCGGTTGAGCCGGCCGGGCCACGCCTGTGAACGAAAGTTGTTGAATCGACCAATTGAAGTCATAACAAATTCCATCGCGGCGGTCCGCAGATTGGGGCTCAGTTAGAGCCGGCGGGCCGTGGGGGTGGCAAGCAGAAAGGAGGGAGGCGTGCTGACGAAGTTGCAGGTCGCATACGATAAGTTCGGCGACTGGCTAGGCGTCCTCTCGAACTGCATTCTCGTCGGGGCGATGCTGCTGACCGTGGGCAACATCATCACCCGGCAAATCGCATCGCCTTTCGGCGGTACCGCAGAGGTCGTGGGTTGGTGCTCAGCGACGTTGACAGCGTTGGCTCTCGTGTACTCGCAGAAGCGAAAAGCACATATAGCCATTGATATTTTAACGGCCCATTTCAACAAGCGGGTGCGTGCCACGGTGCAGGGTGTGGGTTTCCTCATCGGCACCGTTATCTTTTTGATGAGTGCGTGGCAGATTTTTGCTAGGGCCATCAAGATGCAGCGCAGTGGGATCCTCTCTGAAACTCTCTACATTGCCTATTACCCGCTCCTGTGGGTTCTAGGAGTGTGCGTTGTACTTTTTGCGGTGAAGATACTGATTGATGCACTACTCAAGTTCCGGGAGGCGAGCCAGAAATGAGTGATGTCGGTGTTGCCCTACTTGGCATCCTTGTGCTGGTTATCCTCATGATGCTGGAGATGCCGGTTGCCTTCTGCATGTTTGTGATCGGTTTCTTGGGGCTGTGGATCATCCAAGGTCGGGTCCAGGCGTTCAATATCATCGGGTCCGATATTTGGGGGCAGTTTTCTTCATACGGCATGAGCGTAGTTCCCTTCTTCATATTAATGGGGAATATAGCCTTCCGAGCCGGGGTAACCAACGATCTGTTCCGCGCAGCCTACACGTGGATTGGGCAGGTACGTGGTGGTATGGCGGTTACTACGGTGGTTGCCTCCTCATTTTTCGGCGCCATCTGCGGTTCCAATGCTGCTACGGCAGCCACCATGGGTACCATCGCTCTGCCGGCAATGAAGCAGTATGGTTACGATGACGGTCTCAGCGCGGGTTCCGTCGCGGCCGGGGGCACCCTCGGGGTTATGATCCCCCCCAGCGTGGTGCTCATCGTGATCGGTATCCAGTATAATCTTTCTATCGCTAAGTTGTTTGTGGCCGAACTACCAGCTGGAATTCTACTAACTATTCTGTTTGCCATTTCGGTTCTTCTTGTGTGCTGGCGAAATCCCAAACTGGGACCTGCCGGCCCGAAGACCACCGTTCTGGAGAAGGTCAAAGGACTTCTAGGTATTATTGAGACCCTCATCCTGTTCGTGTTTGTGATCGGCGGGATGTTCGCAGGTTGGTTCACGCCCACCGAGGGCGGGGCGATGGGCGCTTTCGGCGCCATCATTATTGCTCTGGCCCGTCGGAGGCTCACCTGGAAGGGTTTCAAACAGGCTTGTTGGGACACTATCAGTACCTCCACCATGGTCATTCTGTTGGTGGCCGGCGCTGTTGTACTTGGGAGATTCTTGACGGCGGCTTATCTGCCCACTGAGCTTGCCAATTGGGTGACGAGTCTTGATATCTCTAGGTTCTGGGTACTGCTGGTGGTCATGATCGTTTATGTTCTCGGTGGCATGTTCACCGATGCTCTGGGATTCCTGACGCTCAGTGTGCCCGTGTTCTTCCCACTGGCACAGGCCTTGGGCTATAACGTAGTCTGGTTTGCGGTGGTAGCCACCGTCATCACCACCTTCGGCGCCATCTCCCCCCCAGTGGGTGTCAACCTGTACGTGGTTAAGGGCCTACAGCCCGATATGCCCATTGCCACGATTATGAAAGGCTCCATGTGGTTCTATCCAGCCTACGTAGTGACAATCGCCCTGATGATCATCTTCCCGCAAATTGTCACGTCTGTTGTTTCAGTAGCGTAATGGCGATGCCGGGCCGAGGGGGCTTGAGTAGGACACGAAACGGTAACACGGAGGTATAGATGTTCGAGAACGCATACATTCCTTATAAGGGCTACTACTCCACCCCCTTCGTTCGGTGGCAGGGCAGCCTGTCTACTGCGCATCCGGTGCGCTTGGCCGGCGCCACCGCCAAGCGGTGGCTTGCCGAGCGCAAGCCGGACTGGGATCCCATGAAGATTGATTATGTCTTCATGGGCACTACTGTCGCTATGAAGCACGCATTCTGGAATGGACCCTGGGCGGCAGCGCTGTTCGGAGCCGAGCGGACGGTTGGAGTGTGGCTCAGCCTGGCCTGCGCAACCGGGACTACAGCCGTTTTCCAGGCTGCTATGGCCTGCGAAGTGGGTGCCACCGAGTGGGCACAGTGCATTCTGTGTGACCGGGTGTCCAACGGTCCACACTCGGTTTGGCCGAACCCGAACGGCCCCGGTGGCTACGTCGAGCGGGAAGACTGGGTCATGGACAATTTCAATGCCGACCCTTGGACCGGACAGATTGCTATGGTGGCCACCGCCGACTACGTGGCCCAGGAGAACGGCATTACCAAGGAAGAGTGCGACGAGCTCGCCTGGGTGCGTTACCAGCAGTATCAGGACGGCCTCGCGAACGACCGCGCGTTCCAAAAACGGTACATGTTCCCCGCAGAGGTTCAGGTCACCAAGAAGAAGACCGTTCTGGTTGAAGCCGACGAAGGCATCATAGAGACGTCGCCTGAGGCCATCGCTGCGCTCAAGCCGGTGAACGATTGGGGCGTGCACTCATTTGCAGCTCAGACCCACCCGGCTGATGCCAATGCGTCGATTGCCGTCTGCACCAGAGAGAAGGCAAAGGAACTGGCGGACGACGGACCTGAGATCCAGGTAATTTCGTTCGGTTACGCCCGTGCTCCCAAGGCTCGTATGGGCGCTGCACCGGTTCCTGCCACTGAGATGGCACTGGAGAAAGCAGGGCTCAAGCCGTCTGATATCAAAGCCTGGAAGACACACAGCCCCTTCTCGGTCAACGATGTGAACATGGCCCGCAGGCTGGGCATCGATCCGTTCAAGGGCTTCAATGACTATGGTTGCTCCATGATCTACGGTCACCCGCATGCAGCCACAATGGCCCGTCACATTATCGAGCTGATCGAACAGCTGGTGATGGAAGGCGGCGGTTACGGCTGTGCTTCAGGTTGTGCTGCCGGTGACACGGGCGCAACCCTCATCATCAAGGTCGGATAAGGAGGAGCCTTCCGCATGCCAGACAGCACCCTCTATCCCGGATTCAAGAACCCGCTTGTGGGTTCGCCGCGGAAGACCTTGCCTAAGCATGCAGCTATGGTCGGGGCTGGAACTATTGGTCCAGACATTGGCTACTACCTGAAGGCGGCTCTTCCCGATATCAAACTGACTCTCATAGACGTGGTAGAAGAACCTCTGGAGGCAGCAAAGGCTCGTTTTGCGGGCTATGCAGGTAAGGCCGTCCAGAGAGGCAAGATGAAACAGGAGATGGCAGACCAGGTTCTGGCCAACATCTTCTATACCACCAACTACGACGACATAGCGGATGCAGATATCATTGTCGAGGCGGCTACCGAGAGCATCCCACTGAAGAAGAAGATCTTCGGAATGATCGAAGAGAGAGTGGCCGACGATGCCATCATCACCTCCAACACCAGCTCCATCCCGGCGGAGGTCATCTTTGCCGATATGAAGCGTCCGGAGCGGACCACTATCACGCACTTCTTCGCACCAGCGTGGAGGAACCCGGCCGTCGAGGTGATTACGTGGGCCAAGAGCAACCGCGAGGTCGTCGACTATCTCCGCTGGCTGTTTGCGGTTACAGGTAAGGCTCCCGTGGTTACGGCCGACGTTGTATGCTTCATGCTCGACCGAGTGTTTGACAATTGGTGCAACGAAGCAGCCCTTCTGCTTCCGGAGGCAACCTCCAAACAGATTGATACGGTGGCCGAACGATATGTATACGCGGGTCCGTTCTTTGTGCTCAATATGGCGAATGGTAACCCCATCATTGTGGAAACCAATGAGCGCCAGATGGAAGAGAGCCCAGCGTACAAGCCTGCCAACGTTTTCAACAGCGTTGATCGTTGGATCACGAAGAAACCCGGCGAGAAAGCAGAGATGTCTGATGACATTCGTCAACTGATCAGCGATCGTCTGCTCGGCATCCTCTACAGCCAGTCGCTGGACGTTGTTGCACGGGAGATAGGCACTCCCGAGGATCTCGATCTGGGCTGTGCACTGGCGCTTGGCTTCCGGAAGGGCCCGCTGGAGCTGGCCGGTGAGTTGGGTTACGATGAGATCAAGCGCATCATGGAACGCTTGGATAAGGAACGCAACGGTCTCCCCGGCCTCAGCGTTATCGACCAGCTGCCCGCCATGATCAATTTCAAGCAGTACGTTCTGGTGGACAAGCTGGACGACGTGGTGCTCATCACCATTCGCCGTCCGGCGCAGATGAACGCCCTCACGGATCGGGTCACCGACGAAATCCTGGCCGTTCTGCAGGAGTACGCGGACGACCCCAGCGTGACCGGTTTCGTAATCACCGGATACGGCACCCGAGCCTTCTGTGCAGGTGCCGATATTGGCAAGTTTCCCGAGATGTTGGGAGACACGGCGGCGTCTGCACAGTATGCCCGCGACTGCTCGCGTTTGCTGGTCTACATTGACCAGATGACCAAACCAATTGTGGCTGCAGTCAACGGGATGGCCCTGGGCGGCGGCGCCGAACTTGCGATACGGTGCCATTCCATGGTGGCCGGCAGCAATGCCATGTTCCAGTTTCCTGAGATCACGTTGGGTATTCTCCCCGGTATCGGTGGCCTGATCGTTCCCTATCGCAAGTGGCCACAGGCGGCAGCCAAATTTACGGCTATGCTGGCACGTGGGGATCGCATGAACGCGAAAGAAGCTCTGGAGCTTGGAGTGGTGTCCTCACTTGAGGACGAGTATGAAGCTCTTGTGATGGCTGCAGCGGCCAAAGTCCGAGAACTCAAGGATGACGTGCCACCGACCATACCGGCCACGTTGGATATTCCTGCTGACGGGGTAGCCGACCAGGAGGCGGCCGCTATGGACGGCACGCCGCTCTCCAAGGAGGCTGTGGGCATCATTCTCGACGCGGTCAGAGCCGGTGTGAAGGCCCCCAGCTTTGCCGCCGCGCTGGAAGTTGGCTACGAGGCGTTTGGGAAAATCGCTGCTACGGCGGCGGCTAAAGAAGGTATCGGCTCATTCCTAAGCAGGAAGAAGCCGGACTTCAGCGGTATGTAAGTGTGACAGTTAGGTGGATGCCTGTTGCGGCCCGAAACCTCGGGCCGCAACAGGTCCCGTGCCGGGGGCCGCTGAGAGCGTCTCATCGCCGCTCTCAGCGGCCCCCACGATCGGCTGTGGACAGCCACGTAACGCGATTAAAACAAACTGGCCGACCAGCCAATAATTTATCTTGCACTGATATCACCGAATGCTATACTACGCGGGGTGGCTGACTGTTCATCCGGTCAGTCGTCACGCGGGTGGCTCCGTTCCGCAGTTCTGGGACACCTGCGAGCACGGAACCCCGTACTTCGGTACACCCTGACGCTCTGAAAGGCTGAGGTGACGGATGAGACGCCCAGGTCCCATTGAGTACGAGGTCTACATCATTGGCGTCGATACAGATAAGTGTGAAGCGTGCGGGGAGTGTGTGTTTGTCTGCCCCACATCCGTGTGGGAGCTGAAAGACGGTGTCGCCGTTGCTGTTAGTCCGGAAGCCTGCCTGGGCTGCATGGGATGCGTCGGCGTGTGTCCCGTCTCTGCCATAACCATCACGGAAATCTAGTACCCAAAGACCTACGGCGAGGTACGGAGGATGTCTGAAG
>JAAYZX010000128.1 GCA_012514635.1 Actinomycetota bacterium
AAAATTTCATCGACGGATTAGTTCACTTGAGGAAAAACAAGTTATCTTGATAAGCATATATCATATAGCAGCCGCCTCCCCGGCCAGAGATCGATTCAAGATAGGGTGCACGGGAAAACCGGCAAAACAGTCGCTTTCAACGAGGATCTACATGAATACAGAAAATCTTCCACTCAAGATCACTTCAAACGGAGAGGAGATCTTCCGGACAGAAGAGAGCATATATATCCGCCTGCCGCCGGGACGGTCCGTCCTCTCCACGTCCTGGGTGAACGGGGGGTACCGGGAGAACCTGACGGGGGTGTTCAACCATCAGCCGCCTCACCACGCCCTCAAGTCCCACGACCTCGAAGGAGGGTCCGTAGAAGCGTACCTCGCGCTCGTATCCGGAAGGCTCGGCCTCGATCCGGATAAAACAGCAGGGTTGCTGACCGCAGCCCGGATGAAACACGCCGCTGCGGTGACGAAGGCCTTCCGGGGTGTCGAAGTCACGGCGGTCGTCACCGCCGGGATCGAGGTGAACGGTGGGCGGGCGGGGGATCCGGCATCCTACTTCCAGGAGAACGGAGCGATCGAGATGATATCCGGCACGATCAACACCCTCCTCCTCATCGGCGCCGACCTTCCCGAGTATACGATGACCCGGGCGGTGATCACCGCGACGGAGGCGAAGACCGCCGTCCTCCAGGAGCTGATGGCCCCGAGCAGGTACTCTTCCGGCATCGCGACCGGCTCGGGAACGGATGGCATCGCCGTCGTCGCGGACACCACCCACGAAAAACGGCTGACCGACGCAGGAAAACATGCGAAACTCGGGGAGCTGATCGGCAGGGCGATCATGGAGGCGACCCGGCTCGCTCTCGAACGCCAATCCCACCTCTCGCCGGCATCCCAGCAAGACATCATGGTCAGGCTGAACCGCCTCTCGATCGGGGAAGAGGAGATCTGGACCAGGGCCTCCTCCATGAGCGGCGAGAACCGGAAACCGCTGTTCATCCGGTCCCTCCGGGAGACTGCAAAAGACCCGGCCCTCCTCTCAGCGGCGACCGGGGTCATCCACATCATGGACGAGATCGACTGGGGCCTCCTCCCGGAGACGGCCGGGCAGACCGCGGCCAAAAAGATCCTCTGCACGATGCCGGAGGTCTGCGGGACGAAACCCGACGAGGAGTTCCTCGCCCTCCTCGGCGACGACGAGCCGATAGTGGAGCACCTCCAGAAGACGATCGCCTGGATTGCAAAACAGAGAGAGCGCGAAGAATGACGCATTATCCCTTCACCGCGATCGTCGGCGAGTCGGACCACACGCCCTTCCAGGCACGAAGGTTCTCGGCGGTGACGACCCATTCCGGGGGGCACGGTCCAGCCCACACACCGGAGGATGCCATCGACCACGTATCGTTTGGCTACGCAAAGAAGAACACTCAGCTCGGCCTCCCGGTGCCGGTCTGCGGGACGCCGATATGACTGGCCATCCCGATCGCCAGGTGGGGCATGGCACCCCACGATCGGGGGAGATGGTTTCCAGGAGGAAGAAATAACTACATTTTTGGTAACCCTCACCCCATCATTGGATGAATGACCACCTCGGATGTATATGCGGAGACCGACTGGAACGAAGTCTGGCGCTCCAGGATGGAGACGAGCACCGCCCTGAAGAAGAACAGAGGATGCTCCGACTTCTGGGACGACCGTAAGAAGGCCAGGAGCCGTGCCGCCTCCTCCACCGGGGATGACTGCGGGCGCGTCGCCTGGGTCATATCCTCCCTCCCGGTCACCCCCGAATCCCGCATCCTCGATATCGGGGCCGGAGCGGGTGCGATCGCGATCCCGCTCTCCCGGCAGGCAGCGGCGGTCACGGCAGTCGAACCGGCGCGGGCGATGCGCGAAGTCCTGAAACAGACCGTCAGGGAGGCCGGGATCGAGAATGTAACAATCGTCGGCGGGCACTGGGAGGAGATCGACCCGGAACGCGACCTCGATCCGCCCTACGATATCGTCTTTGCGTCATTCTCGCTCGGGATGCCTGACCTGCGGGAGGCTATAGAGAAGATGAACCGCGTCTGTTCGGGGACCGTCGCGATCTTCCACTTCGCCGGGCTGCCCTACTGGGAGCAGATCATGCTCGATACCTGGCCGGATCTCCACGGGGCGGCGTACCATCCGGGACCGAAGGCTGACGTCGTCGAAGGTCTCCTCCGCCAGATGGGCATCCACCCCGACGTCTCGGTCTCCTCATATGAGCACAGGCTCAGCGTCCCCGATCTCGATGCCGGGGTGAATGCGTTCCGGGGACGGCTCCTCATCGAGACCACGGAACAG
>JAAYZX010000009.1 GCA_012514635.1 Actinomycetota bacterium
AGGTGATCACCTGATCCAGACCGCACCCAACCAGCACGTCCTCCATGTGTCGCAGCGTCACTTGGGCGGGCGTGAGACCACCACGCCCCTCCTCGCGGCCGGGGAGCGTTGAAGGAAGTTGACCCAAACCGTGTACGCGGGCCACTTCTTCGATCAGATCGATCTCCCGCTCGAGATCGCGACGAAAAGTGGGCACGAGAACCCGCAAGATTTCATCATCCATCTCAACGACATTGCATCCCAAGCGGCCGAGGATGCTCTCGATCTCGTCTGTTTCCACAACCGTTCCCAGCACAGCGGCCGCGCGGGCAGGTCGCAGCTTCACTTCCCACGGCTGAAGATTTCCGGACTTCACGTCCACTGTGCCCACGGACACCTCTCCACCACAGATCTCTTCGATCATCTGGCAGGCCATGTCAAGTGCCTGCATGACAAGATTGGGGTCCAGACCCTTCTCAAAACGCGTTGACGATTCGCTGCGCAGACCCAGAGCCGCAGACGTGCGCATTATGTTCCCGCCGTTGAAGGTGGCTGCCTCCAGAAGTACATTGGTGGTGGAGTCCGTGATCTCGGAATCCAGACTACCCATGATGCCGGCAATGACCGATGGCAGTTCGGCATCCGCGATCACCAGCATGTCCGGCATCAATGCACGATCCACGGCATCCAGAGTGCGGATTGACTCACCTTCCTGCGCACGACGAACGATAATCTTGCCCCCACGCACGGTATCGAGGTCGAACGCATGCATAGGCTGGCCGACGGCCCACATGACATAGTTGGTTATGTCAACGATATTATTTACCGGCCGCATGCCCGCGTGCATAAGTCGCGCCTTGAGCCATGACGGCGATTCCCCCACTACCACGCCGCGTACCACCCGAGCGGCATAGCGCGGACACAGACTTGGATCCCACACCTCAACAGCGATATCTTCATCTGCCTGCCGCGTTCCGCACGGATATGTGAGAGCAAGGTCCTCTTCGAAGTCCTCTCCTGTAATAGCTGCGATTTCGCGAGCCAGCCCTCTCATGGATAGACAATCCGGCCTATTCGGAGTGACCTCCACCTCCAAGATGTGCTCGCTGAGAGGAAGCCTGTCAACCAAAAGCTCTCCTGCCTCCCAGGATTCAGGCAACTCGAGGATCCCCTCGCTCTTGGGCGCGAAGCCCATCTCTTCCTCCGACATGATCATGCCTGACGAAATGATGCCGCGCAGCTTGGCCTGCTTAATCTTGAAGCCATCCGGCATAACGGCACCCGGCAGACAAACAGGCACCGTCTGCCCGGCCACCACATTGGATGCCCCGCATACAATGGTACGCGGTTGCTCTTCTCCCACGTCAACCGTGCATACCGACAGTTTGTCGGCATTTGGATGCCGTTCGCAGGTGAGCACCTTTCCCACCACGAAGCGTTCCTGTATTTCTTCTTCCATGGGAACGCCGGCGGCTATTACTCGTTCCACCTCGGTGCCGGTCATAGCCAGGCGTTCGGCTAATTCATCGACCGGGAGGTCGATGGCCACGTATTCTCTCAGCCAGGACAATGGCGCCTTCATCTCCCCTCCCTCTCCTCAGAATTGCCGTACAAAGCGCAGATCGTTCTCGTAGAACAGACGCAGATCCACGATGCCGTGCTTCAACATCGCGATCCGCTCGATTCCCATGCCAAACGCGAACCCCGTGTACTCCTCCGGGTCGTAGCCCACAAACTCAAATACGTTTGGGTCTACCATGCCCGCTCCCAGGATCTCCAGCCAACCGCTGCGCTTGCATAGACGGCATCCGGCACCATCGCAAATCATGCAGGAGACGTCCACTTCCACCGACGGCTCGGTGAAGGGAAAGAAGTGCGGGCGAAGGCGAATACGGCGCACCTCCCCAAACATAGCCTTGGCGAACTGCTCCAGCGTACCTTTCAGATCGGCCAACGTAATGCCGTGGTCAACCACAAGTCCCTCCACTTGATGAAACATAGGAGTATGAGTAGCATCACTGTCACGTCGATAGGACTTCCCCGGCACGATGACGTACACGGGAGGACGCTGTTTCTCCATGGTCCGTACTTGTACGGGCGACGTATGCGTGCGCAGCAACACATCTTTGGTCACAAAAAACGTGTCGTGGAGGGAGCGCGCGGGGTGATCTTCCGGCGTGTTGAGCGCCGTAAAGTTATAGAAGTCGGTCTCAACTTCCGGCCCCTCGACCACTTCGTATCCCAGGCCACCGAATATGTCTTCGATCTCACGCTGTGTCTGTGTGATCAGGTGCAGATGACCCAGCGGCAGCCCACGTCCCGGAAGAGTTATGTCGATACGTTCCTTCTCCAGGCCGTGCACCAACTCGCTCTCCTCCAGAGCAGAATGGCGCTGGGCGTGAAGCGCCTCCAGCTCCTTCTTGATTAGATTGCCGAAGCGGCCTACCACCTTCTTCTCTTCCGGCGGTAATTCGGCGATTGAGCGGAGCAGCGCAGCGAGGTCCGCCTTGCGGCCCAGAAATCGAACCCGGGCATCCTCCAGGGAATCAAGATTATCCGCCGCCTCAAGAGCAGCCACCCCCTGTTCATAGATCGCCCTGAGATCGGCCCTTTCCAGTTGGGCTAATATGTCGTTCTGGGCTGGAATGACGGTCCTCCTTCCTACTCACCTGCGGTAGTACCGCAGTGCACTATAGTTTGCCGGTTCTCTGCGCGCAACAGTCTGGGCCTCCTCCTTGCCGGACTCGACCCAGACAACGCCCAGCGAGACTCAACTCGTACAGGAGCACGGTCCCGGCCATAGCCACATTCAATGAGTCAAAACCAACCTGCGGCACCGCCACTTCCACCCGCTCCTTCCACACCGCTGCATCCAGACCGGGCAGTCGGCCTCGTTCGGATCCGAGTGCCAGCACCACTCCCGAACCGGCAGGACACAACTCGAATGCCGGCACAGCTCCTCGGGGATCGGCCAGCACCAATGTCGGTACGGCCTCACCTCTCTCGCAGCGTGCCGTCACGTGGCGCAACAGGTCATCTGCAGGCACCTCCACCGCCACGGGCAGAAGGAACTGAGCACCCATCCCCGCCCGCAGAGCCCGCGGCCCGAAAGCGTCCGCCGTGCGCGGGCTGCAGACCACACCCGCGGCGCCAAACGCCAACGCGCTACGGCATAAGGTCCCAACGTTACCCGGATCGCCCACCTCATACAAGAAAACCGTGATACCTGCGGCAACAGACCAATCATTCAGAGAGGCTCTGCGTTCAGCGAACACCGCCACGACATCAGCTGCTCCACCCAGGGCGCTCACCTCGGACAGGGCGTCTGCGCCACACACCCCAATATCGATACGATCCGCCTCAGCAGCGCTCACCAGTTCCTCAGGAATACGTGCCGTCAGATCTTCGCGCACCAGAACCTCAACCGGGTTTATGCCGGCCTCTAAGGCGGCCTGGAGAAGATCCCAGCCTTCCGCCACGAAGAACCCCCGCTCCACACGGTACTTCTTCTTCTGCAGGCGACGCGCCAGCCTCAGACTGGCGTTGTGTCTCCCGGTGATAGTCCGCAACACTCCAACTGCCTCCACAAACACAGAGGGGCGGGTCGCCTCGCACCAGCGTGGCGACCCGCCCCTTCGGTACAAGCCGCCTAGGCGGCCAGGGCCTCCTTCGCCTTGGCCACCAGCTCGGCAAAGACGGTGGGCTCGCGCACCGCCAAATCCGCCAGCACCTTCCTATTCAGCGTGATATTGGCTTCCCTCAGCCCATGTATCAGCTGGTTGTAGTTCAGGCCGTTCTGGCGGGCACCGGCATTGATCCGCATGATCCATAGCTGGCGGAATTCTGCCTTGCGCGCTTTACGATCCCGGTACGCGTAACCGTATGATTTCAGCAGCTGCTCTTTTGCTCTACGATATGAAGACTTCTTGAGACCGTAGTATCCTTTGGCCTCGCCCAATACCTTGCGGCGTTTCTTCTGAGCAGTGAGGCTGCGTTTCACTCGTGGCATCTCGGGTACCCCCTACATACCGAGCAGATCTCTGGCCTGTGCCAGATCTTGCTGGGCTACGGGAAGGTTCTTACGGAACTTGCGCTTCCGCTTACTGGACTTTTTGGTCAACAGGTGGCTGGAGAATGCGCGCTTGTGCATCAGGCGCCCAGTCCCGGTGATTTTGACCCTCTTCTTAATACCCTTATGCGTCTTCATTTTTGGCATTGCATTGCTCCCTTCGCCACCAAACCAGGCCGTAGCCGACCGTCCTGTCCGGTGCCACATGCCCTTTCGGCCGCCAACGGCCAACGCGGGCGCGCTATTGTCAGTGCGTGGAGAGAAGAGGCCTAGTGCTACTTCTTGGGCGCCAGCATCATCACCATATTGCGGCCGTCGAGATTCGGCTGAGACTCGATATCGCCCAACTCCACCAGATCGTCGGCCATACGACGGAGAAGGCGCTCTCCCAAGTGCGGATGCATTAGCTCCCGCCCTCGAAACATGATGGTGACTTTGACCTTGTCTCCGTGTCGGAGAAATCGCTCTACATGACCCTTCTTGGTCTCGAAGTCATGATCATCGATCTTAGGCCTTAGCTTAATCTCCTTGACGTTAATAGTAGTCTGACGCTTACGCGCTTCTTTGGCCTTCTGCTCCTGCTCGTACTTGTACTTGCCGTAGTGCATCACCTTACAGACAGGCGGATTAGCCATGGGGGCTACCTCTACCAAATCCAGGTTCAGCCTATCCGCATAGTCCAGAGCTTCGCGCAGGTTGACAATACCGACTTGTTCTCCATCCGGCCCAATGAGCCGAACCATATCGGTACGGATCCTCTCGTTGATGCGTACATTATCGGCTATGTTGATCTGCACCTCCCGCCGGCACAGCCGGACCTCGTGAACGGCAATAACAAAGCGGTGACAGACGCCACCGCTTCCACGCACGGAGAACCGTCAGATAGACGGTTGGCCCTGCCTCCTGAGGCGGACCGGCCGGGATAAAAACACCAACCCTCACTATGAATAAACCAGGCGCCATTGGCGCGAGGTGGGAAGAGCGGCTTCCACTTTATATAGTCGAGAGTATACCGGAGACGATGCCTGCCGCAAAGGGACGCTCAGCCATCCACCCTGGGCGCGCGCGACTCGTCCGCCACCATCTTAGCAGCCGCATCACGTGACATGGCTCCCAGATCTCCGCGACCACGCGCCCGCATGGATACAGTGCCTGCCGCTGCTTCTTTGTCACCCACGATCAGCATGAAAGGCACTTTCAGCAGCTCATTATCACGAATTTTGCGCCCCACCGACTCGGCGCGCTCATCGACCTCCACCCGCAAATCCGCCGCCGACAGCTCTGCTGCTACGCTGTGCGCGTATTCTATATGTCTGTCGGCCACGGGGATGGCCACAGCTTGAACCGGAGCCAACCATGCCGGAAAAGCCCCTCCGTAATGCTCGATGATGATGCCCAAGAAGCGCTCGATAGAACCCAGTACCGTCCGGTGCAGCATTACGGGCCGGTGGCGTTGGTTGTCCTCGCCAATGTATTCAAGCTCGAAACGCTCCGGCATAGCAAAGTCGAGCTGACAGGTGGCGCATTGCCACGTGCGCCCCATGATGTCCTCAATGTGGAAGTCGATCTTGGGTCCGTAGAATGCTCCGTCGCCGGGATTGAGTCGATACTCGAGATCCAGCCTTCCCAGAGCACTCGCCAGCGCTGTTTCCGCCCGTTCCCACATCTCAGCCGTGCCGATGGACTTGGCGGGCCGCGTAGAAAGCTCCATGTGAACCTTGTCGAACCCGAAGGTGTGGTACATGCGCCTCACCAACTCAATGACACGCACCACTTCATTTTCCACCTGATCCGGAAGGCAGTAGACATGGGCGTCGTCTTGGGTAAACGCGCGCACACGGAAGAGACCGTGTAGTACGCCCGACAGCTCATGCCGGTGTACCAATCCTAGTTCGGCCATTCGCATGGGAAACTCACGGTACGAGTGCTGAGCGGCACGATAAATAAGAATTCCTCCAGGACAGTTCATGGGCTTCACAGCGAAATCAAGATTGTCGATTTTGGTGAAGTACATGTTGTCCTTGTAATTGTCCCAGTGTCCCGAGCGTTCCCACAGCGACCGATCCAGGATTAGGGGAGTCTTGATCTCCCGATATCCTGCCGCGATGTGCTCCTTGCGCCAATAATCGAGGAGCGTGTTGACTACCACCATCCCCTTCGGGTGGAAAAACGGGAAGCCTGGAGCTTCATCATGGAAACTGAAGAGATCCAACTCGCGGCCCACCTTGCGATGATCCCGCTGCTTGGCCAGCTCGAGGCTTTCCAAATGCTTTTCCAATTCTTTGCGTGACGGAAACGCCGTTCCGTAGATGCGCGTGAGCATGCGATTGTCGGAGTCGCCGCGCCAATAGGCGCCGGCAATAGAAAGAACCTTCACTGCCGGAATCCTGCTGGTATCGGGTACGTGCGGCCCTCGACACAGATCGAGGAAGTTCCCATGACGGTATATACTGATGGTCTCCCCTTCAGGGAGGTCCCGGATCAGTTCCAGCTTATAGGGCTCGTTCTCAAAGAGCTCCAACGCTTCTTCTCGAGACACTACTTCCCGCTGGAAGGACTGGGTTTCCTTGATTGATTTTTCGATTTCGGCCTGAAAACGCGACAGATCCTCCTCGGAGACGGGCTCAGGAAAATCGAAGTCATAGTAGAAGCCGTCCTTGGTGGATGGTCCTATGGCCACCTTGGTATCAGGAAAGACCCTGGTGACCGCTTCCGCCATCACGTGAGACGCCGAGTGGCGCAACAAGCTCAGTCCCTCCTCAGACTGTGCCGTGATCACGCTAACGTGGTCCCCGTCGGCCAGCGGCGTATCCAGGTCTTTGAGTTCACCATTGATAGTCACGCCCAAGGCGGCCTTGGCCAACCGCGGACCGATGCTCTCGGCCACGGTCATGCCGGTGGCGCCCTCTGGGAGTGCCAGCTCGGAGCCGTCAGGCAGGATGACCTTCATGGAAAACCTCTCAGA
The DNA here is from genome assembly GCA_012514635.1 of Actinomycetota bacterium. Lineage (GTDB taxonomy): Bacteria > Actinomycetota > Thermoleophilia > RBG-16-64-13 > RBG-16-64-13 > JAAYZX01. Next base: position 7,014 of record JAAYZX010000009.1, read on the forward strand.
CTCGTAGTGATACCTTGGATCGACCCTGACAGTATACCGCTGTCCTTACACGCTCCGCGCCATCGTCGCCTGCGGAGCCTTCCTCAACCAGGACACTCACTGACCATGTTCTTATCTTCTGCAGGCGCCGGCTCACGTCGCGGTACCAATACTGCCGCCAGTTCCGCTGCAAACACAAAAACCGTAGCGGCCAACTGCGCCCATATCAGCATACCGATCACACTTGAAAGTGTGCCGTACACAAACCCGTACCGCGAAAATCGCGTCAGATAGTAGGAGAAACCCAGCTTTAGGAGGTTCCATCCAACTCCATTCACGGTACCGGCCAACCACGCAGCCCGCCACGACGCCCGTCGCGTGGGAAGAAAATGATAGATCATCGCCCCCAAGACTACGTCGAGTCCCAACGCCAGCACGCCAATGAACACTGCTCCCGCGGTCCGGGCGACATCGGATGATTCCACACCCAACCAGCCCATGAGCTGCGGCCAAAACTCAAGAGCCAACGTCGTTAGACCGGCTGATACCGCCAGCGCCAATCCCCCCAACAGCGTAAATCCTGCGGCGATCACACGGTTGACCAAAAAGAACCTGCGGGATGGCTCCTGCCACACTGCATCCAGCGTTCCCGCCAACCCCGCTACAAAGCCGGAGCCCGAGTACAGTAGACCCACTACGGCTACGATGGTCACTGCTCCGCGCGCACGCAACGCCACCCCAACCGCTTCTTCCACGATTTCCGCAGCGCTGGGAAGAAGGAACCTTCCCAGCTGCTCGCTGAGCCAAATCATAACCTCACCGCTGGGAAACCATAGCCCGGCGATAGACACGGCAAAGACGATAAGCGGAAATAGAGAGAGAAACCCGTAGAAGGCCAGCGCCGTCGCCCGTTGCATCCCAGCGTGGCGACCCATGTTGGCGACGGTGCGCCACAGGGTAACCACAACGAGCCTCAAACCGCGAGGGAGGCCGGCGACGATGTCTTCAAAGGGCTTCACAAAATGATGGAGGCATGGTGGGCGTTACAGGATTTGAACCTGTGGCCTCTTCCGCGTCAAGGAAGCGCTCTCCCCCTGAGCTAAACGCCCACGTGCGGGCACATGATAACTCGCATACGCCGCGCGGGCAAGGAGGGCGGCCCGGGCTTCAGCCCGGGCCGCCCTCCTTCACATGTCAGTGATACAAGTCTACCCGTATCCCGTAGAACAGTTGGTTCCACAACGCTACAGTAGCCCACACGGGTATACGAATGCATCCATGGCTGGCCGGCCACCCCGGAACATCCCTGGATCCGTGAATGGCGAAACCGCCGTAGAAATACGCAGGATAGTAGAGATATCCCAGAGGACTTCTTTGCCAGTCAACGTCTTTGCGAAATATTGAGAACCTGCCTGTGGGAGTCCTCCACCCGTCAGTGCCCGAGGAGCAATTGAGAATCTGCGTCACCTGGTTGTTATCAACCAAGAACAACACCTGCCGCGTGAGATCGATCTCTACACGCCTGCCGGTAGCACTAAGTCGTGGTTGTGGTCGTTGTGCGGCCGCCAGACGACTCCATACCTGCTCCCCAGCCTGGCCATCACGGGTCAGTCTCTCGACCTTCTGGAAGGCCATCACGGCATCACGGGTACTCTCGCTGAAATAATCGTCTACCTCGATCAGTGCATAGCCCAGCTGCGCCAGCCGGTTTTCCAGGAAAGAGACCAGCATCCCCGATGAACCAATTTTCTGCGTAGGATAGGCAGCCTCCGCAGCCACCGCCGGAGGTACTTCTCCCCGCGCCTGCACAGACGAGTACAGAGCACGGTGCACAATCCCTGCGGCCTGTGCCCGGGTCAGCGTCAGCATGGGATAGAAGCGCTCGTCCGGGTATCCCGTCATTACGCTCAGCCGAATACATTGAGCCACGCTTTCCTTGTGCGCCTCCGCGACAAACCAACGGTCTCTCAGAGTTCCTAACCAAGCCTGAACCTCAGCTGCATTAATTTCTAATGAGATGCGTGGCGCAGGCAATATATCTTTCGCAGATGAGTCGTCCGCTGCATCGGGGTCCGTTGCGGGTACGGCATCCGCTGCATCGGGGTCCGTTGCGGGTACGGCATCCGCCGCGTCGGCTTCGTCGGTTTCATCCTCAGATTCCTCTTGCCCTACGCGGTATACCAGAGCTCGAAACACCATGCTGGCCGCCTGTTCGCGTGCTATACCTGCATCCGGTACAAAACTCGTGTGAGTCATGCCGCGCACAAGGCCGACCCCGTACAAACGCGCGACCGCCTGGAAGTACCAATCATCGGGGCGCACGTCGATAAACGGAGCGCCCTCAGCCGCAGGAGGCTGCAGAGCCCGATCCATCATGACTGTAAACTGAGCGCGCGTCACAGTATCGTATGGGCGGAAAGTGCCATCGAGGTGGCCCTGCACGATGCCCGCAGCAGCAAGATCCTCCACAGGCCCTGCGAACCAGTCATCTGCCCTGATATCTCGAAAACTCTGCGCAAAAGCCGTTCCACCCAACACAACGGCAATTGCCGCAGCCAATGCAACGGTTAGCAAAACCCTTGGCACAATCGCTGCCACTCGTAGCTTCTCCACCAAAAACGGCCTCCCTCCCATGCGCCTGCGCTCCTTTGTGGTCTCTGCCTCCGGTAGCATTCTACCGACACGAGAGTTGTTATGATGAACAAGAAATAAAATGCTGGAGACGATGGTGCCCGGATACCTGGGCGTTATGAAATAGAGGCATTGGACGAAGCGCACAGAGAGACGCTGCAGATGCCTCCCCATCCTTCCAAATAAACAGCTGGGCTACGGCCCAACTATAGGAGGCGCCGACCGGAATCGAACCGGTGTATCGGGTTTTGCAGACCCGTGCCTCAGCCACTCGGCCACGGCGCCCGGAGAATCTGCGGCCATCCGAAAACAAGAGCCGCATTCCGAGAACAAGAGCCGAAGAGTGTGCGAGGAGCGGATGAAGGGATTC
>JAAYZX010000039.1 GCA_012514635.1 Actinomycetota bacterium
GCGATGGCCGCCCTCATCTTTTCTTCGAAACCATCGGGTATGTCCTTGGCTACTCCACCGATGCGGCAGTAGGAGTGGGTGAGGCGCGCGCCACAGAGCATCTCCCAGAGATCCATCATGTATTCCCGTTCACGGAAGCAGATCTGTTGGAAGGTTATGGCGCCGAAGTCCATGATGTGAATACCCAACCACAATAGGTGGTTGGCGATGCGGCACATCTCGTGCCCCATGGAGCGGATGAAGCGGGCCCGAGGCGGCACCTCGATACCCATGAGCTTCTCGACCGCTTCACAGAAACCCTCGTTCTGCGCGAAACTGGCTACGTAATGGAGGCGGTCGGTGAGCGGAATGATCTGGTGGTACGTACGGTGTTCGGCCAGCTTCTCCATGCCGCGGTGAAGGTTGCCGATCTCCGGTCTAGTAGCGACGATGATCTCGCCGTCCAGGTCCAAGTCCACACGGAATACCCCGTGCGTTGACGGATGGTGCGGCCCCATGCTGACGGTGAGAACCTCGGCGCTTTTGTCGATGCGCTGACGGCTCTTCTCTTTGCGCTCCTTGAGCTCTGCGAGTGTGGGCCGGGACACCGGCTGCTCAACGTGTTCTTCCACAGGCGCGCTCATCTAGATCTCTCCCTTGAAGTCCCAACGGATGCGGCCACCCACAGTGCCCTGCAGTGGGAAATCCTTGCGGAGGGGGAAGCCGTTGAAGTCGGGCACAGTGAGAAGACGAGTGAGGTTGGGGTTTCCCTCAAATCCGATTCCGTACATCTCCCAAGTCTCACGTTCATCAAAGCCGGCCGACGGCCACAGATCGGTGACCGTGGGTAGCGACTGGTCCTCACTGAGGCGGGTCTTCACGCGAACTCGTGTGGTGTTCGGGATGGAAACCAGGTTCGCGATTACTTCAAACGGAGCCTCTTCACGTTCGGGAAAGTGGTTGCCGCATAGGCAGTCCAGCCGGTCAAACTGGAGTTCCTCCGTGTCGCGGCAGAACTCCAATACTGCGTGCCAGTCTTCCGGTGCCACTACGTACGTGAGCTCTCCGCGGAAGGTGGACGATTCGGCAAACTTGCGTCCGAACTTGCTCTGCAATACGGAAGCGACCTGCTTATGGACCGCCGACAGTTCGTCTATGCTCTTTGCTTGCGCCATCTCACTCTCCCATTGCCGCACGGATGGGGATGGTGTGCATGCCGTCATAGCCGTGCTTGCCTTCGCGGATACGCTTACGGATCATCTCCAAGCCCTGCCATAGGGCTTCGGGGCGTGGTGGACAACCCGGTACGTATACGTCCACCGGCAGTAGCGCATCGACTCCCTGCACGATGTTGTACGTATCCCAGATGTTGCCGGAAGTAGCGCACGAACCCATCACCAGCACCCATTTAGGGTCGGGGATTTGTTCGTAGAGACGGATCACACGCGGTGCCATCTTGAGGGAGACCCATCCGGCCACGATCATGCCATCTGCCTGGCGGGGAGACGCGCGCATGGCTTCCATGCCGAATCGCGATATATCCCAACGGGGGCCCGCACAGGCCATCATCTCAATAGCGCAACAGGCCAAACCGAACAGCAGGGGCCAATAGGAGACGGTGGCGCCAAAGTTGATGATCTTGTCCAGCGTAGTGGTCAGCACACCTGGTACATGCTCCTCATCTCCCTCTAGAGTCTGCGGTAGCTCAATAGGAGACGGTCTCTTGAAGGCAGCGCTGAGATCGCGGATTTCTCGGGGGTCTCTCGGATCAGCTATTCCCACGAAAGCACTCCCTTCCTCCATACGTAGATGAAGCCTACAAGCAGGATAACCACAAAAACAATCATGTCCACAAAGGCCACTTTACCAAGCGTTCTCAGCGCGACTGCCCATGGATACATGAACACGGCTTCCAGATCGAACAGAACGAAGAGGACGGCCACCAAGTAGTAGTGGACGTTGTAGGGTACCCGCGCGTCGGTAGAAGGGACCACCCCACATTCGTAGGGTATACCCTTGTTGGGGTTACGACTCGTAGGCATCAATCTGTGCACGATCCAGAGCATTGCGATGAACAGCCCTGCAGCGAGCACGACCATCAGGAAGAACTGGATAAAGAGATCAACGGTTGGGTTTACCACGGGCGCACCTCTGGGCTCGTTTGGCAGGACCGTGAAAACGCTTCCTCAGCGTTCGCCACTGTAACAAGAAAGCCGGCCCCGGCGCAACACGATTGCCTGGCCGGACAGTTAATTCTGTCTACTCGAGCGATAACTACTCGTTCAACCGCTGTACGAGTATGGGGGTTGGACTGAAGGCGTTGCATGGATTGCGATCCTGCGGACAATTAGATATTCCAACAACTAGATCCATTTCTGCTCGGAGATCGATGTAATCACCGGGTTTGGATAGTGGCTCGCTTAGGCTCATTGAGCCATCTGGGCCATAAACAAGGTTCATGTTGATATTGAAGCAACAATCGAAATCGAAATCAGATCGGACGATTCCGAAGGGACGCAGGGCTTCTGTAAGATTGGCGGCACAATTCGACGATTGCTCTACATTGTAGCGGACGCGGTTAATTTCCTCGGTACAGAAACCTCCGCCGGAATAGTGAAGACCCACCGTGTCGGCGGTAATGGTGAATACAGGCCGTGCGAAGTTGGAGTAGAGGATGTGATCGGATGTGAGGAGCCACGTTCGGTTTAGCATGACGCTGTATACGCAGGAGAGCTTCTCGCCGGAATCAGCCGCATTGAGTGCGACCAGGTCTACTACTTGTTTGCCTTCCAGATCCGTTATGCGCAGAGTCTGCCCTCGATTGACAGGGAGTCCTATGAATCCCCCGGCAGGGATGGTGTGATCCAGAGTGTGGCGCTCGGTCACCAGCAGCCTCCTTGTAGGCGAGTCTGTGCTCACGATGTTACACCGGTTACCCGTGTACGGTGGATCGGGAATCAAGCGAGGAGCGGCGGCCTCGTTTGAACGAGGCCGCCGCTCCAGGAGTGGATCCAGGCTCTCCAGCTCGATCCGGCGCTTAAGATTGGGGTCTACTTGCCCTTGACGGCCTCCGTAAGAACGGGAATCACATCGTAGATATCTCCAACGATGCCGTAGTCCGCGTGGTTGAAAATTAGCGCCTTGTCGTCTTTGTTGACTGCCACGATTACCTTGGATGAGCTGATGCCCACGGTATGCTGAACTTGACCGGAGATGCCGAGGCTGATGTACAGCGAGGGCTTGGTCTTGGCGCCGGAGAGGCCCACGAGACGGTTCTCGGCCAGCCATTCCCAATCGCACAGGCTCTTGGTGCACCCTAGTTCGCCGCCTAGAGCCGTGCAGAACGCCTCCACTATAGTAAGGTCATCTTTGGCACCGAGGCCGCGACCGATGCACACTAGGCGGTCGGCAGCGTCGAGGTTGACGGCTGCCCCTTCCTTGGGTTTGGTCTCGACGAGCTTCACGGCTGACGGCGTGAGGCTTAGGTCAGGAGTCACGACGGTGCCCGCGCCGGCCACCGGATCTTCGATCTCGAAGGCCTTGGGCATTACGGCGAATACCTTGATGTCGGTGTCTACAGTTTCGCGGGCCACGGTAGCTCCGCCGAACTTGAAGCGGGCCGCAACAAGCTTACCGTCCTCCAATTCCACAGAGTTGACGTCGGTGACGGCTCCTGCTCCGAGTTTTTGAGCGAGGCGACCGGCCAGCTCTTTTCCGCGACGGGTGGAACCGACCATGACGTACGTAGCATCGGCTTCCTTGGCAATCTTGGCCAGGGCGTCGGATACGACATCGGTCTGGAGTCCTTCGAGTGCGGCATCTTTGCTCACGAACACACGGTCGGCACCGAAGGCACCGAGTTGTGCGGCGGTTTCGTCGGCATCGGCGCCCAGCGCCGCAGCAGAGATCCCCATGCCCAGGGCGGCTGCAAATTCCTTGCCCTTGAAGGCGAGTTCTTTGGCGGTGTTGAGTGAATCGCTGTATACGAGGATATCTGCCATGATTACGCCTCCAGGACGCCTTCGCGGGTCAGGGCATCGATGAGCGCCGCGACCTGCGCGTTGACGTCCCCTTCCAGCATAATGTTCTTGCGATCCTGCTCCTCGGCCAGATTCGAGAGAATCTTGTTCTTAGGAGCCACGTCCGCCGCTTCCAAGCCGAGGTCGGCCAAGGTCCAATCGGTGGAGGGCTTCTTGCCTGCCTTCATGATGTTCATGAGGGTGGGTATCCGGGGTTCATTAATCTCACTGGCAACAGTGATTACTATAGGCAGCGGGGCCTCGAGCACCTCTATGAAATCTCCCATGCTGCGCTCGGCCTGTATGCCGGGGCCGCCGGGGGTCAGCTTCCTAGCGAAGCCGATCTCGGGAACTCCGAGCAACTCCGCAACACGTGGACCCACTTGGCCGGAATAGCCGTCATGGGAACCCTCTCCAAAGATTATGACGTCTGCGCCACCGATTGTTTCGATGGCCTTGGCGATGGCTAGGGCCTTGCCTGCCTGGTCTGTATCGACGAGCGCATCGTCAGTAACGATATAGGCTTCGTCGGCGCCCATGGCCAGAGCTTCCTTCATAGTGTCCTTGATCTTGCGGTTGCCCTGGTTCAAGGTCAACGCGATTACCTGCGTATCGCCGGCCTCGGCCTGCAACTGAAGGGCGGCCTCCACGGCGTTCTTGTCTAGGTCCCCCAATATATAAGGGACGGCCTCGAGCACCGGCTGACGGTTCTTGATGCGGACCATTTGAAGGTCCGGATTTGTTTTGACGGGTACGATGATCTTCAAGGTTGGCTCCTCTAAGCACTCCGGTACTGGATGCCGAACTCGCCTCGTGGGTACTCCCACGAGAGCGCGTCGTGTTCACAGCAGATCAAGCAGGTGCCGCATTCCAGACAGCCCTCCCAGTCCACCGTGTTGTTGCCCTGGTCGTCCAGCTTGTAGAGGAACGCAGGGCAGATATAGAGGCAGGTCTTGTCCTTGCAGATCTTATTGCAGATCTCAGTATCAATGACAATGTGGCGCTCTTTGTCAATCTTGAATACGTTGTAACCGAGTTTGGCTTCGACTGTTGTTCCCATATACGCCACCTACCTCATATCTTCCGCATGCCGAGCAGTTCTTTCGCCGTAGTGACGTTCATGAAGTCCTTCTTCACGCTACTCATCACTTTGGTGTAGATGCTGTCGGTCGGTTGGTCGTTCAATGTGAAGACCCGATCAAACAACCGGCCCACGGCATTCGGGTAGTGGGAAAAAATGCGGGGATTCTCGATGAAGTGCAGTATGTTTTTCGCGGTTTCGAAGTCCTTGAGTACCCACGATTCCTTCATCATCTTCTCGTATGCAGGTCCAACCGCGTCCAGATCGTTCTGCTTCTTGCCCTCGATAATAGCCTGCGCGGCGTAGTATCCGGAGGCTACCGCAAAGTCCATACCGCGAACCGTGTAAAGCTGGTTCAAAGCAAGGCCCGCAGCGTCGCCGGTCATGAGATAGCCGTCTCCCCATAGCTGAGGGATCCCGGACAGACCGGCTTCAGAGATGACGTGGGCTGAATATTCCACTAGTTCACCATCCGCCACCAGCGGAGCGATGGTGGGGTTGGCCTTGAAATCGTCCAAGAGGGTATAGATATCGATCTTGTCAACCCTCTCCTTGGCGTCCTTCATCCCCAACACGATACCTAAGGATATGGACTCCTTGTTTGTGTAGAGGAAACCGCCGCCCAGCATGCCTTTAGTGACACCGCCCATGAATAGATGGGCCGCTCCCTCGTCGGGGGCGAGATGCCAGCGGTTATCAATGACTTCTTTTGGCAGTTCCAAGGTCTCTTTGAAACCTACTGCATGGTCCTTCCACGAGGGAAGTTCTCTGAGGCCCGCTTTGTTTGCCACAAGACCGAGTACGCCTTCAGCGATGATGGTGATATCAGCACCGATCTCGTCCTCGCCGGCCCGGATCCCTATGACTTTGTCACCTTCTTTGATCAGATCGTCAACACGTTGCTTGACGATGACCATGCCGCCCTTTTCCATGACCTGCTCAGACAGCCATAGATCGAACGTAGCCCGGAGGACCGTATAGGACTGGTACGGCTGGGCGGCGAATTTGTCGGCGGCAAATTCGATGGTAGTGCTGTTACCTTCCCCCATGAGTGTGATGAACTCCCGTGTTACCGGGCGCTCAAAGGGAGCGTCTTCCCACAGTTCGGGGTACATGTTACGGATTGGGCTTACGTAGAGGCGCCCTCCCGTGACGTTTTTGGCCCCGGAGTAATCGCCCCGCTCGATGAGGATGACCTCCAGACCCTCTGCCGCCAGCCCATATGCAGCGGATAGCCCGGCCAGGCCACCACCAACAACAATGACATCGACCTTTTCCATACGTCCTTCCTTGCCCGACCGGCGCCGTCTTCGCTGTAGCGAAGACGGCGCCGGTGTGGTCGGGCTACATCACTTGTTTAGTCGAACTCAGTCCTTGAACGAGTTGAACTCGTCGCCGAACTCATCGCGGCAGATGATTCCGCGCATGATGTTGAGACCGCCTTCAGCGCCCACTTCGTAGGACATGATGCCGCGGAGCATCATCTCCAGCGGGGTGTCCTTGGTGTAGCCGAAGCCGCCGTGGTAGATCATGCCGTGACGGGCAATATCGTGGCCCAGGGTTGGTGACAGGCACTTGCACGTAGCGACAACTTTGTTGAGTTCTCCACGGGAGAACGTGCCGGGGTTGGCATCATTGTAGCCGTACATCCAGGCGGCACGGGTCAGGTTCAGCCGGAGCATGTCGAGCTGCATCCAGTCGTTCGTCATCTCAAAGCTGATGCCCTGGTTCTTGGAGATGGGCTTACCGAAGAGTACGCGCTGCTTGCAGTAGTCGCGGGAGATCTCCAGCGCCTTCTCAGCGCCACCCAGGCAGGCTGCTGCCACGATGATACGAGCGGCATTGAAGCCGTCCATATTCACGTAGAAGCCCTTGCCCTCTTCACCCAGCAGGCACCACTTCGGAACCTTGGCGTCCTTATAGATGAAGCCGCCGGTGGAGAGCCCCATCCGGCCCATATCCTTGTAGAGGTGGTCGGAGATGCCGGGGATGTCACGCGGCACGTAGATGAAGCTGAAGCCCTGATAGCCGGCCTCGGGGTCGGTGCGGGAAAGCGTGCAGTGGCCTGACGGGTAGCCCCACTTAGCACATTCCTTGGGGCCGGAGATGTAGGCCTTCTCGCCGTTGAAGACGTAGTTATCGCCTTCGGGCAGGGAGATGGTGGTGATGTTGGCCAGGTCAGAGCCGCCACCGGGTTCAGTGGTATTGATACCGCAGAAGCACCTGCCTTCGGCAACCTTGGGGAGAACCAGTTCCTTGAGCTGCTCAGTGCCGTACTTATTGATGATGTACGCCCAGCCGATGGTCAGCAGTGTGTAGACCGGGGTGGACATGGACATGTCGGCACGCGCGATCTCGTGAATGGTGATCATCGCGTAGACCATGCGTTCTTCGTCCGGAATATCCAGACCGCCGAGGCGCTCGGGAATGGTCACGCCGAACATGCCAAGCGATGCCATACCTTCGGTGATGTCGGTGGGGATGCCGTCTTCAGCTTCGTCGATACCGCGTGCGCGGGGCTCCAGGTTGGCTTCGAGCCATTGGCGGATAGACTGACGGTAGAGATCCTGTTCGGGGGTAAACCTGAAATCCATCTACTCCTCCTACTGCCTAGTGCGTTTTCCGGGTTGACGTTGACGTCCAACGATGCCCGGCTGATGCCTTGATAGTGGGCCTGGTTGCGACAAGTGCTTAGTTTCCTAGATCACCCCCTCTGAGCGCAAGACCCTTATTTCCTCTTTGGTATGGCCGAACTCGCCGAGCACCTCTTCCGTGTGTTCTCCTAGGAGCGGAGGGTGTCTTCGGTAGCTGACCGGGTTGTCGCTGAGTTTGATGGCGTTGCCCGCCATGCGTACTTCACCAAGTGTGGGGTGCGGCATGGTGACAAGCATCTCCCGCGCAAGGATCTGCGGGTCCGAGAACACTTGGTCAATGCTCTGTATAGGGTCCGTCGGCACTTTGGCCTGGCTGAGGATTTGCAGCCACTCAGCTGTTGGCCGAGTGCGGAATTTCTCGGTAAGAGCGGCGACCAGAGCGTCGCGGTTCTGGATGCGCAGATCATTGGTGGCGTAGCGAGGATCTTCCGCGAGCAGTGGAGCGCCAATAGCATCACATAAGCGGGCAAACTGGTCGTTGTTGCCTACTGCCACGTTGAACCACCCGTCCATAGACCGGAAGGTCTGGTATGGCACGACGTTGGGGTTGGCATTGCCCCATCGTTGCGGCACCATGCCGCCCATCAGCCAGTTGCTTCCCTGATTCACCAGAGCTGAGACCTCTGCATCCAGCAACGATACGTCCACAAGTTGACCCCGCCCCGTGGCTTCGCGCACGCGCAACGCGCTGAAGACGCCGACTGCGGCATTGAGTGCGGCCAGCACATCGATGACGGGAAGACCCACTTTGGTGGGCGGCCCGTCGGGTTGTCCGGTGATGCTCATGTAGCCCCCGCGGCCCTGGATGGCAAAATCGTATCCCGGCTTGTTTTTGTCGGGCCCGGTGCGACCGTAGCCGCTTATAGAGCAGTAGATCAAGGCGGGATTCTCCCGACTCAAGTCCTCATATCCCAACCCGGCCCGCTCGAGGTCGCCGGTTTTGAAGTTCTCAATGATGACGTCTACCTCTCGTGCCATCCTCCGGAGTACTTGTTTGCCGGCCGGGCTCTTGAAGTTCAAAGACAGGGAGCGCTTGTTGCGATTCAACCCAAGGTAGTAGACGGACTCGGTACCTGCGTAAGGAGGGCCCCAGTGCCGTACCTCATCTCCGCTTCCGGGACGTTCCACCTTGATGATGTCTGCGCCGAGGTCGCCCAGGATCATGGCACATGTAGGACCTGCAACTACTCGCGAAAGGTCGAGAACCTTTATGTCTTCCAGCACTCCCGGCATGTCCAGAGCCTCAGCCGTGATGGGCGAACTGACAAGCCGTGCCGCCGGCTGCACCGATGGCGTGACGTGTCGTGCGCTGGGGGACCCATAGCTGTAGAATGAACGGTAGGGTGAACTGACCGTTCTCAAGCTACGTGTGCAGCCATCCCATAATCTCACTGCACAAAGGCGAAATCAAGGCTCACGGAGCCTGTGTTTCGATAACGATAGGTGATTGGTCTACGGCCTCGAAGACACGTCGTAAGGCGAAGATGAGCGCTCCCTGGGAATGCCCGCGATATCGCCGGCGTACAAGCGATTCCATTTCCTGCCTCTCGGTGATCACGGAGCGGCCGCACAGCAATCTGGCAAGGTAGTCACGGGCCAGTTCCGTAAGCAGTGTGGAGGAGACACCGACGATCATTCCGGTCTCATCTACTTCGAGCACCACACCCACACGAGCGTTCACCGGCTGGTGCGATACGTCGTGCGGGAGGCGTGCGTAACCGGAGAAGAGATATGTATTGATGCAAACCGACTCCATAGTAGCCAGTATTGTAGCATCAGAACGCGTCTGCTCGGTCTCGTAGATTGTTGTCTTGGTAGATGCCGAGGTGACGGGTCTGGCTACGCCTTGGGTCTGGCTACGCCTTATGTCTGCTGTGAGATGTGGACAGTGGTAAGACCATAGCGTATCATGCAGTTGGCCAAAACGAGCGCCCCGGGACGAGACGCCGTCCCGGCTACCCGGAGGTTCTCTAGTTGTCTTTATCCGTGGGCATTGTAGGCCTGCCGAATGTGGGCAAGTCGACTCTCTTTCGTGCCCTCACCCGCCAACAGGTTGCCGCTTCCAACTACCCGTTCTGCACCATCGACCCCAATGTGGGAGTCGTCCCCGTACCGGATTCTCGACTGGACCGAATCAACGAGATTGTGAGACCTGAGCGATTGGTCCCCGCGGTGGTTGAGTTTGTGGACATCGCGGGCTTGGTGAAGGGAGCTAGTCGTGGTGAAGGGTTGGGCAACCAGTTTCTGGCGCACATCCGGGAGTGCGACGCCATCTGTGAGGTGCTTCGTGCGTTTGGTGATCCTGATGTGGCCCATGTGGAGGGCCGGATTGACCCTGTCTCCGATGCGGATACCGTGCTGACAGAGCTCATTCTGGCAGACATGGCTACCGTAGAGAAAGCTTTGGGGCGCGCACGCAAAGAAGCTCAGGGTTCAAAAGAAATGCGCCCGTTCCTGGAAGCCCTGGAGTTGGTGGATGTCACCCTGGCGGAGGGTCGTCCGGTGCGGGAGGCGGGTTTGGACGCGCAACAGCTGTCCTTGGTGCGTGGACTTCATCTGCTGACACAGAAACCTCTCATCTACGTGCTCAACGTGGACGAGGAGCCCGTGGGCGTGACCGTGAATTTAGTCCCCGGTGTGGAAACTGTACCCATATGCGCCAAGCTCGAGGCGGAACTTGCCGATTTGGAGGAGTCGGATAGAGAAGAGTTTCTTCAGGAGCTCGGGATCGGTGCGTCCGGCTTGGATCGGCTGGTGAAGTCTTGCTATCGGTTGCTTGGTCTTATCACGTTCTTTACCGCCCAAAGCAATGAGGCTCGCGCCTGGACGGTACGTGAAGGTACTAAAGCACCCCAGGCCGCAGGGACTATTCATTCTGATTTCGAGCGCGGCTTCATCAAGGCTGAAGTAGTGGATTTTGAGACGTTGGACATCTTGGGCTCGGACCAAGCGGTGAAGGCGGCCGGGCGCATGAGGATCGAGGGCAAGGAGTATGTTGTTCGAGACGGTGACGTGATTCATTTCCGCTTCAATGTATAGGGGGTTGTGTGGGCCGGGCCAGTGACCACAAAGACGAGAAGTTCAAAATCAAGCCGGTTACCACCGAGACCGTCTCGAGCCAAGTAGCGCGTCAGTTAAAGAAGCTGCTGACGTCGGGAGAGGTTTCGCCCGGTGAACGCATACCATCTGAACGTGAGCTGGCGACCCGTTTTGGAGTAGGTCGCCCGGCGGTGCGCGAGGCACTGCGCGAGCTCAAAGCGCAGGGATTGCTTATCAGCGGCCGAGGACCGCGCGGCACGATCGTGGCGGCTGTTCCCGGGGGAGAAGTGGGTGCCACATTGCGCAATCTGGCGGGCAGTGGTGCGGAGCGGCTGGTGGAGTTGATGGAACTGCGGGTGGCGGTGGAAGTACAGGCTGCCGGGTTGGCGGCTCGGCGCGCGACCCTCGATGAGATAAGGCGTATGGCGCGTATCCAGGTGGACCTTCGGGAGTCGGACCACGCTGAAAGTGACGTGGCGTTCCATCGTCTGGTTGCTGAGTCTGCTCACAACGTCCTTCTGAAAAGACTGGCCATGGAGCTTGTTGGACTGCTTCACGAACATATGCCGCGCATTCTCGATGTTCTTTATACACAGCCGGGAGGTGCGGGAGCTGTACAGCGGCAGCACGATGTGGTGTTGGAAGCCATACGACGTGGCGATGAATCGAGCGCCCGTCGCGCGATGCGTCAACACCTGGACTATGTGACGATCGGCCTTGCGCAGCTGGCCGGTTCTATTCCGCCAATCAGGTTGGTCATCGCCGATCTTGATGGCACCTTGTTGGCTGGGCCGCGGCATCTTTCGAGGCGTACCCGGAATGTGGTGGCCACCGTGAGGGAGGCGGGTGCGGAGGTGGTTCTGGCCTCGGCCCGCGCGCCGAGGCTGATGCGCCTGTATCACGAGGAGCTGCAGCTTTCGGCTCCGGTCATTGCATGCAACGGAGCTTTGCTCTGGGACATGCTGGCCAATGTTCCGATGAGTCGGATACCTCTCAGTCCCACTCTCGCGCGCGAGGCGGTGGCGGTGGCCAGGGAGGCGGGTGCCATCGCCAACGTGGAATGCGATGACGAATGGTTTGCCGACCGGATTACTGAGGCCGTCCTACATAACATCCAGCAGTATGGGATCGCCCCGCCACATCAGGTGGGCGGAGTTGATGACGTCCTCACCGGCGACAGACCTATCGATAAGGTGTTCTTGGATATGCGGGAGTTGCCACCGGCAACTCAGGAAACACTACGTACGGCGCTGAGTCGATCATTGGGAGCGCATGTCAATCTGAACGAGAGTGTGCGCGGCATGATAGATGTGACCTCTTTAGAGGCCAGCAAAGCGGCGATGGCTCAGCAACTGGCACGCATGCTCGGTGTACCGGCGGAGCAGGTTCTGGCCATAGGAGATGGCGACAACGATGTGGCGCTGTTGCGCTGGGCAGGCGTCGGTGTTGCTATGGGCAACGCCTCTCCAGCCGCCAAGGGGGCCGCCGATGCCGTCACCTCCTCCGATCTGCGCGATGGGGCGGCTGAAGCCATGCAGCGTTGGGTGCTGGAGCGTCCGGCCAACCGTCTCGAGCAGCATTAGCAACCAGGGGTGGGGGTGAACCGGCGGCGCCTCGGTCTTGTGGATAAGCTGTGGCGGGCGGCGGCCGCGGCCGCCGCCGACCGCGGCCGCCGCAGCCTTCCTCGCACCGACGGATCTTATATTGTGCGGGGGATCACGGCGCCGGTGGAGATTATCTGGGATAGGTGGGGCATTCCGCACATCTATGCCGGTTGTTTCGAAGACCTGATGTTTGCTCAGGGCTTCGTACATGCTCAGGACCGGCTCTGGCAGATGGACTTTCTGAGGCGTTTGGTGGCGGGTCGCTTGTCGGAGGTCTTTGGGCCGGTAACCGTGTCGCTCGATCGGTGGGTACGAATTGTAGGCCTTCGAGAGGCTGCAGAACGGCAGGAGCTGGAACTCGACGAGGGCTCTCTTTCCTATCTGCGCGCATACGCCGCCGGTGTCGATGCTTGGGTAGAGACCTCCGGCAGCCTGCCTTTGGAGTTCAGGTTGCTTCGTTACCAACCGCAGTCGTGGACTGTGGCGGACGGCTTGGGTTCAATCAAGCTCCTGGCGTGGCTTCTCTCCAGCAACTGGGAGGTTGAGTTGTTACGTGAGCAGCTGGTCCGGCGCCTGGGAGACGTAGCTGCAGAGTTGGAGCCGAGGGCGGCAGAGGACACCTGCATCGTTGCCTTACCGGGCTCTCGTGCCGCCCTAGAACGTGCCCGCAAAGCGCGGAGGTTCCTTGGGCCTGGAGTCGCACAGGGTGTGGGGAGCAATAGCTGGGTGGTAGCGGGGCGGTATACGGTGGGCGGAGCTCCGCTTCTGGCCAACGATATGCACCTCAGCCTGTTGCTCCCGGCGATCTGGTACCAAGTGCACCTGGTTGCGCCGGATATTGATGCGGTGGGCGTCAGCCTTCCAGGTTTGCCGTGTCTGGTGTCAGGTTTTAACGGTCGCGTGGCCTGGGGCATTACGGCCGGCATGGTGGACGTGCAGGATCTCTACCGCGAACGTATCCGGAGCCGGATGGTCGAGGGCAAGAAGCGGGTGGAATGGTTGCATCGAGGAGAATGGCTCCCGGCACGAGTTCGTCGTGAAGAGATTCGAGTCCGTGGGCTCCCGTGGCGTGTGGTGCAGGAGGTTGTACATACCGGGCATGGCCCCGTCATCAATTTGTTGGCTCCGCGCGAGATGGGGGAGCCGTTCATGGCTTTACGATGGACGGGAAGTGAAACTGACAACGTAACTAGACTGATGCGTCGGTTGTTGTTGGTTGGTTCCGCGGAGGAGTTCCGGGAGACGCTGCGGGATTGGGCTGTACCGGCTGTCAACATGGTCTATGCGGATATCAAAGGTTCCATTGGTTACCGGCTGGCAGGACGCATTCCGCGCAGGGCTCCAGGTAGAGGGCGCGTGCCGTGCGTGGGCTGGACCGGCACCGACGAGTGGTGTGGGTTCATACCTTTTGAGGAGCTGCCTGCGGAGGACGACCCTGAAAGTGGTTATATAGTTACGGCCAACAACCGTGTGGCTTCCACCGATTACCCCTACTATTTGGGAAATGAGTATGCCACGGACGATCGGGCACAACGCATCGAAGAACTCCTTCTCGCCGCAGTGGGAGCAGGTCGTCCGCTGGACAAAGAGACCATGCGTGCAATACAGCTCGACCAGGTTTCACTCACCGGTAGGGAGGTGGCCGGTCATTTCGCTCGTTTGACCGGGTCGGCACATCTGCAGAGAGGCGGTCGTCTGGTGGCAGGCTTGGCCTCTATTCTTGCCGAATGGGATGGCTCTATGAGCGCGGATAGTACTGCGGCGGCACTGTCGGAGACGTTTGTGCAGGTTTCGTTGGCGCTTATGCTGCGGAGGAGGCTCGGTCGGCTGCTGCCGCGCTACTCGGGGCAAGGACCCACTCCACTGCTGGCGGAGTGGAGCGTTTTTGGCGAGCGTGCTCGCGAGTGGTTGATGCGCTGCCTACGAGAGACTTCATCGCCGTGGTTTGGCGTGGGTGGAGAAAATAACCGCGACCGCTTTCTTGTGCGGGCGCTGATTGTCACCGCAGCTCGGCTTTCGCTGCAGCTGGGGCCGGATCCGCGTGGCTGGACTTGGGGCAGGTTGCACACTATGTATTTCAGTCACGCACTGGGAGCTTTGCCGGGGGTCAACCGTCTCCTGGGTCGGGGTCCATATCCCGTTGGTGGTGACGAGCACACTGTGTGGGCGGTCTCCAGTCGAGGCGGCGGTCACATCCAGGGCCGTGTAGGGCCTCCCTTTCGTTTTGTCTGTGACTTGGCTTGTGGGGGGAAGGCTTGGGGCATTCTGGCTCCCGGCCAATCCGGGTGGCCGGGCAGCCCTCATTTTGACGATGGGGTCGTTGGGTGGTTTGCGGGAAGACTGCGTCCCCTCGTCCGGGAGCGTCGTGATGTGCAGCGTCATGAAGAGAGCCGCATGGAGCTGCTGCCCACGTCTCCGTTGAGGGAAGGTGTCCGCGACCGTACTGCGTAACGGACCCGGCACACGTCGATCGTCTCACACGCAAGAGGGTCCGCATTCGCGGGTGCGGGGGCTTGACTCTGAAGGGGTAGGTCGTCTCTCGAGGGGTATGAGAAGAAGAAAGTATTCTCGTTGGGTGCTAAACTACACAGGGCGGGTCAAACGGCGCATCGCGCCGTTGCTCTCTCGCCCGCGACCAATCAGCTGCATCAGGAGTCCATCCGCCATGACTGCTGCCCATGCCTATTCAGGCACTCATGACTACATAGCCTCCCCTGAGCTCATGCAGACGGTCAACGTGGCCGTATCCTTAGCCCGTCCGCTTCTGATCAAAGGTGAACCTGGGACAGGCAAGACCATGCTGGCTCAGAGCATCGCAAAAGGCATCAACCTAGACCTCATAGTGTGGAATATCAAGTCCACTACCAAGGCGCAAGACGGCCTTTATGTCTACGATACGGTCCAGCGTCTGTACGACAGCCAGTTCGGCGATCACGACGTCTCAAACATTGCGCAGTACATTAAGCTTGGCAAACTCGGAGAGGCCTTCTCGTGTGAAGAACGCGTGGTTCTTCTCATTGACGAGATAGACAAAGCAGATCTCGAGTTCCCCAATGATTTGTTGTGGGAGCTCGATCAGATGGAATTCTACATTCCGGAGACCAAGCAGACGGTCAAAGCGAGACAGCGCCCCATTGTTATCATCACCAGCAATGCTGAGAAAGAGCTGCCCGACGCGTTCCTGCGGCGCTGCGTTTTCCACTACATTGAGTTTCCTCATGAAGAGATGATGAAGCAGATCGTGTTGGTTCACCAACCGCAGCTGCCGGAACGCCTCCTGGACCTGGCCACTGAAGCCTTCTACTGGCTGCGTGAAGTGCCTGGTCTTCAGAAGAAGCCTTCTACCAGCGAGCTGATTGATTGGGTCCAGGCGCTCGCTATGCATGGAGTGGATTCAGGTTCTGTGATCTCCCGCATGCCCTTCATGGGGGTTCTGCTTAAGAAAGATACAGACGTGGAGACTGCAACCCGAGCCCTCAAAGGAAGGAAGGCGGGAGCAGGCAGGCGTTGATATGTTCACGGGTTTCTTCTTCCTGCTCCGTACGTACGGAGTGCCGGTCACACTGACGGAGTGGTTGACCTTCATGCAGGCTCTGGCCAAGGGTCTGGCCTTTTCCAATCTCACGGACTTTTACGCGCTGGCTCGTTCCGTGCTGGTGAAGTCAGAGACCCATTTCGATCAGTACGATCAGGCGTTCCAGGCGGCTTTCGAAGGCATCGAGACACCGCAAGAGATTGCTGAGCAAGTGTGGGACTGGCTGTCGGATCCGTTGGTCATAGCCGGCCTGAGCGAGGAAGAGCGCAGGCAATTGCGCGAGTGGCTCGGCGATACAGATCTCGACGAATTGAGAAGGATGTTTGAAGAACGCCTGCGGGAGCAGGCCGAGGCCCACCATGGCGGCAACTACTGGGTAGGAACTGGTGGGACGTCGGCATTTGGGCACTCGGGCTTCCATCCGGGTGGTATCCGGGTGGGCGGAGAGAGTCGCAATCGTTCGGCGGTTAAAGTTGCGGGCGAGCGTCGATACCGTGCGTATCGTACTGATGTGTCTGTAGGAGTCCGGCAATTCGAGGTGGCGCTGCGTCGCCTGCGGCAACTCTCCTCCAAGAACGAGTCACTCCCTGATGAGCTGGATTTGGACGGGACCATCCAGGATACGGCTGATAACGCGGGGCTGCTCTCCCTGCGCTGGCAACGCAGCCGTAAAAACAATGTGCGCGTCCTTGTGCTGATGGATGTAGGAGGCTCGATGCGTCCGTACATCAAGGTATGCAGCCAGCTATTCTCAGCCGTTAATAGGTCCACGCACTTTAAAGATCTCCGCTTCTACTACTTTCACAATTGCGTCTACGATCATCTTTATCATGATGTGGTTTGCAGTACGAGTAACGCTTCTTATACCACCGGCGTCATGCACGAGTTCTCTCCCGAATACAAGCTCATTTTGGTAGGGGATGCCACCATGGCCCCTTCCGAGCTCATGTCCAAAGGCGGCATCATTTGGTGGGGGCACTACAACAAGGAGCCGGGTATCGAATGGTTGCGACGTCTTGCTAAGCATTTCACGCATTCCGTGTGGCTGACTCCGGTGCCGCGCGAGGAGTGGGAGTGGGTGTGGGGGCGATACACGATGGAGCAGGTGCAGAAGGTGTTCCCCATGCATGAACTGACGGTGGATGGACTGACGCATGCCGTTCGCTCGCTCATGGTGAGGAAATAGTGAAATAGGGCCGCATACAAAGTGGAACCGGGCTCCATATCGAGCCCGGTCACCGCAGACGTAGGGAGCTATCTGTTGGTATCAGTTCGCATCCGTATCGGAAGTCCCTTTCCTAGGCCCCGAATCTATGGGTTCGGTTGCAGGCGGAGCGGTCACAGGGGTAGTCTCCGGTTGGATGCCGGCGGTGGTTTGAGTGAGTTGTGTAGCGGAAGATTGCGTGGCATTGCCGACGGCGGCGGTGGACGTGGACGTTGTATCATTGTTGGACGCGGCGGAGGATGTGGCGGCGGCTACGACTACGGGGACTGTAACCGTCACCGTGTGTTGCTCTATGATCACGCGTTCCTGAACCACGGGCTGGGTCACAATGCGTTCAGTGACTACTTTGGGGCCCGGCTCTCCATTGAGCAGGGCAGAGATGCTCAGCACCACCGCCACCATGCCCAAGAAGGCCGGTACCCAACGCAAAAGGTTGCGTCGTACGCGGATGGCCGTACCAACCTGAATTGGTCGTCTGCTCATATCGGTGGTTTGCCCGTCGCCCGCCGAAGACGGTTCAGTCACCATTGCTTCTTTGGCATTGCCGGGATCTTCTTTCTGATGGGCTTCGCGCCGCTTCAGCCAATCCTTGCCTGCGTCAATACCGTGAGTGAGTCCCTGGGAGGTTAGGTTGCACACAGTTCCGGCCACGGCGGCTCCCACCAGTGTGCCGGCTAAGCCTGAGCGCGTTAGCACGTAGAAAGAGCACGCTGAAGAGAGCGTGGCCGTTGCTATTGTGGCGATCCGAACAAGCTTCATGACCAATACGACGTCGACAGACGGGTCGGAGGTTCCCGATGTTGCGTGCAGAGAAACTGAACGACGAGGAGCGCCCACCCATCCTGAGCGAGGACACGCTGGTGGGCCTGCTGGGATCGGAGAGCATCGTCGATCTGGGGAGTGGCACCGGATTCTACACGGCTCCGGGATCCAAGGGGTTGGAACGCGTCGCGCGGGCGCTCAAACCAGGAGGACGTCTCGTGATAGTCGATTGGAAACATTCGCATACGGCTCTGGAGCATGGGCCCCCACTCGAGCTCAGGTCGACGTGGCGGGAGGTGGTGGAGGTGTTGGCGCCACACTTTTCGACCACAGAAGGCCATGATCTCGATAGATACTTCTTTGTCGCGATAGGAGTGAAGTGATATGACCGAGAATCCCATCGGCGTCAACCTTACCCGTCATATTCATCAGACCCAACAGGCACACCCGGAAGCAACGGGGGAGCTGAGCACCATTCTGAATCAGATTGCTTTGGCTGCCAAGATAGTATCACGCAAGGTCAACCGGGCCGGTCTCGCCGATGTGTTGGGCTATACGGGGACAGAAAACATACAGGGAGAGGAGGTCCGTCGCTTGGATGTCCTGGCCAACGATGTGTTTATCTCCGCCTTCGATCATCTCGGCAATTTCTGCGTCATGGCCTCCGAAGAGGTGGATGAAGCCATTCCCATCCCTGACGAGTATCTCTGCGGGGGTTACTCTGTTGCCTTCGATCCGCTCGATGGATCGTCCAACATCGACGCCAACGTTTCTGTGGGGACGATTTTCGCGGTGCATCGCAAAATCAGCTTCGGCCCGCGCGGAGACAATTCGGATCTTATGCAGCCGGGAAATCGCTTGGTGGCGGCGGGCTACGTGGTATACGGCAGCAGCACCATGTTGGTGATGAGCACCGGCAACGGTGTCCACGGGTTCACTCTCGATCCGGAGATCGGGGAATTCTTGGAATCGCACCGCGACATCAAGATCCCGGAGAAGGGCAAGATCTACTCCTGCAACGAGGGCAACTATGGGTACTGGACGGAAGGAGTTCGCAGGTACGTAGACCACATCAAAGAGTCCGATGAGGCAAGTGGACGCCCATACAGCACTAGATATATCGGCTCTATGGTGGCCGACATGCACCGCACATTGCTGTACGGCGGTATCTTCATGTACCCCGGAGATCTGAAAAAGGATCCCACCACGCCGCACGGAAAACTGCGACTACTTTACGAGTGTGCGCCCATGGCTTTCCTCTGTGAACACGCGGGTGGCGCCGCCAGCACGGGCCGCGGCAGAGTTCTTGATGTGATTCCGGAGTCACTGCATCAGCGGGTTCCCTTCTTCGCGGGCTCCACCAACGACGTGCGGGAATTGGAGTCCTTCGTCGCGAAGTACGAGGGAGCATAGGCTGCGGGACCACGTGTGGTGCGGTGGGGCGGAGGTGACGGCGGGCCGGAGGCCCGCCGTCACCTCAACAGCCGCCGACCCCCGTCGGCGCCGACGGGGGTCGGCGCGCGTCGCAAGAGTCGTCGGGTGGAGGGCCATTCTCCCAGCGCAAAGGCTCCCAAAAGACCGAGAAGGAGAAGGCTCTTGCGTGTGGCGGGCATGGGGCTCCAGTGGTACTGAAGTCGCGTCCGTACGATCTCTCCTATGGGCAGGCGGTCGGGGAGTCCCCGTATCCAACCACCCTCCGATATGGAAGCAATAGCGGTAGCGGGGTCCTCCATGGCCACAACGGCTCTGTTCGGGTAATCCACCCATACGTGGTCAAAGGAATAGTGGAGCGTATAAGGTAGGCCTTTGGCCTCCAAGATGCTGGCTGTCAAGAGGGCCTCAGCTTGGCAGTCACCTGCTCCCGCAGATAAGATCTCGCTCACTGTAGGGAAGTACCAGAACAGCCCGTAGAGATCCCAGGCTGTGCAATAAGGAACATGGTTCTGACTGAAGGTTTCTACGGCCGCATACTCGGCGGGGAGGATGGCAGCCAGCTCATTCACAGCTGCGGGTTCTACGGGTGGGTTGAACAGGCGATGCACCGATATCGCCAGCGGCCTTGGATCCGGGTACAGGACAAATCCAGTCCACAGCGCCAATGCTATCGCAGCCAGCGCGCGTCTTAAGACAGGTCGGTCAAGCAGCGCTCTTCTTCTCATACACACATCATATAGAATAAGCGCCAGTGCGAGTATTACGGGTGGGCGGGCGCCCTCCTTCATATAAGCGAGGAGTACGGATGATTTTCGAAGCCGATTGGGTATTGCCCATCGTCAACCCGCCCATCGAGCAGGGGGCGGTGCGGGTAGTCGACGGCCGGATCGAGGATGTGGGGTATGCGGAGGATCTTCGCAGTCGATATCCGGACGAGGTTTTCACCAACTTCCATCACAGCATCCTTCTGCCCGGCTTCGTGAATGTGCATACACACCTGGAGTACTCGGTATTCCGAGGGTTTCTGGACAACTTGGCCTTCCCTGAGTGGATGCTGGCTTTCATAGGTGCGCGCAAACGACTCAACACTGACGATTACGTTGCTTCGGCCATGCTGGGAGCCATGGAGTGTGTGGGGTCGGGGATCACCACAGTAGGTGACACCGTGTCTCACGGTCGGGCCACTTTGGAGGCAACTAAGGCATTCGGGATGAGGACCTGCGCCTTCGTCGAGGTGTTCGGCATGGACGATTCCAACATACCCGGCGTACTGAAGAATCTAGATCAACGCATGGAGCGCTTCCGGGGGATGGCAGGTCCGCTGGCCAGTCTGGGGGTGTCCCCACATGCGCCGTACACCGTTTCCGGTCCTCTTTACAGCGCGCTTATGGCCTACTCAATGGGTGCGGGTGTCAAGATGGCCACGCATGTGGCGGAATCCAAGGCCGAGGTGACGTTTGTTCGCAACGGGGCCGGTGTCTTGGCGCATGATTTCCGAGAGCTCGTAGGATGGGACGAGGTTCCCTGGATGCCCACGGGTGCCAGTCCTGTGAAATATCTGGAGCAATGGGGTGTCCTCAACGCGAACCTCCTTGCTATTCACTGCGTCCAGGTCTCACAGGCCGACATCGAAGTACTGAAGGCGAAGGATGTGGCGGTGGCTCACTGTCCCAAGTCCAATGCCAAACTGGCCTGTGGGATTGCGCCGGTGGGCGACTTCTTGGCGGCGGGGTTGCGTGTGGGTATTGGCTCAGATAGTTTAGCGTCGAACAATCTGTTGGATATGTTCGGGGAGATGCGGGTGGCCATTCTCCTGCATAGGGCCAGCCAGCTGCATACGCAGGCGTTGCAGGCGGAACAGGCGCTGCATATCGCGACACTGGGCGGGGCGCAGGTGCTTGGTTTGGACAATATAGTTGGCAGCCTCGAGCCCGGCAAAAGGGCGGATATTATAGCGGTGGATATGGAGTACAGTCACTTCGCACCCATCGATGATCCCGTGTCGGCTCTGGTATACGGAGCCAATCAGGAAGACGTGTTTTTCGCCATGATCGATGGGGAAGTCGTCTACAGCCGTAAGAAGTTCCCTAATATCGACGTGGCGGAGATCACCGATAGAGCAATGGCTGCTCGGGCAAAGCTCTGGTGATCTGCCGTGCACCGGTTTTATCCTAACTGCATACCATCTCCGAGGAGAGTGTAAGAGTGCTTCTTGACCGCAGACGGATCAACAAATGGGCGAAATGGGTGGCTCTTGCCCTCGTCATCGCTTTCGGGATCGGCTTCGTGGCTCTGGGCGTGGGCACAGGGAATTTCAGCATAGCCGATTTACTGCACGGTAATCGTGATCACAGCCAAGCTTCGGCAGGTTCATCTGAAGCCGCCATTGCGGCCTATGAGGCTACTTTGGCAGAGAACCCTGATGATACTGATGCTCTTCTTGGCATTGCCAACGAGTACCGGAAGCTGGGCCTGCCACTGAAGGAAGCAGAGTATGTGGAGCGTCTGGCAGTTCTTCAACCCGGCAAGGGCGAGTTTGATCAGCGACTGGCTGTTATCTATCTCAACCAGGATTCTCTGAACTACCCGGCTGCGGTCAAGGCTCTGCAGCGCGCTACTGCGCTTGACCCTAACGACGCTGATGCATTTCTGCAGTTGGGGGTAGCAGAGCGAAGTATGGGCAACATCAACGGTGCGATATTGGCCTGGACGCGCTACTTGACGCTTGCTCCGGAAGGTGAAATGGCGTCCACAGTGCGCGATGCCATCGAGGAGTTGAAGGCGTCGTCAACGACCCTCACCGAGGGTGAGCCCATCACTCCAACCACCTAAGCGAATGGTATGTGGTCGTCTGCGGAGGTTCGCACGTTGACGTGCACGCTGCCGCGGTGGATGGTAAGCTCAGGACACCCATGGAGCTGGTCATCGACAAAACCACCACGGATGGAGCGCTTGTCATCCGTGTCAACGGGGAGCTGGATGTCTATACGGCCCCGCAGCTGAAGAACGCTCTAAGCGAGGGTGCCTCGCAGGGCCACCACAGCTTGGTGATTGACCTGACATGTGTAGGTTTCCTCGATTCTACGGCGCTCGGGGTTTTGGTGGGAGGGCAGAAACAGATGGAGGCGGAAGCCGTACGGCTTAGCCTGGTAATCACAGATCCCAATCTCGCTAAGATCTTCCGTATCACCGGGCTCGACGGCCTCTTTGAGATTTACTCGTCAGTGTCTGAGGCCATCAATCGAGGGCAGGTGGCGGCCGACTGACGCAGACCGGTTGCCCTCCGGCGTGTTCGTCGTGCCTCGTTTCATCATTTCCCGGGGTGTGCACGCGTGCGATTGATTATTACTGAGAAGAACGATGCTGCGGTCAAGATCGCCAAGATCTTGGCCGACGGCTCACCAAAACGAGAGACTTTCCTCAAAGTTCCATATTACATATTGGAAGATAGAGAGGGACAACCAACCAGGGTGATTGGCCTCAAAGGGCACGTGCTCCAGATCGAATTTCCTGAGGAGTACGCCGACTGGCGCAAGGTAGAGCCGTCCGATCTTATCTCGGCTCCGTTGGTCAAAGGCGTGACGGCCAAGTCGGTGGTGCGGGCCGTCAAGAAGTTGGCTGAGGATGCAGAGTCGCTGGTGATCGCCACTGACTACGATCGTGAGGGAGAGCTTATTGGCTTGGAGGCGCTTGAGATCGCTGCGGAGGCCAATCCTCATTTAGAGCGACACGTGCGACGGGCCCGTTTCTCGGCCCTCACTGAAGGTGATATCCTGCGGGCCTTTACGCAGCTGGACCACCTCTCACATCCCTTGGCGCACGCCGGTGAAGCTCGTCAGGACATCGATCTCATCTGGGGGGCTACGCTGACGCGTTTTGTGTCGCTCTCCACCAGGCGTCTAGGCAATCAGTTTCTGAGCGTGGGCAGAGTGCAGAGTCCGACCCTGGCGCTGATCGTGGAGCGCGAGAAGGAGCGTCGTGCGTTTGAGCCGCAACCGTTCTGGGTGGTGACCGCGGATTTGGCCGCCGACTTGGCCGGACATGACACCTTCACCGTCGTGCACAAGGAGGAGCGTTTCTGGGAAGAGGTGCGGGCCAATGCAGTCTTCTCCAAGCTTGTTGGGCCGGGCGTAGTGAGTCAGGTGAAGGCGACATCCCGCAAGGTGGCACGGCCGGCGCCGTTCAGTACTACCACCTATACCAGCGCTGCCACCAGTCTGGGTTTGAGTGCGGCCGCCGCTATGAGCATCGCCGAGGATCTTTACATGGGTGGGTACATCAGTTATCCGCGTACGGATAACACCGTTTATCCTTCGTCGCTGGACCTGCGGGAGATCCTTCACGCTCTGGCCACCGACCCGTTTGCGGACCAGGCTCGTGAGTTGCTCGCTAAGCCCAAGCTGATCCCCAGTCGCGGCAAGAAGAAGACCACTGATCACCCCCCCATCCATCCCACCGAGGTGATTCCGCCTGCCGGCACTCTGGATGATCGCAGGCGACGCATCTATGAGTTGATCGTCCGGCGTTTCTTCGCCACTCTGGCCGACGATGCGGTCATGGAGTCCACGCGCATCGATCTTGACATCAACGACGAGCCGTTCTTTGTGCGTGGGCAACGTGTGGTGGATGCGGGTTGGATGGCCTATTACCCCTATACGCGTCAGAAGGATTCTGAGGTACCGCATATCGCCAAAGGTGATTCCTGTCGCCTGGTCGACAAACACTTGGACGCGCGTGAGACTCAGCCCCCGTCGCGCTATGGACAGGGAACACTCATCGAGCTCATGGAAAAGCACAATTTGGGGACCAAGGCCACCCGACACAACATTATCCAGAATCTCTATGATCGCGGTTACATACGCAGTAATCCCATTGAACCGTCGGAGATGGGTATCAAGATGGCGGAGGCACTGCAGGAGTATGCGCCCACCATCGCCTCGCCGGAGATGACGGCTCGGCTGGAGATGGATATGGACGCCATAACCGAGCGATCGTTGACACGGGACGAGGTGGTGAACCACTCGCGGGAATTGCTGCGGAAGGCGTATGGCTCGCTGGAGGCCAACAAGGAGGCGGTGGCGCGCAGGATCATGGAAGGTATCGTGGAGGATCGCATCGTGGGCGATTGTCCGCGCTGCGGGGCTAAGCTGCGTATTATTCGCTCTAAGGCCACCAAGAAACGGTTCGTGGGCTGTGAAGCCTATCCCGGGTGCGATCAAACCTATCCACTGCCACAGCGGGGCGAAGTGGTGCCCACCTACGAGATCTGCGCAGAGTGCGGTAGTCCTCGTGTCAAGGTGATGGGTGGTCGGAGGCCGTGGGTATTGTGTCTGGATCCGGAGTGTCCCACCAAGGCTGAGTACAAGGCTAAGCGTGCGGCCAGGGAGGCCTCGGCCAAGGCGGCTTCAACCAAGAAACCGACCACGAAGAAGCCGGCAGCCAAGAAGTCCACGGTTAAAGCGACCGCTAAGGACAAGGCCTCGGCTGCGAATGTGGGGGAGGTGGAGGATGACGGCTGAGACGGGAAACGGTGCTCATCAGCCTGCCGACACGACCGTTCGGACGGAGGGCGCCGACCTCTTGGAGCCTGAAGATTACAGTTCCACCCCCGGTGTTTTGATTTCATTCGAAGGCCTTGATGGGAGCGGCAAGAGTACACAACTCGAACTGCTGGCCGAGGAACTGCGTGCCGCCGGCGTGGTTGTAGTAACGACTAGAGAACCGGGAGGGACACAGGTGGGTGAGGCGGTGCGGACCATCCTGCTCAGCCCCGTGCATACAGAAATGGTGGCCCGGACGGAGGCGCTGCTGTACGCGGCTGCTCGGGCTCAGTTGGTGGAAGAGGTGATAAGACCGGCACTGGCGCGGGGAGCTGTGGTGCTGACCGACCGCTTCCTCGATTCCTCCATCGCCTATCAAGGTTTTGGTCGGGAACTGGGCCTCGATGATGTCATCACCCTTAGCGTGTGGGCCACCGAGTGTCTCTTTCCGGAGCTGACTCTCTACTACCATGTGTCGGAGGAGGAGCGCTTGGCTCGTAGTAGCGAAATAGTCGACCGGGTAGAGGCTGAAAGTAGCAAGTTCTTCGCGCGGGTGGAAGCGGGGTACGCGCACATGGCTGAGCTTCACAGCCACCGCTTCCGGGTGATCAACGCCACGGGAACGGTGGGTGAAGTGTACGAGCACACTCGTGCCGCCGTGAATGAGGAGTTTGGATGGCTGACTTCCGCGGTGGACGGTGGCGGGCGGGTTGTGACGGGATCGTCGGCGGCCTCCTCGGCCGAGGACCGGTTGGATGAGCACGGGACTATTTGATGGGGTAGTGGGGCAGCCGCTGGCCGTCGCCATCCTGAGCAGCGTTCTGCGTAAAGGTGTTGGACATGCGTACATGTTTGTAGGGCCGCGCGGGGTGGGCAAGACCGAGGCTGCGCTGGCTTTTGCCGCCGCCCTTCTGTGCCCCGAACGTGGATGTGGCTGCTGCGAGGCCTGTAGGCGCGCGCGCGCGGGCGTGCATCCCGATCTTGTGACCATAGTGCCGGACGGCAACTTCATCCACATAGGTGCCATCAGAGAGATCAATGTCGACGCAGCCAAGCGTCCCTATCAGGCTGCGGTCAGGGTGTATCTGATATTGGATGCCGATGCCATGAACGCCGCCGCTGCTAATGCGTTTCTCAAGACGCTGGAGGAACCTCCAGGTCATGTCCGGTTCATTCTTGTCACCAACAATCCCGAACGTCTTCCACAGACGATTGTGTCACGCTGTCAGCGGGTTCCATTCTCTCGGATCCCGGTGGAGTCGCTCGCCGCTCATCTGCGGGATCTTTTTGGGCTCTCGGAGGATGATTGCCGGGCGTTGGCCCGTGTGTCGCAGGGCGATCTCAGATATGCGCGCGAGTTTGTTGAGTCCAAGAGCATGCAGGACGCACGAGTGCGTGTGTTGTCTCAGGCCTGTGCATTGCCGGGCGCCGACTTTGCACGCGAGACGGCGATGGTGGACGAGATGATGGACGTCTTGGAGGAACGACAGGCTCAGGCGGTGGCGGTGGTGGAAGCATCGCGGGAACGCGAGCTGGAGTGGGCGGGAGACGCCCGTACTCGTGCGTGGGTGGAGAAGACACTGAATCAGCGCTCCAAGCGTGAGAAGCGCGCTGCCATGCTGGCGGGGGTTGACGAGGTCATCCGCGGTTTTGCGGGTTGGTATAGGGATCTGGCCGTGGTGGCCGCCGGGGCGGAGGAGGTGGTTCACAACGTGGACTATCTCGACGACCTCCGGCTCAACGCGATGCCCGGGTTGCTCAATGCTTATCTGGCAGTGGTGAGTGTTGCCGAAAGGACGCGGGAGCGCTTTCGATATAATGTCGATGCCCGCTGTGCTCTCGAAGACATGGTCTTCAGCATGAAGGAGGCGCTTCTCTGATGCCCAACATTGTGGGTGTCGTGTTCAATAAAGGTGGCAAGGTTTACGATTTCGACGCCGGCCTGCTCGAGCTTGTCCGCGGCGATCAAGTTGTCGTGGAAACTGTGCGTGGCACGGAACTTGGGGTCGTAGCGGTTGCGCCACATATAACAGACGAGGCGGATCTCTCGATTCCATTGAAGACTGTACTCCGTCGTGCCACGGCCGAGGATTTGGAGACGGTGGCGACACACGCAGTGCTGCGAACTGAAGCGCTGGCTACTTGTCGCAAGTTGATCGTCAGGCACGGCCTGGGTATGAAGCTGGTGGACGCCGAGGTCATGTTCGGTGGTGGAAAGATCATCTTCAGTTTCTTCGCGGAAGAACGGATAGACTTCCGCGCGCTGGTGGTGGATCTAGCCAAGGCGCTCAAAATGCGTATCGAGCTGCGCCAGATCGGCGTGCGGGACGAAGCACGCATGTTTGGAGGGCTGGGGCCGTGTGGGCGTCACTTGTGTTGCACGCTGTTTCAGGTGGACCAGGAACCGGTGTCTATCCGTATGGCCAAGGAGCAGAATCTGCCGCTGAACCCCATGAAGATCTCGGGTTTGTGTGGCCGCCTCATGTGCTGCCTTAAGTACGAGCAGGAACAGTATGTGGCTTTCCGCAAGGAGGCGCCACGCCGAGGTACTCCCGTCATGTGCTCTAAAGGCGAAGGTGTTGTGACCGGCTATCAGGTGCCCAAGGATGCCCTAGTGGTCAAGCTTTCCGATGGAACCATCGTAGAAGAGAAGATTGACTTGGTGCAGCTGGTTGGAGGCGGGCTATGCAGTTGCGGAGAGCCCTTGTCGGAGCGCGGTGGGCCGGAAGCCGGTGAGAAGGGCGGCGGGACAACGGTGGCCGGCGCGGAGGCTCCAGAGGTGGCGATGGCGGCGGGCCGAGACTTGGGGCCGGAGCCTGAAAATGCCGGACCGGCGGCAATTTCTGATGACGCCTGCGAGGTGGACGATAAAGGCGGCATCAAGGATGGAGACGGGTATCCAGGGAAGGGTCCGCAGCGGGACCGCAGTGAACGGGGCGGGGTGGATCGTGGCGGCGCGCAGGGCGAAAGCGTCGCTGCCGGCGGACGAGAGACCGGTTCGGCCGGTGCATCCAAGACGGGTGAAGAGGAGTTGTCTGAGCGCGGGTCCGCTGCGGAAGATCAGGTTGCCACCCCAGGCGAGAAGAAGAAGCCGCGCCGGAGGCGCCGGCGGCCGAGATCCAAGAAGCCAAGGGCCGCCTCAGAAGCCGCAGGCACCTCAGAGAAGGCCGGCGCGGACGCTGATCGACAGACACCGACATCCACTTCTGGGGAGCAACCGGTGTAGCATGTGGCCTGGTGGCGGCGGATGGTTGTTCATCGTTTGACACCGGGGGTGTTGTTGGTCCGAGATGGGTAGGGTGGGTTGGTCTTGAGCCGCGGAGCTCCGATTGCCGCTGCGGTTTTGGTCGACTCTGCCCTGTACGCTCCAGCCCGGGCGCAGTCCTGCCTTGCACTTGATTATGTGGGGGAATGTAAGCCTTCCGGTTGCCAGGTTGAAGGTCAACCACTAAACTAACGCCGTCCGTACTCGAGCCGACGTAGCTCAGCTGGCAGAGCAGCTCACTCGTAATGAGCAGGTCTGGGGTTCGATTCCCCACGTCGGCTTTGTTCTTTCTCTGCGTTTGTCGAGATTCCTAACCACCCCACCGACACCACTGTTCTGCGTTTGGTCACGATCTTCACCGGGGAGATTTCTTTTGGAGGTTACCCCAGTTTGGTCTTCCCCAAGCACTTAGTGCTACAAGGAGAGGAGGGAAGAGATGAGAGTGGATGATCTACATATCACCAACCTAAGCACTCAGGCTGAAGTTGAACAGGTCAAGGAAATCATCACGGGCATCACCGGCGCCGTTTTTCTCCGGGCGGACTTGGAGTCGCAGACGGTAGACTTTGGATTGGAAGAGGATTTAGACGATCTCACGCTCACCGATGTCCAGTGCGCCCTCAGAGAACAGGGTTTTGAAGCGGGGGACGTCATCGAGGGTGTGACCTGCCGTGTGCGGTTCAAGAAACGTTGAGAGAGTAGAGCCGGATAATCGAACTATAATCGTTTCCAGAGTGTTACGAGAGGGTCGGTTCAGGGGGTGGCGGGTAGATGATGAGCCCCTCCTCAACCACCGCCATGGGATGGAGGGTGTGGGTTCGGGTCGTGCCGGGACCCATTATGTGTTCTACGGGGAAGCCGCGCACCAGTAGGGCGTCGGCGATGAGGTAGCGATGGCATCGCCAGGGGACCGCTTCGGCGCACATGATCGCCGTGCGTCGTTCGGTTGCCAGTTCAATCAATCTGTCCAACGCTTCCCAGAAGGCCGGAGTCTGCATGTAGTCGGCGAATCCACGGAAGGAGAGATTCCGCCAGCCCTGGTTGGGGGAATCGGCTCGGGCGTGACGTAGCCCTCCCAGGCCCTTAAGGTGGCGATAGCTCAGCCGGCGGTTGTGCAGGGCGGCGGCCAGAGTTTTTCTGTTGAACTGAGGATTGTGGCGGGAGCGGGGTATGGTGCGTACATCTACGACTCGTCGTATACCGAAACCGCGAAGCAGGGCCACGAGTTCATCGAGGGACCGCGTGGAGTGTCCTACAGTGTAGATGATGGGTTGCTCAGGGTTCGGGATCACGAAATCGGCGCACTCCCAGAAGGTCGACGGGATGTATTCATAGATGTGGTTCGCGGTTGTTGCCCATTAGTGTACCCAAGAGATGGGTGCTCCAAGCGCCGAGACAGTGCGACATGATTCACTGCGACGGGTCCAGGAGTCCAAGCGTTCGGTATGATGCGATTACGATGGTAGCCGCGACACGAAGCCGCTATCGATGCGCGGCGAAAACTTGTTCGTGAGGGAGCCTTATCATGGTGGACCGAACGCTTCGTGGGAAGACGGCCATCATTGGTGTAGGAGAGACCCGCTACTACAAGCGCGGGGATGCGCCCGATCCAGAGTTCAAGATGGCACTCGAGGCGATTTTGCTGGCATGCGAGGATGCCGGCATCGATGCTCGCGAAGTCGACGGTTTTGTATCGTACTCCAACGATCGCAACGATCCGCCGCGCATCGCAGCGGCGCTGGGTCTTCCAGACCTTCGCTGCAGCACTATGGTGTGGGGTGGGGGTGGGGGTGGGGGCTCGGGAGCTGTGGCCAATGCCGCAGCAGCGGTGGCCACAGGCCTGGCCGACACGGTAGTGGTATTCCGCGGGTTGGCCCAGGGACAGTTTCGGCGCTACGGCCAGGGGGCGCGCACCCAGACGGCGTCGGGTGCGGGAGCATTCACCGCTCCCTACGGATTGATGTCTCCGGCGCAGAGTTTCGCTATGCGCGTGCGTCGCTTCATTTGGGAGCACCACATTGGGCAGGAGGCGTTGCGGGCCATAGCGCTTACGAGTTACGCGCACGCACAACGTAACCCGCGGGCGGTCATGTATGGGCGGCCTCTGACGTCTGAGGGCTATGACGACTCGCGTTGGATTGTGGAGCCGTTCCATCTGTATGACTGCTGCCTAGAGAACGACGGGGCGGCTGCGGTGATCGTGACCTCGGCGGAGCGGGCCAAAGATATGAAACAGAAACCCGCGTACGTGCTGGCAGCTGTACAGGGGTCCGCCTACCGCCAAGCGGCCACTGCGCACAACGCTCCGGATTACGCCACGTCCAACTTCAAGACGTTGGCGCCGCGGTTGTATGCCATGGCGGGCATAGAGCCCCAAGATGTGGACGTTCTGCAGTGCTATGAAAACTTCACCGGTGGGGTAATGATGTCGATTGTGGAGCATGGGTTCTGCAGACCCCAGGAAGTGAACGAGTTCTTCACGCCTGCGAATTTCTTCTTCGACGGCGGCAGACTGCCGTTGAACACCAGCGGCGGGAACTTGGCCGAGTGCTACATGCACGGGCTGGAGCTGGTGATCGAAGCGGTACGGCAAATCCGGGGCACGAGTTCCTGCCAAGTCCCCGATGTGAAGATATCCATGGTGGTTTCGGGTCCTATGGTGCAGCCGGTGTCCAGCTCTATCTACTGCGCGGAACCGAATCCATGAACCGTCACAGCTACAACGATGACCGCACACACTACTTGCCCTCGGGACTTCCAGTGCCGGCGCCGTACGCGGACGGGCTGGCGCGCGAGTTCTGGGAAGCCGCCCGTTGTCACGAGCTTGTGGTCCAACGCTGTATCAGGTGTTTGACATGGCAGTGGGGACCCGAGCATATCTGCCACCACTGCCGGTCGTTCGCCCTGACGTACGAGCCGGTTGCGCCGCGTGGCGTCATCTACAGTTGGGAGCGAAGTTGGTACCCGGTGCATCCCACTCTCAAAGACGCTGTTCCTTACCTGACGGTCCTGGTGGAATTGCCGCAGGCGGGCGGTGCGCGCATGGTGGGGAATTTGTTGGGCGATCGGCTGCAGGTAGTGACCATCGGAGCGGAAGTTGAGGCGGTGTTCGAAGATCACGACCACGCAAATCCGCCGTTCACGCTGGTGCAGTGGCGTGTCGTCGCCGACGTAGAAGCAGACTCCTAAATCCTTCTCAGAACTCGCGGCAGGCGGCCGATATCGACTTGCGTCGGAGGGGGAGCACTCCCAGGGTCCCTATTGCACCTATTGCGGCAGCGAGCCAGAAGGCGTTGTCGAAATTCCCGGAGGCGTCGGCCATGGCTCCGGCCACGGTTGGTCCTACGGCTTGGCCTACGCCGAAAAACAGTGTAATGAGACCCAGGGCAGCGGGAGCCATTCGCGGCCCAACAGCATCGGCGCAGGTTGCCGCCATGATGGCGGGCACGCTCCACGAACTGAGGCCGAACATTATGGCGCTCAGCACCACTGTCACTGTTGATCCGGTGGTCGCAAGGAGGGCT
Organism: Actinomycetota bacterium; assembly: GCA_012514635.1. Lineage (GTDB taxonomy): Bacteria > Actinomycetota > Thermoleophilia > RBG-16-64-13 > RBG-16-64-13 > JAAYZX01. The sequence goes on from JAAYZX010000039.1 coordinate 31,662, forward strand.
ATGGATGTTGTCTGAATTAGATATACAGCGATGATTGCCGGCTTGCGTCCGAAGCGATCGGAGAACCAACCCCATAAGCCACCGCAGATGAGGCTGAGCCAACCCAGTAGCATGAATAGAGCTCCGGCCGCCTCCTTGGTGTAGTCCATGTCGGCCATTAATCGTTTAGTGAAAAAGGTGATGAAAATGATGTATGAGAAACCGTATGTAAGATAAACGAGTCCTAGATGCATCACCGGGCCCGAGCGGTAGACGAGTTTCCAGTTGAGAGTCGATTTATCGGAGGGAGCCGTACCGGATTCGTCCGTGGTGATCGCTTCCTTTGGGGAGCCGGACGCAGTGGTTTTGTCGGCAGCGACCGTGGTATCAGTGGCCGACTGCTCGCGTCGCAAGATCAGTCCTTTGCGCGTGAATGGATTGCGAAGCAGGGTTAGGCCTATGATCGACGTGACCAATGTTAGGCCTCCCACTAGATACCAGCACATTCGCCAACCGTTGTCGCCTAGGTCCGTGAGGATTTTGGGAAACAGGACTCCCGAGACGATCAGGGCGGCGGCGTTTCCTCCCAGAAGTATGCCCACCGCCATGCCCCTGCGTTTATGGCTGAACCACGCCGACACCAAACCCATGGTAGGGACGTTGACCCCTCCCGTGCCCACTCCTGTCACGGCTCTCCATACGGCAGCGGTCAAGGGTCCGGCAGCGAACCCGGTTAGCACCATTCCTAAGCCGGATACCAGCACGCCCAAGCCTATGACGATACGGGGCCCAAATCGTGTGGCAAGAGCTCCTCCGAGGGCCGACATGGCCAAATACCCGATCAGGTTGGCTGTAGCGAGCGCTCCGGCTTCCGTGTTGCTCATGCCCAGGCTGGCCTGCATGGCAGGAATCAGCATGCCGTAACCGAAGCGGCCCATTCCCACTGCTCCGAATTCGCACAGCGTGCCGATGGCCAGGACGACCCACGCATAGTTCCAGTTATCTCGAATGCGCGGCGCTCCGGATGCGTTCTTGTCGATCACCAGCTCCCCCTCCGGCCTGTGCTCGATATACGAGCGATGCGTTGTTTGAGAGGAACGCGTCGCTTTTGTAGGAAGAAGATGTCTCCCTTACATAAGTCTAAGTCTAAAACGTATTCTGTGCGAGTAGGCGATGCGCCACCGTGTAAGCGTCCGTGTGGCGGCAGTCTAGATTGGCAGAGCCGTAGCCTTTCCTTTGGCAAGTAGCCTGTTCGGCGCGGCAGTTACCTCGTACTCCACTACGATGACGCGTTTGCCCTGATGGATCATGCGGCATTTAGCAGTGATCCTCTCCCCTATCCTCGTGGAGCGAAATAAGGTGAGACTGTAGTCCACACCCACTGCGTCGATCACTGAGTTGACGGCGAGCGCAAAAGCCACATCGGCCAGTGCAAAGATAAGGGAACCGTGTGCGAGCTGGTGCGAGTTGAGAAAACCGTTGTGAACGGTGGCGGAGACCGTAGCGAATCCCTCACCTGCCTCCTCTATCTCCATGCCAAAAAGCCGGATCAGTTGGTCTTGGGTGGAAATTAATTCTATGCGCTGTTCGGTGGTAAGTTCTGTAGTCTCAATGGCGGGTGTTTGCTCCGGATGGTGACCACCGCTGCCTACATTCATCAGATACCCCCTTTGTGCAGCGCGATGATGCAAAATGATAACCATGGTGGGGGCGCCGGGGCAAATGCCCCGGCGCCCCCACCCGGAGCTGCGGACATAGGCCGATCACAATGGGGACCGCAGCCGAAGCGATGAGGCTGCGCGCAATTGTGTCCGAATGGAGCGCTATAGTTGTGGTGTATGGGTGCCGGTGATGGAGCATCACGGCGGGCAATGCGGCCGGAAATGGTACGGTGAAACTCGGTCGTCATGGGGAGGGTTGCGTGAGATTCATCCATACCGCGGATTGGCAGATTGGGAAACCATTTGCGCGAATTGTTGACCAGCGGAAAAGGGTTCTAGCGCAACAGGCACGGTTCAGTGCGGTTGAGCGTATAGGTGAAGTAGCACGGGAAGCGGATGCGCACTTCGTCGTGGTGGCAGGCGACCTCTTCGATTCCCCACGCGTGGATAGGCCTACGGTGTCTGCCGCATGTGCTGCCATCGGACGGATCGAGATTCCGGTCATCGCTATTCCGGGTAATCACGACCACGCGGGTCCCGGTAGTATTTGGGAACAAGAATATTTTCTGTACGAACAAAAACAATTGTCCCCCAACCTGGTGGTACTAACCGAGCCGAGCGCATACCGGATGGAGTCTGCTCTAATCCTGGCCTGTCCGTTGCGGGTGCGTACCAGCTGGACGGATCCAACTGAATGGTTGTGGTCGGCCGGCGTGGCTCACGAGGAGTCGTCGGTGCCACGTATTGTGCTGGTTCACGGTAGCACCCAGGTGTTCACCGGCATCTGCGAGGATGAGGACGAGCCTAATCGTGGCACCACGTCCGGCACCATAGATTTGGAAAAATTGGCGGCATCTTCAATTGACTATGTAGCGCTCGGTGATTGGCATGGGACCAAGCAAGTTGGACCGAATGCTTGGTATTCAGGCACTCCGGAACCTGATCGGTTCGCCAAGGCCGGTGAATATGATTCGGGGAATGTGCTCGTGGTTGATATTGAGCCGGGAGGACCCTGCCGGGTCAGACGGGTGGGCACAGGGAGATTGCGTTGGGCCAACTTGAACTTGAATGTGTCCGGGGACTCGGGCGCGCAAAGGGCTATCGGGCAGATTGCGGACGCTGTGGGTGGTGGAGTCGATGAGGCGCTGCTCAATCTGACCCTAACCGGGACTATTAGTATCGAAACGGCAGGACGGCTTAAGCAGGAGCTGGATTCGCAGGAAGCCCGTCTTCTGCGGCTGAAACTGGTCAATCAAACCGTAATTGAACCCACGAAAGATGAGTTGCAGTCGTTGTTGGCCTCCGAGCCCCATCCTCTGGTGGCCAGCGTCGCCGCTCGGCTGCTGGAGATGGCGGCTGGGAACGATGGCGATGCGCAGATTGCGCGCGTTGCGCTGCGGGACCTATATGTCTCGGTTGAACGGTCGGCCGCGGCGTGTAGTGGCGAGGTCGGTAGGCCGGCATGTGGCACGGCCGGCGGACTATTTGAGGTGTCGGCTTGAAGCTGATATCCGCTACGGTTCGCAGTTATCGCGTACATCGTGAGGTCACAGTGGATTTTGACCCCGGGCGTACGCTAATTGGCGGTCCTAACGAGTCCGGCAAGAGCACGCTGATCGAGGCCGTGCATCGGGCATTGTTCCTCAAGGCCCAGGTAACCGGAGAGCCTCAGCGCAGTATGGTTTCGCGCACGTATCCGGGTCATCCTGAAGTGGAGCTGGAATTCGAAGTGCAGGGTGTTCGCTACCATCTTCTTAAACGCTTCAGTGGCCAGACCGGTATAGCGCGGTTGACACGAGCGGGCGGCAGTACTTGGTATGCCGAAGAGGCGGAAACCGCCCTGCGAGACCTCTTGGGAGTTCCGGATGTGGGCGGCGGTCGTGGCGTCGGTGAGCGTGTTCGTCAGCAATGGGCGCACCTATGGGTATGGCAAGGCACCAGCACCCAGTCCCCTTGTCATTCTATTCGCGAACAGAATGATCGCCTTCTCCAGGAGTTGCAACGAAGGGGTGGGGCGGTGGTCATGCAGTCGGAGTTGGATGGTCGGGTTGCGGCAGAATTTGCAGAGAAAGCGACCGGCATGTTCGTGTCTGGTGGCCGCCCTCGTGCGGGCTCGGACTTGGATCGGGCGGCGCGAGAGAAGACTGAGGCTCAGACTGTATACCAAAGGTCGACAGAGACGCTGGATGCGCTGAGGCAAACGGTGGCCGAGCACGAAGAAGCCGACGCCACCATTTCCCGGACCACAAAGGATCTTGTTGAAATAGAAGCTCAGCTCAAAGCCGTCTCAGAGACGCTGGCATATGTTGAGTCTTTGCGGCGCCAAAAGGAGTTGCAGGAGAAGGCGGTGCAGGATTCCGCGAAAGCATTGGACCTGCTTGAGAAGGCGGAAGACAGCATTCGAAGAGTGCAAGATGCGCTTGTGCAGAACCGGAGTCATTTGAGGCCCGAAGAAGGAAATCTTCGTGCATTGGAAGACAAGCGCAAAGACTTGGAGCATGAACTCAACGAGGCGTGGCGGGCATACGAAGCCGCTATTGGAGTCTCGCGCAATGCCCGCCGAACACGCGATCTGGCACTGGCAAGAGTCACTTGGTTTGAGCAGGATGAAGCCTGCCGTCGCCTCAAAGAAACGAGCAGGCGTGTGAGCTCTTTGGAGGAGGAGATTGAGCAGGCCCGCAGGAAGTTGGCGAGAATTCCGGGTATCACGGAACAGGTGCTCAACGAGTTGCGTCGACTCGAGGCGGAAGCGGCCCAAGCCGAAGCCGCTCTGTCCGGTATGGCGGCGGAGATCGAAGCCGTGGATGTCGGTATTCCGGTGGTTGTGGCGGGTGAAGTGTTGGCGCCCGGCCGGTCGCGGACGGTTACCGAACCCACAGAAGTGCGTGTGGGGGATAGTGTTACGCTTCGTATACGGCCGGGCGGGGGGCTGGCCCTTGCCCAAGCTCGGGAACGCCTGCACCGTGCCGCTGCGGTCCTGCGTGATGCCTTAGAGACGGCAGATGTGGATTCGCCGGAGAAGGCGGCCGAGGCGTGGTCGCTCCGGCGTGCTCTCGAGAGCGACATCGGTGAAGCAGAGGCTACTCTTCGTGCGCTTCTGCCAGAAGGCCAAAGCCCGGCAACGGAGCTGCAGTCGGCCCAAGAAGGCCGTTCCTCCGCCGAAGCAGAGATCGAACGATTGACTGAACAGCTGGGAGAGGTAATTTCTCCGTCGACGCGGGTCGATGCACAGGCCGGGCTTCGGGAGCAGGAGAAGGTGTTACCGATAGCCGAAGATATGGAAGCTGAGACCGCAAGACGGTGGGAAGACCTGAAGGTAGGTTTGGAACAGACCGACAAGCGCTACACGGAGTGTCGAGAAGCTGTGGCCCGATTGAAGAGCGGAATTGCCGTCTTAGAAGTCGAGGAACGGCTGCTTCTGGAGGCCCACGGCAATGAGCAGGTCAGGGGCCAAGAGTTGGCGGCGGCCCACGCGGTTAGAAGTCGGGCGCAGGCCATACTGACTGATACACGCAGGGAGTTGGAGAGGTTGCAGCCTGCGCAACAGGAAGCCGATCATGATCGTTTGGAGCGGGCTCAAACAAAGACCAAAGCGCAGCACTCCGATGCTGTGGTTGCCAAGGAGGTTGCTTGGCGGAGGCTCCGGACCGAGGGAGCTGAGGATCCGTATGCGGTGTTGGCTCTAGCCGAAGCCGATTTCGTCGCAGCATCTGAGCATCACGAGGCCGTGCGTCGTGATGCGGAAGCCGTACGACTACTCGATCGCCTGTTCTCTGAGGAACAACGGGCCTTGTCGGAACGGCTGTCGCGGCCATTGGCCGAAGTGATTGAGTCCTACGTACAGTGCGTCTTTGGGCCCGACACGCAGGTGACGGTGGGACTCAATGAATCGGGCGTAACCGGAATCGAGGTGATTCGTCCGGGAGAGCACGGCGCCACCGACTTCAACTCGTTGAGCGAAGGCGCTAAGGAGCAGGTAGCCGCCGCCGTGCGCCTGGCGATAGCGCAGCTTTTGGCGACGAATACTGATGAAGAGAAAGGATCCGAATCCGTGGGTTCGCTCCCCGTGGTTTTTGATGACGCGTTTGCCTACTCCGACCCCGAGCGCGTACACACCCTTCAGCGTATGCTGGACTTGGCGGCCCTGCGCGGGTTGCAGGTGATCGTCTTAACCTGCAACCCCTCTGACTACGCGTCTCTGGGCGCTAAAGAAGTCGTGCTGCGGGCATCCGTTTGATAAACACTTGACACTATGCCCCCAATGGTGCGATATTGAATCCATTAAAGGAATGATAATCGGCCCATAGGGCGGCCGGGCTCGATCCCCAAAATATTACTGTATGACACATTACCGGAGGCGGAGGACGACGCGCATGAAACAGGCCATCTCGCTTAGGGTCAACAGCGACGAACACGTTGTCTCGGTTGATCTGGATCGTACGCTGGTTTCGGTGCTCCGCGAGGATCTGGGACTGACGGGAACTAAGGTGGGATGTGGGGGAGGCGACTGCGGGGCGTGCACCGTTCTAATCGATGGCAGAACGGTGACCTCGTGTCTGGTGCTTGCCGTGGAAGCCGAGGGCCGAGAGATTATGACGGTGGAGGGACTTGCTCGATCCGGCACAGAGCTGCATCCCATTCAGCAGGCCTTCGTAGAGAAGGGCGCCATCCAATGTGGGTTCTGCACGCCGGGCATGGAGATGTCCGCATATTCCCTCCTGTCGCGGGATAGAAGACCCACAGAGGCGGAGATCAGGATGGGGTTGTCCGGCAACTTGTGCAGATGCACAGGTTACAATAAGATAGTTGAAGCAGTCGAGGTGGCTGCGATGACCAGGGGGGAGCCGGCCGGCGCGTCTGCGTCGGCCGGCAGCTTGCTTTCCGGGGCGGGAGCGGAGGATCATGAGGGTGGTCCCGTGTCCCCGTTGGCCGGCGGCGGTTACACCGCGCCGGCCACAGTAGAAGAGGTGTGTCGCCTCCTGGCGGACGCGAACGGCAACGCCGTGCTCATCGCCGGTGGTACGGACTTGATACCCAAACTCAAAGCCGCCGCGCCGCAGGCGCGGCCGACGGTCATTATTGGGCTCCGCCGCATCCCTGAGCTCGCTGAATTGGTCTGTGACATAACAACCGGTCTGCGCATTGGCGCGATGGTTCGGCTGGCGGATGTGGGGGACCACCCAGGTGTCCGGGCCCTATATCCGGCGGTGGCGGAGGCTGCTGCGACTATCGGCACTCCCCAGATCCGCAACATGGGCACCGTTATTGGCAACCTCTGCAATGCGGCACCCTCAGCTGACAGCGCACCGGTGCTTCTGGCGCTCGATGCAGTTGTGCACGTAGCTGGCCCGACTGGTCGTCGGTCTCTTCGTCTTGCGGAGTTCTTCCGGGGACCTGGAGCTACGAGTTTGGGGCCGGCGGAGATAGTCACTGCGCTTGAGGTGCCTCCGCCCGCACCGCGGTCCGGACTCTCATACCAGCACATGTCGCAACGCGGTCGTGTTGATATAAGCGCCGTCGGTGTGGCCGCCTCTGTGATACTTGCCGACGACGGTTCCTGCAAGCAGGTGCGTATTGTTCTGGGTGGTGTGGGTCCTACTCCGCTGCAGGTGCCCAGCGCCGAGACCTTGCTGGAGGGTGCGGCTCTTGATGCTGAGGTCATTGACAGTGCGGCCGAGGTTGCGGCCGACGCCGCGCGGCCCATCAGCGACGTTCGCGCGTCCGTCGGTTACCGTCTGCGCATGGTACGGGTGCTTGTCGCGCGGGCGTTGGCCGAAGCAATGGCGCGGGCTTCGGCCGACGGCCCGAGCTGTTCCTCGTCGACCGGCGAGTCAATCTGTGGTGAGATATCGGCTGATCCCGACAGTCCCGCTGGAGAAGGGAGGCAGCCATGACCCGCATTGAGCCTCGCGACGTCATCTCACGCCGCTACGATGCCGGCGCCGCCACCGAGCCCACTCTCATCGGGCGGGACCTGCCGCGGGTGGACGGCCCCGACAAGGCGGCCGGCGCCGCCCTCTACACCGACGATCTCCGCCTGCCCGGCATGCTCCACGGCCGGCTCCTGCGCAGCCCGCACGCTCACGCCCGCATCGTGAACATCGACACCTCGCGCGCCGCTGCTCTCAACGGGGTCAGGTGCATAATTACCGGTCGTGACATCCCGCTGGTGCGGTTCGGCAACTGGCGCCTGATGCCGGACACGCAGGATCAGCATGCGTTGTGCATCGACAAGGTGCGGTACATCGGGGACGAGGTGGCTGCGGTGGTGGCCATTGACGTGGATACGGCCGAGGAGGCACTGTCACTCATCAAGGTCGAATATGAGTCCCTCGACGCGGTATTCGAGGTTCTCTCCTCCCTTTCTCCGGAAGCGCCGCTGCTCCACGAGGAACTCTCTGACAACGTGAGTGTCAACCGTCGCATCGAATACGGTGACCCCGAGCAGGGCCTCGCCGAATCTGATCTCATCTTGGACAACACCTTCACCGTTCACGCCGTGAGTGCTGCGTATCTGGAACCGTGCTCTGCGCTGGCTCGTTACGAACCTGGGGGCCGCTTCACCGTGTGGAGCTCCACTCAAGTGCCCTATATTCTGCAGTGCATGTTGGCCGCCACTTTGGGTGTGCGTGAGAACGATGTGCGTGTGATCAAACCGGCTGTGGGCGGTGGTTTCGGGGGCAAGATGGAGTTGCGGGCCTGGGAATTCTGTGCCGCGTTTGCCGCCCGCGAGACCGGCCGTCCCGTCAAGTTTACGCTTTCGCGCGAAGAGGAGCTTGCTTACGGGCGCCGTCGCCACCCCATGACCATTCACTCTCGGGTTGGTTTTCGTAAGGATGGGACGTTGGTGGCCAAGGATCTTGAGATCCTCCTGGACGGGGGAGCATACAATGCCATGGGTCCCACCGCCACGTTCCTCTCAGGCAACTTCGGGGCCATGCTCTACCGTTATCCCAGCTACCGCTACTGGGGTAGGCACGTATACACGAACAAACCGCCGGCCAGCGCCATGCGAGGCTTTGGAGCGCCGCAGTCGCTCTTTGTCTCCGAGTCACAGATGAACATGGCGGCGAAGCAACTGGGGATCGATCCCATCGAGATCCGCATAAAAAACGCCATGCGCACCGGCGACGTGATACCGGATGTGGCCACCATCTCCAGTTGCGGATTCATCGAGTCATTGGAGAAGGCGGCCGAGATCAGCGGTTGGCACGAGAAGCGCCGCGCCTTCCGCGATAAACTTGCGGCCGGCTCCGCCGCGCCCACGGCGTCGGGAGCCGCGGCCGCCTTGGCTCCTCGCCGTCTAGTCCGAGGACTAGGCGTCGGTTGCTACAGCTTCATCTCCGGTGGGGTGTTCAACTGGTTCAATACGCAGTACCCGTTCTCAGCCGCTGAGGTACGGGCTTTCAGTGACGGCACGGTCCACCTGTTGACCATGGCCGCCGATATCGGGCAGGGGTCGGACAGCGTGTTGGTGCAGATCCTGGCCGAGGAGTTGGGCCTCGACCCCGGCGACATCCGCCTCACCGCCGGAGACACAGCCATGACTCCGCAGGCCGACCTGGGCACGTGGGGCAGCCGGGTGACGCTGATGGCCGGCAATGCAGTGCTCGATGCCGCGCGCAAGATCAAAGAGGATCTGTTCGGGGCGCTATCGGCGCGGTTTGGGCTCAACGTCATCTATGATTTGGAGTGTCGCGATGGTCGCGTCCAGGTCAAAGGCCGGCCTGATCGCGGCCTGGCCTTCGGCGAGGCCGTCGCCATGGTCCAGAAGTCGCGCCGGGGGGAACCGCTCATCGCTCACGGGTACTACACGCCTCGCGGCAAGGGCCTGGTGACGCCGGCCTTCAGTTTCGGTACACAGGTAGCGGAAGTGGAAGTTGACCTTGATACCGGACAGGTCCAGGTCCAGAAAATGTGGACGGCCCACGATTGCGGCGTACCCCTCAACCCTATGGGAGTGGAAGGGCAGTTGGAGGGATCCATTCACATGGGTCTCGGCTACGCTCTGTACGAGCAGTTCGCCATGGAGGATGGGCGTACGCTCAACACCACTTTCCTAGACTACAAGATACCGACGGCCCTCGACATGCCCACGGGTGAGTCCGTTACCATCGAGACCTACGAACCCGAAGGCCCCTTCGGTGCCAAGGAGGCAGGCGAAGGGCTCGTATCACCTACAGCGCCGGCCATAGCCGAGGCGGTTTATCACGCCACAGAATATCGCTGCATGGACCTGCCTATCACACCGGAGAAGATCCTGGCCGGACTGGATGAGATCACATCACACGGTGACACCACGAACCATCCGCCCACAGGGGGAAACCTCACATGAAGCAATATGAAGTGGACAAATCCATCCCCATCGACCGCATCCTGGTCTCCATTCTCCAGAAGCGGCTCAAGAGCATCACCGAAGAGATGAGTATCGCCATGTCCCGTACTACACGATCTCCCATTCTCTGTGAAGCCCAAGATTTCGTGACCGGTCTCTACGACTACAAGGGCGATATGCTGGAGCAGAAGGAGAACCTGCCCATCCTTGCCTTCTCGCTGCAGCCGGTGTGCAAATACATCATCGACTATTACGGCGACGACATCCATGACGGCGACGTCATCTTCCACAACGACGTCTTCTCCATGGGCAATCAGAACAACGACGTAGCCGCCTATAAGCCCATCTTTTGGGAGGGCGAGCTGGTGGCTTGGGCGGCTGTGAAGGGCCACCAGGCCGATGTGGGCGGCAATGTACGCGGATCATACAATCCGCGGGCCACGGAAGTGTGGCAGGAGACGCTGCGCATCCCACCCATCAAGGTGTACGAGAAGGGTAAGCTACGTAAGGACGTGTGGGACCTGATCTTTGCCAACGTGCGCCTGGATATCGTGGCCGAGGATATGCGCGCCGAGATCGGCAGCTGCGTGGTGGGTGAGCGCGGTATTCATAAGATCCTGGAGCGCTACGGCCGCCCCGTCTTTGAAGCCCACAAGGAATTCCTCTTCGACTCTACCGAGCAGATGATGCGCAGCGAGCTGCGCTCCATCCCGGACGGCACTTACGTGGGTGAGTCTTACGCCTATTACGATGGGGTCACCCCCGGCTCCAAATACAAGATCAA